>CAZXDB010000028.1:2790-25247 GCA_964639465.1 uncultured Bifidobacterium sp. | reverse complement strand
GTTCCGTCTTGGGTGAGGGGGAGATATTGTCGAGTGCTTGAATCAATCGTTTTTTTGTATTGCCGTCGGGAAGATAACCAGAAACACTGATGCTGCCCTTCTCGGAAATTTTCATCTCCACCGAACTGGCCAAATCCAGATTCTGAATAATTTGCAGGACTTTTTGCTGATTCACGGGGATAGTCGGCACAACAGGTTTAGAGACGGTCGCGACGACCTTAGGACGTGCCTGTTGCTCAATCATCCAGGCCGCCAATGAAATACCAGCCAAGACAATCAGGAATAAACCCACTGCAGAAACAATCAACGTGATTTTTGCCCGATTGCGCAAACGACTGGCGGGATTGTCTGCCGCCTGAGTCTGAACTTCTCCCTCGGTCACTGTTTGGTCGACCGGGCTTGGCGGTACCGGTGTAGGGAGCACATCAGCCGGATCTGGCCAGCGCGCGTCCACGCTGTCAACGCTGACCCAGACACCGCCCAAATCAAAGGGCATCCCCAGCGTCAGTGGGAACGTATCCATGATTTCATTGCCTTGGGCATCGCAAACCTTGCCCTCGACGGGTTTGACCGTGATTTGATCCCCATCAAAACTCAGCTTCGCGTGAATCGCCTCCAGACGAGAACCCATCAGAATGATCTCGCATTCATCGGATGTTCCCAAGGAGTAATCACCTATGCCGAGACTCAGGGAGCTACCTGCTTGAGGGCCAACCAGTACGCGTAGTTCAACCTGAGCCTGTAAGGTATCGAAGCTGGGTTCTAATTTCATGTAAAGCTTTCTCGAACTTTCATCAGAGTCTGGATACAATACTTTTGTTGCTTTAAATTCTTATAAAAAATACTTAAAAAATGACGATACATACTGAAGTCCGTGGTCAGGTACTTATTGTCCGACCCAGTGGCGATATCAACAAAATGGCTGCAAACGAGCTGCATGAATTGCTCGATGGTGCGATAGCTGAAGGCGTCACCCGGCTTGTCTTTGATTTTTCGATCCTTAGCCATATATCCAGTGACGGCTTGCGTGTGATTCTCAAAGCCACTGAGGAAGTTCAGTCCCGAAAAGGGCAGGTCGTATTGGCCGAAATGGGTGAGCAGGTTCGCGGCGTATTTGAGGCCAGTGGCTTCTTGGGACTGATCAGAGAATTTACTGATCTTGAAGTCGCCGTCAAGGCCACGAGTGCCGAGGTCAGTTGAAAAAAAAGAAGACGTCATCACAGCTCCACCCGCGCCAGAGGCTGAATGTTGATTTCCTGTGTCAGCTCCTGAAACGAAAGTACTGGCAATTCATACAAATCCTGCTCGATCATTTTCCGCATATAATTACGTACCATATTCATCGCGATACCAAACAGCCAGGTGGATAATTTGGAGTCGCCGCGGAAACTTGCAATCGTGCGTGCGGCCTCAACAAAAGCTTGTTGAGTGATATCTGCGGCATCGTCAGGATGGTCGATGTACTTGATGACGAACCGGTACAGGCGCTTTTGATGCTGCTGTATCAGGTCACGAAAAAGTATCTCTTGATCAAGCTGAAAGGGTGGAAGATTTACATCCTGATCAATCAAAAGTCGGATCGGGAGGTTGGCATGTTTTTCTATTTTTGCCTTTACTTGATCGTCAATTTCTTCGTCTGGATCTACGTCGATTGAGTCGCGATCCATCGTGTCGATGAGATCATCCATCAGCAGCAGGGGATCGAATGTGTTTTCTTCATGCACCTGAAGTTGGTCGTTCATCGGATCTTTCCTTCGCTTTGAAGTTTGTCAGTTGCGCTGGCATCAAATGCCTGATGCAACCTGATTTGATCTCATGCACTTTTTGAGGGTGACTGCGTACTGAACTGGTGATGCTGTGCTTGAAGCGTGTCTGCAAGCATTTCTCGAAAGATTTAAATTGCCTTCAAGACATCAAATAGTTCGCAAACTACCTAATTCATGGGATTGACAAAGCGAGATTAATTGTTCAATTCAATATTGAGAATCGGCATGAAAAAAGAGTCATTTGCCATGCGTAAAACTCATGCCTAGAACAGCCAAGATCGGATGTTTGTCCGTGGAAACTGACCGAACGCTTATAATGTGGTTTGTGTTTTTCGGGAGATGTTTTTGTCATGCATTACCTGTCGACCCGCGGCCATCAGGCCTCTCCGTCTTTTTCCGACATCCTTCTGGGCGGGCTCGCGCCGGACGGCGGGCTTTATCTGCCGGCTAATTACCCTCAGGTAAGTGGTGAGGCGCTGTCGGCGTGGCGCGACTTGTCGTACGCCGAGCTCGCCGGCGAGTTACTCAAGAAATTTGCGACCGACATCCCGGCGGCGGATATTGATCAACTGACTGCCCGGACCTATACGGCCAGCGTCTACCGAAACAGTCGTGCGGGTGACGATACTTCCCGTATTACGCCGTTGCGTACGCTTGAGGTTTCAGGTGATTCGACGCTCCTGCTGCAGGCGCTCTCCAATGGCCCCACCTTGGCCTTCAAAGACATGGCCATGCAGCTGCTGGGTAACCTGTTTGAGTACACGCTCCAGAAGAAAAATGCCGAGCTGAATATTTTTGGTGCCACTTCCGGAGATACCGGCAGCGCTGCCGAATACGCGATGCGTGGCAAGCAAGGTATTCGGGTCTTCATGCTGTCACCGCATCAAAAAATGAGCGCATTTCAATGCGCGCAAATGTTCAGTCTGCAAGACCCCAATATTTTCAATATCGCCGTCAAAGGTGTTTTTGACGACTGCCAGGACATGGTTAAGGCGGTTTCTAATGATCTCGAATTCAAGTCGCGTCAGAAAATTGGGACTGTGAACTCCATCAACTGGGCACGTGTCGTTGCACAGGTCGTCTACTACTTCCGCGGCTATTTGTCGGCCACCACCGACAATACGCAGAAAGTGTCTTTCACCGTTCCCTCCGGTAATTTTGGGAACATCTGTGCCGGCCATATTGCGCGCATGATGGGACTGCCTATCAGCAAATTGGTGGTGGCGACCAATGAAAACGATGTATTGCATGAGTTTTTCCAGACCGGTGTGTACCGGGTGCGGAAATCAGCGGAAACACTTCACACGAGCAGCCCCAGCATGGATATCAGCAAAGCGTCGAACTTCGAGCGCTTCGTTTATGACCTGCTCGACGGTGACACTGACCGGGTACGTGCGCTTTTCATGAAAGTGGAAAATCAAGGTGGCTTTGATTTGTCAGGCAAGCCAGGCAGCGATGGCGACGAATTCAAGCGTGTCGCCGAATTTGGTTTTACCTCAGGAAAATCAGTTCATTCAGACCGGTTACGGACGATACGCGATGTTTACTCGCGCTATGGGCTGATGATTGATACCCACACGGCAGACGGCGTGAAAGTGGCGCGCGAACATCTTGAGCCCGGCGTTCCGATGATTGTCCTGGAAACTGCCTTGCCGGCGAAGTTCAGTGAGACCCTGCGTGAAGCGCTGGGCCGTGATGCCGAACGGCCCGCTGGTTTCGAGCATATTGAATCCTTGCCGCAGCGTTTTGAGGTGATGGAAGCGGATGTCGGCGCGATCAAACGCTACATTGCCCGTCACACAGGGCTCTAGGCGACGACGCTGTTGAGTCGCCGCAGAGACGTTACAATCCGGCGCGAGACCATCATCCCGGCAACAAAAATGACGACAAAAGCCCCCATGCTGAGCGTGCAGGAAGCGCTTGGTTTTCTCCTCAGCGCGGTTCGCCCGATCACCGATATTCAGACGGTATCCACCCTCGAGGGGACGGGTCGCGTACTGGCGGCAGACCAGCAATCGCAGCTGGACGTGCCGCCGATGGACAATACCCAAATGGATGGTTATGCCGTGCGTGCCGCCGATTGCGCTAGTGGTCAGGCCTCGCTAAAGGTCGCCCAACGCATTCCTGCCGGTCATGTTGGCCAGCCACTCCAGCCGGGCACAGCCGCCCGTATCTTCACTGGGGCATTGATTCCGGAAGGTGCCGATGCCGTCATCATGCAGGAACAGTGCAGCTTCGATCAGGACAGCGGCACGGTGACTGTCGCGCACACCCCGAAATCCGGCGAATGGATACGCCGTGCCGGCGAGGATATTCGTGCTGGTAGCACCATCCTGCCAGCGGGGACGCGCTTGCGGGCCCAGGAACTGGGCTTGCTGGCGTCGGTCGGACTGGCCAGCCTACCTGTCCTTCGTCGCCTGCGTGTGGCAGTATTTTTCACCGGGGATGAGCTGACCATGCCCGGTGAGCCTCTGAAGCCCGGCGCCATCTACAACTCCAATCGGTTCATGCTGCGCGGGCTGCTGTCCCACCTCGGTTGTGATATCACGGACCTGGGTAACATACCTGATTCACTGGAGGCCACGCGTGCCGCGTTGCGCGAGGCGGCCTCGGGCCATGATCTGATTGTCACCTCAGGTGGCGTATCGGTCGGTGAGGAAGACCACGTCAAGCCTGCCGTTGAGTCAGAAGGACGACTCAACCTCTGGCAAATTGCGATCAAGCCCGGCAAGCCACTGGCATTTGGCGAGGTGGGGCAGGGCGAGCGTCCGGCATTTTTTCTCGGCTTGCCCGGGAATCCTGTCTCGAGCTTCGTGACCTTTCTTCTTTTCGTGCGTCCTTTCATCCTTGCGATGCAGGGTGCGAAGCCATCCGACCCGCCGCGCTTTGCGATGCGGGCCGATTTCAGCTGGCCCAAGGCCGACCGGCGCAATGAATTCCTGCGGGTTCGCATCAATGAGCAGGGCGGTTTGTCCCTGTTTGCCAATCAGAGCTCAGGCGTGCTTACCTCGACCGTCTGGGGCGATGGCTTGGTGGATAATCCGGCCGGCCAGATCATTGCTCCCGGGGATACCGTACACTTCATTCCTTTCTCGGCATTGCTTTATTGAACCCGTTATGCAGATACAGCTGAAATTTTTCGCCAGTCTCAGAGAAGCGGTCGGTACGTCCGGAGAGACCCTCACATTGCCAGCCGACGTGCTCTCTGCCGGCGCGGTGCGTGGCTTGCTTCAGGCGCGCGGTGGTGTGTGGGCCGAAGCGCTGGCCGACGGAAAATCGCTGCGCATCGCCTGCAATCAGCAGATGGTGGACGCGAACGCCCTGCTCACCGAGGGCTGCGAGCTGGCCTTTTTCCCGCCGGTTACCGGCGGTTGATCCGACGCGGAGAATCTTCATGGCAGTGCGCGTACAAACCGCAGACTTCGATATGAGCACCGAGCTGGCGCAATTGCGTGCGAACGCGCCAAAAGTAGGTGCCGTGGTGACCTTTCTGGGCACGGTGAGAGACCTCAATGAAGGCGAACATGTCGCCGAAATGGAGCTCGAGCATTATCCCGGCATGACCGAAAAATCACTTGAGGACATCGTCAGTCAGGCCAAAGCCCGGTGGGATATTTTCGATGCGCTGGTCATTCACCGAGTGGGGCCACTCAAGCCGTTGGACCAGATTGTGCTCGTGGCCGTCACCTCCGCTCATCGCGGCGAAGCCTTTGACGCCTGTGAATTCATCATTGATTACCTCAAGACGGAAGCGCCGTTCTGGAAAAAAGAACAAACACCAACGGGCGCGCGCTGGGTCGACGCCCGCGTTTCCGATGACGAGGCCATGGCGAAATGGGCGCAGGCTTCCTGAGCTTTATTGCGATTGCCATCGGGGCCACGCTGGGTGCATGGTCGCGCTGGGGACTTGCCCTGTGGCTTAATGCGCGCGTAGACAATCTCCCGCTGGGTACGCTGACGGCAAATCTGCTCGGCGGTTACCTGATCGGCATGGCGGTGGGTTTCTTCCAAAGCCTGCCTGATTTGTCTCCCGAATGGCGGCTGCTGGTTGTCACGGGTTTTCTGGGCGCACTCACCACTTTTTCCAGCTTCTCTTCTGAATCCCTGTTGCTGATGCAACGTGGCGCCTTCGGCTGGGCATTCCTGCATACCGGCGCGCATCTGCTGGGGTCGCTGGCCTGCTGCATGGCCGGACTGGCGACATGGCGCTGGCTCGCTTCCTGAGCCTTTTTCCTGCAACGAAAGATGCTGGATCCCCCCTTGCAGGGCGCATCATGGCGAGTACGCTATGACCGTTTCGCGGGCAGACCCCATGCGGTCTGAAACCCCCGCTCCACCCTACGCCGGGAGCGAGTGGGGAATTCGGGTCGTATGCGATCCGCCCACGCAGCGGTCATCACATGCAGGTGATGACGGTGGGAAATTTACGACTGCCTCAACAACAACCGTCATCCCGGCGCAGGCCGGGATCCAGCGTCGTTGAGTTTCTTTGTTCCCCGCCAATCTTGAATTTTTGGCTGATAGCCCAATAATAGCTTCAGACCGAACATCACTGGAGTTGATTCATGCGTCTCGACAAACTCACCACCAAGCTGCAAGAAGCGCTCTCCGATGCCCAAAGTCTGGCCGTAGGCAGCGACAACCAATACATTGATTCGCTGCATCTGTTGCAGGCATTGCTGAATCAGGATGATGGCAGCAGCCGTTCGCTGCTCCAGCGGGCCGGTGTCAATGTGAGCGGTCTTGTCGGGCAACTCAAGAATGCGACCGATCGCTTGCCCAAAGTCAGCGGTGCCGGCGGCGAGGTGCAGGTCGGGCGCGAGCTGGCCGCCTTGCTCAATCTCGCTGACAAGGAAGCGCAGAAACACAATGACCAGTTCATCGCGAGTGAAATGATCTTGCTGGCGCTCACCGACGACAAATCCGATGCCGGTCGTCTGGTGCGCGAACATGGACTGACTCGCAAGTCACTCGAAACGGCCATTCAGGCCGTGCGGGGCGGCTCCAAGGTGGATTCTCAGGATGCCGAGGGCCAGCGCGAATCACTCAAAAAATACACCATGGACCTCACCGAGCGTGCTCGGCAGGGCAAGCTCGATCCCGTCATCGGTCGCGATGATGAAATCCGTCGCGCGATCCAGGTACTGCAGCGCCGCAGCAAGAACAATCCTGTGCTGATCGGCGAGCCCGGCGTGGGCAAGACAGCCATCGTCGAAGGTCTGGCTCAGCGTATTGTGAATGGTGAAGTGCCCGAGAGCCTGAAAAACAAACGCGTACTCTCGCTTGATATGGCGGCCTTGCTCGCGGGTGCCAAGTATCGCGGTGAATTCGAAGAACGTCTGAAATCGGTGCTCAAGGAACTCGCGCAGGACGAAGGCCAGACCATCGTCTTTATCGACGAAATGCACACCATGGTCGGCGCCGGCAAAGCCGAGGGCGCAATGGATGCCGGCAATATGTTGAAGCCAGCGCTCGCGCGCGGTGAGTTGCACTGCGTCGGCGCGACGACGCTGGACGAATACCGCAAGTACATTGAAAAAGACGCTGCATTGGAACGCCGCTTCCAGAAAATCATGGTCGATGAACCCAGTGTGGAAGCGACCATCGCCATTCTGCGTGGCCTGCAGGAAAAATACGAAGTGCACCACGGCGTTGACATCACCGACCCTGCGATCGTGGCCGCTGCCGAGCTCTCGCATCGCTACATCACCGACCGCTTCCTGCCGGACAAAGCGATTGATCTGATCGACGAGGCTGCATCGAAAATAAAAATCGAGATCGATTCCAAGCCCGAGGTCATGGACAAGCTGGATCGCCGGCTGATTCAGCTCAAGATCGAGCGCGAGGCGATGAAAAAGGAAAAGGACGAAGCCTCGCAAAAGCGGTTGGGTCTGATTGAAGAAGAAATCACGCGTCTCGAGCGCGAGTACGTTGACCTTGAAGAAGTATGGAAGGCTGAAAAAGCGGCAGTGCAGGGCAGCCAGCACATCAAGGAAGAAATCGAGAAGCTGCGTCTGCAAATGGAAGACGCGCGGCGCAAGGGTGATTGGCAAAAAATGTCGGAGCTGCAGTACGGCCGCATGCCCGAGCTGGAAGCCAAACTCAAGCAGGCCGACAAGGGTGATGTTGCCAGCGATAAGCCGCGGCTGCTGCGTACGCAGGTTGGTGCCGAGGAAATTGCCGAGGTGGTGTCACGTGCAACAGGTATTCCCGTGTCGAAGATGATGCAGGGCGAGCGCGACAAGCTGCTTCAGATGGAAGATGAGCTGCACAAGCGGGTGGTGGGGCAGCATGAGGCCATTGGCGCTGTGTCGGATGCCATCCGTCGTTCGCGCGCAGGCCTGGCCGACCCTCATCGTCCGTATGGCTCATTCATGTTCCTCGGGCCTACCGGTGTGGGTAAGACCGAGTTGACCAAAGCACTGGCTGCTTTCCTGTTCGATACCGAAGAATCGCTGATTCGTCTGGACATGAGCGAGTTCATGGAAAAGCATTCGGTCGCGCGTCTGATCGGTGCGCCGCCGGGTTACGTCGGCTATGAAGAAGGTGGCTATCTGACCGAAGCGGTGCGCCGCAAGCCTTACAGCGTGATTCTGCTCGACGAAATCGAGAAAGCTCACCCCGATGTTTTTAATGTCTTGCTGCAGGTGCTCGATGATGGCCGCATGACCGACGGGCAGGGTCGTACGGTCGATTTCCGCAACACCGTCATTGTGATGACCTCGAACCTCGGTTCGCACCGAATTCAGTCGATGGAAGACAGCGATCCTCAGCTGATTAAACTCGCCGTCATGGCGGAAGTGCGGGGGCATTTCCGTCCCGAGTTCATTAATCGCATCGATGAAATTGTGGTCTTTCACGCGCTTGATCAGAAGCACATCAGTTCGATTGCCCGCATTCAGTTGCAAGTGCTTGAGCAGCGTCTGCAGAAAATGGACATCACCTTGCAGGTGTCCGACGCGGCGCTCTTCAAGTTGTCCGAAGCCGGTTTTGATCCGGTGTACGGCGCGCGTCCGCTCAAGCGGGCGATCCAGCAGGAGCTAGAAAATCCACTGTCAAAGGCGATCCTGCAAGGTCGCTTCGGGCCGAAGGATGTGGTGGAAGTGGATGTGGCAGGCTCGGAGCTGGGATTCAGGAAAGGTGTCTGATCCAGCATGGTGGGCTGCCTTGCTCTGGTTTCGTTGCGTGGAAATTATATTCCACATTATGAAAAAATAAGGTGCGGGGCAGCATCATCTGCTTTCATCCAAAGAAATATCATTCCGTATCGCAAAATGAAGTTTGCAAGTAGTTGATTAAATTCATAAAAATTTATCTTATATGTCTTATATAAGACCTTGTTGCCTCGCAAAAAAAAGCCTACCATTTCTCCATTCGTTTCAATGTACAGCAGCACCAACCCGGGAGAAATCATCATGGCAACTCGTGAGCAACAGATTCAGGCACTGAATAAAGACTGGGCAGAGAACCCACGCTGGAAAAACGTCAAGCGCAACTACAGCGCAGAAGAAGTGGTTCGTCTGCGCGGATCGGTCAGCATTGAGCACACGCTCGCCAAGCGCGGCGCGGAAAAGCTCTGGGATCTGCTGCACACCGAGCCCTTCGTCAACGCGCTCGGCGCGCTGACCGGCAATCAGGCCATGCAGCAGGTTAAAGCAGGCCTGAAAGCGATTTACCTCTCCGGCTGGCAGGTCGCAGGTGACGCCAACCTCGCGGGTGAAATGTACCCTGACCAGTCGCTGTACCCGGCCAACTCGGTGCCGATGGTCGTCAAGCGCATCAATAACACTTTCCAGCGTGCCGATCAGATCCAGTGGTCCGAGGGCAAGAACGACATCGATTTCTTCGCACCGATTGTCGCTGATGCCGAAGCCGGATTTGGCGGTGTTCTGAATGCCTTCGAGCTGATGAAGTCCATGATCGAAGCGGGTGCCGCCGGCGTTCACTTTGAAGACCAGCTCGCATCGGTGAAGAAGTGCGGTCACATGGGTGGCAAGGTTCTGGTGCCATCCCGCGAAGCTGTTGAAAAGCTCAATGCTGCACGTCTGGCGGCTGACGTCTCCGGCACGCCAACGATTCTGGTGGCGCGTACCGATGCCGAAGCCGCCGACCTGCTGACCTCCGATGTCGACGACAACGACAAAGCTTTCCTCACCGGCGAGCGCACACCGGAAGGCTTCTTCCGTACCAAGCCGGGTATCGATCAGGCGATTTCGCGCGGTCTGGCTTACGCACCGTACGCCGATCTGGTCTGGTGCGAAACCGGCAAGCCTGATCTGGCCTTCGCCAAGAAATTCGCTGAAGCGATTCATGCAAAATTCCCCGGCAAGATGTTGTCCTATAACTGCTCGCCGTCGTTCAACTGGAAGAAAAATCTCGACGACGCCACCATTGCCAAATTCCAGAAAGAACTCGGCGCGATGGGTTACAAGTTTCAGTTCATCACCCTGGCCGGCTTCCATGCGCTGAACTACTCGATGTTCAATCTGGCTCATGGCTATGCACGTAATCAGATGTCGGCTTTCGTCGAACTGCAAGAGGCAGAATTTGCCGCTGCAGAAAAAGGCTTCACAGCCGTCAAGCACCAGCGCGAAGTCGGTACCGGTTACTTTGATGCTGTCACCCAGGCGATCCAGCAGGGTCAGTCGTCAACGACGGCGCTGCATGGCTCGACTGAAGATGAGCAGTTCTTCGACAAGAAGGTGGCGTAAAAAAATTTCAGCGCCGCTGAAAAATTTCAAAGCGGAACAAAGAAGGCTGCACCTCACGAGGGTGCAGCCTTTTTAATTGCCCGGCCAGACTTGGTAGAATCCGTGCTCACCTCTCTTTGCATCCATCATGTTCAGCTACCGCCACGGTTTTCACGCAGGTAATCACGCCGATGTACTCAAGCATTGCTTACTGACGCAATTGCTCAGCTATCTGAATCAGAAAGAAGCGCCCTATATGGTGATCGACACCCACGCGGGCGCCGGTGTTTATCAGCTCGACAGCGACTATGCCACCAAGAGCGGGGAGTCGGATGAGGGCGTCGCTCTGTTGTGGGGCAGGGATGATGTACCTGACGTCGTCAACGAATACCTTCAAGTAATTCGCAACATGAACCCCGCAGGGCGGCTGCGACATTATCCCGGATCGCCCTTTCTGGCTGAGCGCCTGATGCGTGATCAGGATCGTTTACGCGTGTTCGAGATGCACCCCACCGACAGCAAACTTCTGACTGAAAATTTCCGCAAGCTCGAGGCGCATGCCGCTGCCAATGGCCAGCGATCGAACGCACGTGGCACGCGCGTGCAACTGCAGCGAGCGGATGGCTTTGCAGGTCTGAAAGCCTTGCTGCCGCCACCCTCGCGGCGCGGACTGGTGCTGATGGATCCCTCCTACGAAGACAAGGACGACTATCGCAAGGTAAAGGTCGCTATTGAGGATGCGCAAAAGCGGTTTGCCACCGGCACTTATGCTGTCTGGTATCCGGTGCTGGGCAGGCTCGAGTCTCAGCAGTTGCCCGAGCGTCTGAAGCGCGTCGCAATGTCGGAATGGCTCAATGTCACCCTCACAGTGGCCGGACCGTCAGGGGAAGACAAACGACTGCGCAGCAGCGGCATGTTCATCATCAATCCACCTTGGACTCTGGAGGCGACACTCAAGGATGTCATGCCCTGGCTTACCAAAGCGCTGGCGCAGGACGAGGGTGCCGGCTTCGCGCTGCAGACGGGCAAGGCTGCAAAGCCAGTGAAAGCGCGGGCGGAATGAACAAGGCTTTTGTGAAAGAGACTGATAGCGACGACGATGATGACGGTGGCTTGCCGCCGATCCCGCCGGGCGCTAAAAATTACATCACACCGCAGGGCTATCAGCGCATACGCGAGGAACTGCTCCAGCTGATTGATATTGAGCGGCCCGAGGTCGTCAAAATCGTTCATTGGGCAGCCTCCAATGGAGACCGCTCCGAGAACGGTGACTACATTTACGGCAAGCGCCGGCTGCGCGAAATTGACCGGCGCATTCGTTTTCTTACTAAACGACTGGATCTCGCTGAAGTCGTTGATCCCAGCGTCCACCATGGCAGCGACCAGGTATTTTTTGGGGCCACCGTCAGCTATCAAAACAATGCGGGTAGCGAACATACCGTCACGATTGTCGGCATCGATGAGCTTGACCCGCTCAAGGGCAAGATCAGCTGGGTGTCGCCGGTGGCTCGCGCGTTGACCAAGGCGCGCGAGGGCGATGTGGTTACGCTTACCACCCCGGCCGGCGAAGATGAGCTGGAGATTCTGAGCGTCATCTACCCGTCATCGGCTTGACGTAAAATTGCATTAAGTTATTCCTCCCGCACTGGCTCTGTCCGGATACCGCATGCCGATTATTTTTCCTACGCTGAATCACCCACTGCGCGTACCGCTCGCCGCTGAAATTCACTCCCGCCCGCCGATTCGTCTGGAGGCGCCGGAGCGCATCACACAAATGGCGGTGCATGGCCGAAACGAAGCCACGGGTGGTCGGCCGGGTGCCCAGACGGAATTATTGACCTTGCTATGTGCACAGTTTGGTGTGACGCCGCCGGCGAACGAAGCCCGTTATTTTTTTCATGACTTCGGACGGTTCCGCCTGAAGTGGGAGTGTCATACCGAATTCGCCAGCTACACCTTTGTTGCTGGCTTGCGTACGGCCCGATCCCCGGACAATCTGTTCGGTCAGATGCCATCGGCAGATTTGCCAGAAGCCTGGTTGTTACGTTTACAGGGCTTGCTGATGGTCGCCACCCACATCGTGCTCGAAACAGCAAGCGAGTCGGCGCAGGAAGCCATCCCTCACATGCGACGTCTTTTCGAGGGTAATCCGGTGGTGGGCTGCGAAGCCTCCGAGGCGGCGCAGGTATGGACGGACTTTCAGGTGCATGCCGACGGCTTTGTGCGCTTTGTCTTGCGAGATGGTGGACTCAAAGGGCAGCAGGCTGGTCGTCTGGTGCAAAGGCTGCTGGAAATCGAAACTTACCGAATGATGGCCCTTTTGGGCTTGCCGCATGCCCAGCGCGCGACACCGGTGCTCAATGCAATCGAAGGCGAGCTGGCCTCGCTGACCTCGGCGATGGTTGAAATGGATCAGCCCAACCGCGACGACGATGCCGAGGGTATGGCCCATGAGCAGTCCCTGCTGGAGCAGATTACCGCACTGGCCGCGCGGCTGGAGCAGCTGGCTGTCGATAATAGCTATCGTTTTTCTGCCTCTAATGCTTATTTTAATCTGGTCAATTCGCGTATCGAAGAACTCCGCGAGCGTCGGGTTCAGGGCATCCCCACCATTACTGAATTCATGCACCGGCGTCTCACACCGGCGATGAACACCTGCACAGCAGCGGCCCGCCGGCAGGAACTGCTGGCCGAACGTATCGCCAATACCAATGCCTTGCTGCGTACGCGGGTCGGCATTCGTCAGGAGCAGCAGAACAGCAAAATTCTGGCGTCCATGAATACCCGCGCGGCACAGCAATTGCGACTGCAGCAGGCGGTGGAAGGTTTGTCGGTGGTGGCGGTGTCTTACTACCTGGCAGGGCTGATCAGTTACGGCGGCAAGGCCGCTAAAGCTTCTGGCCTGCCAGTCAATCCGGATCTGCTGACAGGGATTGCCGTCCCGGTCGTCGCACTGATCGTCTGGCTGAGTATCCGGAGGCTGAAGAAAAAAGTCACACGCAAAGGACTGTAACGGCAGCTTCGGCAGGTTCTGAGCGACTCTTTGTCAGAGCCTCTAGGTGCGTTCGCGCAGGATTCTTTCAACACCCTTGACGCGTTTGACATTGCGCATCAATCGCGCCAGGTGAACGCGGTCTTCGACCTGCACCGTGAAGCGCAACTCAATCAGCGGGCTGCTATTGCCCTCGTCCATCCCTACGTGCACGATGTTGGAATCGGACTCATTGATTTCCGCTGCCAGTCGCGCCAGCGCGCCTTTTTCATCGTGCAGCAAGACACGGATGCGACTTTCAAAGCGGCGCGAGTGTTCACTGGCCCAGCTGACCTCAATCCAACGGCCTGATTCTTTGGTACGCAGCCGCTTGGCGACTTCACACTCCGCCGCATGAACCGAGAGCGTCTGGTCGCGCCGCAGATGACCGGTGAGTGCGTCGCCCGGTATGGGCAAACAGCAGGGCGCCAGCTGCACCGATGATGCCGGCTCATGGCCGTTGATAACGACAGGTTTGATCTTTGCCCCGGCCTGATCATCGGGGAGGTTCTGCTTGTCATCCGTGCCCTGAAGCAGTCCGTGAATATGACGTGCCACCAACATGGCCATGCGCTTGCCAACACCGATCTCCGCGAACAGGTCGCTGACGGATTTGGCGCTGGTCTCATGAATCAGGCGCTCGCCCACCTCGGGTGAAAGGGTGGTTGGAAGCTCCAGCGCTGCCAGTGATTGTTCCAGCAGCATGCGTCCCAGTTCAATCGCTTCTTCACGGTCAATGGTGCGCAGATGATGGCGAATCGCCGAGCGTGCCTTGCCGGTCCGAACGAAGGTCAGCCAGTTCGGCGTAGGGCGGGCATCGTCGGAAACATCGATACCGACAATGTCACCGTTGCGCAGTTCCGTCTTCAGTGTTGCTGGTTCGTGGTTGATGCGGGCTGACACCGCATGATCGCCAATGTCAGTGTGAATGGTGTAGGCAAAATCCAGCGCAGTGGCGCCGCGCGGCAGTGCAATGATCGTGGATTTGGGTGTGAACACATACACGGAGTCCGGAAACAGATCGACTTTCACGTGTTCGAGAAACTCGACAGGGTCACCGGTCTGGTACTGAATGTCCAGCAGCGACTGCAGCCACGCATGGGTACGTTGCTGCAGGTCCGTGAGTTGTCCATCTTCGTTTTTGTACAGCCAGTGTGCGGCGACGCCGGATTCAGCGACCTGATGCATTTCCTCGGTACGGATCTGAAACTCTACCGGCGTGCCATACGGGCCGATCAGGGTGGTGTGTAGCGACTGGTAGCCATTGAGCTTGGGTATGGCGATGTAATCCTTGAACTTGCCCGGCATGGGCTTGAACATCGAATGCAAGGTGCCGAGTGCGACATAGCAGTTCGCAAAATCGTTCACGACAATGCGAAAGCCGTACACATCAAGTACCTGCGAAAAGCTCAGATGCTTGCTGCGCATCTTGCGGTAAACGCCGTACAGTGTTTTCTCGCGTCCGTAGACACCGGCCTCGATACCGGCATTCGATAAGCCCTGTTTGACCGTTTCAAGGATCTTGCTGACCAGTTCACGCCGGTTGCCGCGTGCCGCACGAATCGCCTTCGAGAGGGTCCGATAACGCATTGGCAGCATGTGCGAGAACGACAGGTCCTGCAACTCGCGATAAATATTGTTGAGGCCCAGGCGATGGGCAATAGGCACATAGACTTCCAGCGTTTCGCGAGCAATGCGTCGGCGTTTTTCCGGCGACATCGCGTCCAGCGTGCGCATATTGTGTAGACGGTCGGCTAGTTTGACGAGGATGACCCGCACATCGCGGGCCATCGCCAGCAGCATCTTGCGGAAGTTTTCGGCCTGCTGCTCAATCTGGCTCTGGAATTCAATCTTGTCCAGCTTGGATAGTCCATCGACCAGCGCTGCGACGGGGGCGCCAAAGCGCTCGATCAGCTCATCTTTCTTGACATCCTGATCTTCCATCACATCATGCAGCAGCGCCGCCATGATCGCCTGTGCATCGAGCTTCCACTCGGCACAGATTTCAGCGACGGCAATCGGATGCGAGATATAGGGCTCGCCCGACTTGCGCATTTGACCCAGATGCATTTCATCAGAAAAGCGATAGGCTTCTCTGATCTTTTTCAGTTCCGGGGGTGTCAGATAATCGGACAGCTGATTGATCAGCCGGGTGACGGAGGCTACCCCGGTAGCCGGGGAAGATTCGTCAGATGAATTTTTTGCGGGCGCAGCAGGTAGGGACTTCCGTCGGGCGGAAGTGGCAGGGGTATCGGCGGAAACCGGATTCATTCTGCAGACCGACCCGACAAGGGCTGACGGAGATCGTTCAGCTTGGCACTTTTTTGAGCATTTCAATACCGACGTGGCCCGCAGCGATTTCACGCAGGGCGATGACGGTTGCTTTGTCATCGCTGTCGACCTTCGGCGTGTGACCCTGCAGGATCTGACGGGCGCGATAGGTTGCCGCCAGTGTCAGCTGGAAGCGGTTAGGAATTCTTTTCAGGCAATCTTCGACAGTAATGCGAGCCATGCAATCTCCTGGAGTGGAACGTTATTTCAGTTGAACTTGAATGCCGTAGTCGGCGAACAGGGCGCTGTTGCGCGAGGCCTGTTGAGAATACCTGCACCGTGAGGCTTCGACAATGGCTGCCAGCTGGGACAAGGCGACAGCAAAATCTGCGTTGATAATAACATAGTCGAATTCAGGCGCATGGGCGATCTCGCCTGCCGCTGCCTGCATGCGCCGGGCAATCACATCATCCGTGTCCTGACCTCGTGAACGCAGTCGCTCCTCGAGTGTTGCAATAGAGGGCGGCAGAATAAAAATGCTTGTGGCATCCGGAAAATGTTGTCGTACCTGCTGCGCACCCTGCCAGTCGATTTCGAGCAGCACATCGTGACCAGCACGCATCTGCTCTTCGATCACCAGACGCGATGTGCCATAAAAATTTCCATGGACGCGGGCTGATTCCAGAAACTCGCCTTGGTGCTCACGTTCAAGAAATTCGGCCTCACTGGCAAAAAAATACTCGCGTCCGTGCGACTCGCCGGGACGCGGCGCGCGCGTTGTGAAGGAGACCGACAGATGCAGCGCGGCGTCTTGCGCCATCAATGCCTTGACCAGTGAAGATTTTCCGGCACCCGAGGGAGCCGCCACCACAAAAAGACTGCCGGATTGGGGGGCTGAATGAGACATGAACGAATCTGAATGAGAGGTAATGGATTAAGCGTTATCGAACATTCGTTTATTCAAGGTTTTGTACTTGTTCGCGCATTTGCTCGATCAGCAGTTTCATTTGCATCGATGCTTCCGATAACTCCCGCACAGCCGCTTTTGAGCCTAGGGTGTTCGCTTCCCGGTTGAGCTCTTGCATCATGAAATCCAGACGCTTGCCGACCTGACCGCCTTTTTTCAGAATCGCCCGCGTCTCGGTCAGATGGCCCGACAAGCGGGTCAGCTCCTCGGCAACATCGACACGTATGCCGTACAGCGTGACTTCCTGTCGTATGCGGTCCTGCAAATCGGTCGGCAGCGTTGCGCCATCGCCCATGGCCTGCCCGAGGGCTTCCTGCATGCGTTCAATGGCCTTCTGACGGAATTGCTCGATTGCCTGCGGCACCAGCGGC
Organism: uncultured Bifidobacterium sp.; assembly: GCA_964639465.1. Classification (GTDB taxonomy): domain Bacteria; phylum Pseudomonadota; class Gammaproteobacteria; order Burkholderiales; family Burkholderiaceae_D; genus Pernthalerella. The sequence continues at coordinate 8,151 of CAZXDB010000028.1, read as the reverse complement.
GTGATGCGGGCAACGATGGCTTCAATATCGTCGATCCGCGATACCAGCATTGTCTGCAGGCTCGCGCCCTCACGCTGCCGCGACAGGACAAATGCATCCAGCGTTTCAGCAAGCGCTGCTTGTACATCGGCCTGCAGTGATTCCTGTCCCAGCTCGGATTCCGACAGCACGCCGGGCCAGCGCAATAGCTCGCTTACCGACATCGGGCGCGCCTCGCTGAATTGCGACAGCACATTGTTTTGGGCTGCACGCAATGCTGCCAGCAAGGTATCGTTCACCGCGAGACTGGCAGCAGATTGTTCCTTGCGACCGAATGAGAGCCGGCATTCCACTTTGCCACGGGCGGTGCGGGCCATAATGGCTTCGCGCAGCAGGGGTTCGAGCGATCGCAATTCATCATTGACGCGGAATTGCAGATCGAGAAAGCGTGAATTCACGCTTTTGAGTTCGATAGTCAGCGTGCCTGCATCGCTTTCGCGCTTCACGACCGCGTATCCGGTCATACTGCTAATAGTCACGGTAAGTTTCCCATCGGGCTTTACAAAAAGCTAATAAATCCACACAATCCCGAGCCGGGAAAACGATGGAGTGTTCGCAAAAAATGGCCGTTCAACACAACGCAGCCTTGCCGGATGGCATAGAAATCGGCGGATACCGCATTGTAAAGAAGATCGCGGTCGGCGGCTTTAGCATTGTGTACCTCGCCGAGGACGAAGACGGGCATTCGGTCGCCATTAAAGAGTACCTGCCGGCTGCATTGGCCCGTCGCGCCGAGGGCGAACGCCAGCCCACCGTGTCGCCTGAGCATCTTGAGCTGTATCGCATCGGTCTGAAATGTTTCTTTGACGAAGGCCGGGCACTCGCTTCCATCGTTCATCCGCATGTGGTGCGGGTGCTGAACTTCTTCCGTGCCCACGACACCGTCTATCTGGTGATGGGCTACGAGCACGGACGATCCTTGCAGGAACACATCGGGCGCCGCAAAAAAAAGGGTGACAAACCACTCATCTCCGAAACGGCCGTGCGGCGCATGTTTGCGCAGGTCATGGATGCATTGCGAGAAGTGCACACGCACAAATTACTGCACCTCGATCTCAAACCCGCCAATATTTATCTGCGCGCCGACGGCACGCCGATTCTGATCGATTTTGGCGCCGCCCGGCAGACCCTGCACACCGACCTCTCCCAGCTGCACCCGATGTACACCCCGGGCTTTGCCGCCCCTGAGCTTTATTCAAAAAAAGAACTTGGGCCCTGGACGGACATTTACAGCATCGGCGCATCGATTTTTACCTGCATGGTGGGCGTTCCTCCGCAATCGGCGTTGGAAAGAAAGCGCGAGGACCGGATGGACGATTTTTATCATCAACTGCGCGGACTTTACTCCGTCGAGCTGATCGATATTGTCCGCTGGAGCCTGATGCTCGAACCGCTGAAGCGACCCCAAAGTGTGTTCGCCTTGCAAAAAGCACTGCGACCTTCAGGCAAGACGCCGGCCAGGCCCGATGATCTGTTGTCCCGCATTCGCCGGCTGGTGGGCTGAGCATGCGTTTTTCGATTTATCAGGACAGTCAGGTGGGTGGACGCACCAGCAATCAGGACCGGATGGGCTATTGCTTCACCCGCGATGCGTTGCTGCTTTTACTGGCAGACGGCATGGGCGGGCACCTGCACGGCGAGCTGGCCGCCTCGATGGCCATGCAGGTCATGGGTGCACTTTTTCAGGAGCGGGCCAGACCCACGATCGCCGATCCGTCACGCTTGCTCGAAGACTTGGTTTTTGCGGCCCATCACGCCTTGCACCGTTATCGCGCCGAGCATCGATTGTCCGACACGCCACGCACCACGATTGTTGTCTGCATTGTCCAGCAGGGCGAGGCGCACTGGGCGCACTGCGGCGATTCGCGTCTGTACTGGCTGCGCAGTGGCCGCATTCTGGCGCGCACGGTGGATCATTCGCACGTCGAACGACTGGTGTCGCTCGGCAGATTGTCGCCGGCTGAGCGGCTGTTTCATCCGGACCGCAACAAGCTCTACAACTGCGTCGGCGCACCGACCTTACCCCGGGTAGAAAAAGCAGCCCCGGTGCGATTGAAAGCGGGCGATCAGATATTGCTCTGCTCGGACGGACTGTGGTCCAGCATTCCGGAGCATGAACTGGCCTACCGACTGTCGGCTCGGTCGCTGGAGGTTGCGGTGCCGGAGTTGGTTAAGACGGCGGCCGTCGCCGGCGGCAAAAACGGCGATAATGTTACCGCGCTCGCGTTGACTTGGCTGGAAGACGAGCTGCTCGCCAGTAGCGGCCCCAATGCGGGCCTCTGTGCGAGTCCGAGTTCGATGATGACCGATAGTCTGCCCGGTAACCGTGTCGTCACCAGTATTCATCCGTCAGATACAGCCAGCGAGCAAACGCCGGACGCACGGGCGATTGAGCGCGCCATCGCGCGCTTTCGCGCACCGGGCGACAACACAAAAACGACTACCTCCGAGGAATAAGTGCCAAACCAAGCCCCACAGCGCCCCAGCGGGCGTGCCGCCAATGCCTTGCGCGAAGTGCGCATCACACGCCATTACACTCGTCATGCTGAAGGATCTGTGCTGATCGAATTTGGCGATACCCGTGTGCTCTGCACCGCCAGCGTCGATGAGAAAGTTCCACCTTTTTTGCGCGGGCAGGGCAAAGGCTGGCTGACCGCCGAATACGGCATGTTGCCGCGCTCCACTCACACGCGCATGGACCGCGAAGCGGCCAAAGGCAAACAGTCCGGCCGCACCCAGGAGATCCAGCGATTGATTGGTCGTTCTCTGCGTGCGGCATTTGACCTCGAAGCCTTCGGCGAGCGCACTCTGCAATTCGATTGCGATGTGCTGCAGGCCGACGGCGGCACTCGCACCGCAGCCATCACCGGCGCGATGGTCGCAGCCCATGATGCATTCAGCGGGCTGGTGGCCGCAGGGCTGATTCCTTCCATGCCGCTGCGCCATTTCGTGGCCGCGATTTCCGTGGGTGTGTATCAGGGTTTGCCGGTACTTGATCTTGATTACACCGAAGACTCCGGTTGTGACACCGACATGAATGTCGTCATGAACGACGCGGGTCATTTCATTGAAGTGCAGGGCACTGCGGAAGGTGACGCATTCGATCGCAGCACCATGAACCAGTTGCTCGATCTTGCCGACAACGGCATCCGTCAGTTGATCCGGCTGCAAAAGCAGTCGCTGGGACTGGCCGACTGAAATCACGCTGATGGTGATCACACGTCCCCTCGTACTGGCCTCCAACAACCGCGGCAAGCTCGCCGAGTTTGCCCGGCTGCTTGAGCCGCTGGGTTTTGCACTCAAAACGCAGGCGGAGCTCAACATCAGCGAAGCCGATGAGCCCCACCCGACCTTCGTCGAAAACGCGCTGGCCAAAGCGCGTCATGTCTCGCGCGCAAGTGGCCTGCCTGCGTTGGCGGATGATTCCGGCATCTGCGTTCCCGCCCTCGGTGGTGCACCCGGTATTTTTTCTGCGCGCTATGCCGGTGAGCCTAAATCCGACGCGGCCAACAACGCCAGGCTGATCGCCGATCTGCAAAGCCATACGGATAAATCCGCGTACTACTACTGCGCGCTGGTTTATCTGCGCCATGCCGATGACCCCCAGCCTGTGATTGCCGAGGCGCGCTGGGCGGGTGAAATCATCGATCAGCCGCGCGGGCAGGGCGGTTTTGGTTACGATCCGCATTTCTGGCTGCCGTCACTGAAAAAAACGGCCGCTGAGCTCAGCCCCGAAGAAAAAAATCAAATCTCGCATCGTGCTCAGGCTTTGCGTGTCCTGGTCGCGCAGCTCGCATGATCCCGATCCGGCCCGACGTCGTGCAGGCCGTCCCGCCCCGCGTGGTCGAGCACTACCTGCGGCCCGGGCTGCTGAGCCTTAGCGCTTTGCCGCCACTGTCGTTGTATGTGCATTTCCCCTGGTGCGTACGCAAATGTCCGTATTGCGATTTCAATTCGCATGAAGCCGATGGCAGCTTTCCCGAGCAAGACTACCTGAGCGCCTTGCGTGTCGACCTAGAGCAGGCTTTGCCCCTGATCTGGGGACGAAAAATCATCAGCATCTTCATCGGCGGCGGCACGCCCAGTCTGATGTCGGCCGCGGGGCTCGATCAGCTCATGTCGGATATCCGCAGCTTGTTACCGCTGGATGGTGCCGCAGAAATCACGATGGAAGCCAATCCCGGTACCTTTGAGGTCGATAAATTTCGAGCCTTTGCCAACAGCGGTATCAATCGGCTGTCAATGGGCATACAAAGCTTCAATCCCGATCACCTCAAGGCGCTGGGCCGCATTCACGACGGCGATGATGCCCGGCGCGCGATCGAAAGCGCGCAGGCCAGCTTTGGTAATTTCAATCTGGATTTGATGTACGCCTTGCCTAGGCAGACACTGGCGCAGGCAATGGAGGATCTGTCGACCGCGCTGAGTTATTCGCCACCGCATCTGTCGCTTTACCATCTGACGATCGAACCCAACACGGTGTTTGCCAAATTCCCGCCGACGGTTCCCGATGATGACCTGAGCGCCGCGATGCAGGAGATGATCGAAGAACAAACCGCACTGGCCGGCTACCAGCATTACGAGGTCTCCGCCTTCGCCCAGCCCGGACGTCGTGCGCGCCATAATCTGAACTATTGGGAGTTTGGTGACTATCTCGGCATTGGTGCGGGCGCGCATTCGAAGCTGTCTTTCCCGCACAGAGTCGTCCGTCAGGCCCGCTACAAGCAGCCCGCCACCTACCTTCAGCACGCTGCTGCAGGCAACGCTGTCTTCGAAGAGGCTGAGATCAGCCGTGAGGCATTGGGTTTTGAATTTATGCTCAACGCGCTCCGGCTCAATGGCGGTTTTGAGTCGAGGTTATTTGCTGAACGCACCGGCCTGCCGCTGACCACGGTGGACAAGGCACTCGCCGAGGCGGAATCCAGGGGCTTGCTGAAGAGCGACCACCGGGTAATTCAGCCCACCGAGCTCGGCAGGCGTTTTCTCAACGATCTGCAACAGATGTTCCTGCCGGATGAGGCCTGAGACGGCGCGAGCAGGGTATAATTCGGGCCGTCCCAAGACAAGGAAGCGTGGCCGAGCGGTTTAAGGCACCGGTCTTGAAAACCGGCGAGGGTTTGCGCCCTCCGTGAGTTCGAATCTCACCGCCTCCGCCAGACAGTCAATAAAATCAAGGCATCTAGGCGGGTAAATTTTCTAACATACCCAAACGCGTACCCAAAAGTAAGGCTCTCGTCTCGCATCAGGATCACTAGTGGCTTGCATGTGCCGCAAGCGTCATGACCTAAGCTTCGCAGCGGTAGAAGCACCGAAGCCCATAAA
>CAZXDB010000028.1:0-2780 GCA_964639465.1 uncultured Bifidobacterium sp. | reverse complement strand
ACTGGACCTTATTGGATTGACTTGGATTTGTCTCGGGCGGACACCGCTTCCGCCAGATTTAGGTTCCTGCCTACCGTCGGTCAGTTTTCAAAAAGAATATAACCAAACCGAATCGAAGTAATCCGCACCTGTCGAAATTCTTTCAGCCACAGGTCGGTAAAAACCTTGGCGGGAATGGTTTTATCCAGATAATCGCCATACAGTTCAACCCCGGGAAACCGCTTCTCCAGTTGTTGTCGCAGTCTCTCCGCGGCATGCAAGGACGCGTCAGTATGGGTCACATTAGCGTCGTATTCGATGGAGGTCATCGCATGCGGTGTTTGCACCATCAGGCCGTAGCTTGGGGCGACGGCATTGCCGCATAATTCAAGGCAGACTTCTTTTGCGCCACCATTGATGCTGACGTCATTGAGTTGACCAAAGGTCAGTTTGTGCGCCGGTCCGTTAAGAAAAATGCTGGCTGCATTGAACGTGCAGCGCTCCGATATATTCTCGAGTTCGATCCATACAATCGTTTTATCTTTGTCTTCCAGGATGTTCACCAGACAGCCGCCGACGTCATATTGACGGCGTTTGTCGCTGACGCGTTTGGCGACTCCGGCAATTTTTTCGAAGTAGGCGCGCTGCAATCCGATCATGTCCGCAGACACGATTCGATCCAACTTGGTTTTGCCGGCAGCGCTCGCAAGGTTGGACACAATCAGCAACAAAGCCAGCAGATAAAGCTTTTTCATACGAACGATCCCTTTTGATCAGCGATTTACCGCCCAATACCTTACCGCCAAAAATCAGCTACAAGCGTCACATTATCAAAGCCTCGGCCATTCTGTTTCGGAGAACGATGATCTATCGATCGTATGGGGGGCTACTGAACTTGCGGGAACCACCGTTTTGATATTGCGGATTATGCAATACGCATCGTCATGCCTTTTAGCGTTGTGCCGGAACACTACCAGTACAATCGGTTGCAACTGCTATCAGCCACCCGATAACCCGCCAACCGGAGACCTTCAATGACCCGCTTCACTCTGAACCGTGCGCTTGCGGCGCTGATGCTGTTCTGTTCGATCCTGCCGGTAGCATCGGCCGCTGATGTCTGGCCATCGCGGCCGATTACCCTAATCGTTCCTTTCGCCGCCGGCGGCGGCACCGATGGTGTCGCGCGCATTATCGGGACGTTGCTCGAAAAAGAACTGGGGCAGCCCGTGAATGTGGTCAACCGCGCTGGCGGCAATGGCGTCGTCGGGCATGCAGCAATTGCGGCAGCGCCGGCTGACGGCTACACCCTGGGCATGATCACGAGCGACATCGCGATGCTGCACTGGGCGCGGCTCAGCCCACTGACCCCACGTGACTTTACACCGCTGGCGTTAATGAATATCGATGCCGCTGCCGTGATCGTTCGTGCCGATGCACCCTACAAGAACATTGAGGAGCTTTTGAAGGTAGTGAAAGCCAGCCCGGGCAAGTACAAAGCATCCGGCACCGGGCAGGGCGGTATCTGGCATCTCGCGCTGGCTGGCATGATGCGCGATCTGAAGATCGATCCGGCCAGTGCGCCCTGGGTACCCTCAAATGGCGCGGCCCAAGCGATGAATGATCTTGCTGCCGGCGGTGTTGAATTCGTTACCTGTTCGTTGCCCGAGGCGCGCGCGCTGATCGATGCCGGCAGGGCCAAGCCGCTGGTGGTCATGGCCGACAAGCCGGCAGCGCTCTATCCAAAGGTTCCGACCCTTAAGGTCGCCACTGGCAGCGGCTGGGTCATCGGGGCGTGGCGTGGTGTCGCGGGACCCAAGAACCTTCCAACGGAGGTCCAAAAGAAGCTCGCAGCAGCACTGAAAAAAATCGCCGAGGGCAAGGACTACCAGGATTTCATGCGCAGCCGGGGTTTCGGCATAAGTTATATGGACGCGCGCGGCTTCGAGCAATTCGCCGCGCGCAGTGATGCCGAGATGGGAACGACCATGCAAGCGGTCGGCTTGGCCAAATAAGCAGGCTGCGATGAAACTCAAGGACACCCTCAGCGGTCTGTTGCTGCTCGTATTGGCCATCGCCGTGTTGTTCAACACGGCGGCGTATCCGGCGATACCGGGTCAGCAAGTCGGGCCGGCCGTCTTTCCGCGCCTGATCGCGCTGGCGCTGGCTGCCTGCGCGCTGTTGCTGATCGTACGCGGGCGCGGTGCACCCGGCGAGCCTTGGATCGTGCCGGGTGCGTGGCTGAGGTCGCCTTATCACCGACGAAATTTTCTGGTGACTATAGGCTGCCTAGTGTTTTACCTGTTGGCAGCCGAAAAGCTGGGGTTCCTGCCGACCGGTGTGCTGATTCTCTCCGTGATGTTTTGGGCATTGTCGGTACCGCGCGCACGCATCCTGCCACTGGCCCTGCTGATCACGCTGCTGATTCACACCGTGTTCTACAAGGCCTTGCGGGTACCCCTGCCGTGGGGTGTGCTGCAACCATGGCAGTGGTGAGGAGAGGGTGATGACCACAGCCGTATGGATGCAGGCGATCGGCATGGTGTTCGAGCCCTATGTGTTAATGGTGATTCTGGCCTCGGCGGCCTTCGGTCTGTTCGTCGGCTGCATCCCCGGTCTGACCGCCACGATGGCGACGGCATTGCTCGTGCCCATGACCTTCTTTATGCCACCGGTGCCTGCGGTGGCCGCCATTGTGACCGCGACTGCGATGGCGATTTTCTCCGGCGACATTCCGGGCGCGCTGCTGCGCATTCCCGGCACACCGGCGTCGGCCGCGTACGCCGACGAGGCCTATCAGATGA
>CAZXDB010000027.1:0-25439 GCA_964639465.1 uncultured Bifidobacterium sp. | reverse complement strand
TATTCTGATCGGTAACCTGACCGTCGCTGGCGCCTGACGGGTCAGCGGTTCCGCGCTGCTCCGCTTTCCATTCCTGTTTACCCCTTTTTATCTTGGTTGGTTCATCTTCCGCACGGATGAACTTTCACCGTCCGTAGTTTGCTCTGCACCAAACTGCGTATTCGCAAAATCTCTTGCGAAATTTTTCCCGTAGTTATTCTCCGAAGAAATGCCGAGCAACTCGTCGGCACTCCGTTCCCTTTGAATTTTTTCTTTGAACTGATGCAGTTTCACCACACTTGTTTCCTGAGGTTTTTACTCATGGTGGCGGCAAGAAATTTTCGTTAGTCGTGCAGAAATGTTTCGGATAGTGCGCGCACACAACAGATGCGTATTTGCACCGATGTGGCTATTGCTGTCTTTGAAGTCGCCCTCCTAAAATTGCCATTGTTTTAACAGTGATGGTACGGACTCGCAATAATCCCAATCGGCGGCCCGCACTTTATTTCAGACTGGGAGAAGGGGACACACTCATGACACGTCGTAATTTCATTAAAAAAGCGGCTGCCGGCGCAGCAGCGGGAATCGTTGCTGCGCCTGCGATTGCCCAGAGCAACCCCACGGTCAACTGGCGACTGGCTTCCAGCTTCCCGAAGTCGCTGGACACGATCTACGGCGCTTCCGAAACTCTGGCCAAGCGCGTCGCACAGCTAACTGATGGCAAATTCAACATCCGGGTATTTCCGGGTGGGGAAATCGTACCCGCATTGCAGGTACTGGATGCGGTACAGAACGGCACCGTGGAAATGGGACATTCGGCGTCCTATTACTACTTCGGTAAAGACGCTACTTTTGCGTTCGACACCTCGATACCCTTTGGCATGACCTCGCGTCAGCAAACCGCCTGGATGGATCAAGGTGGTGGTCGCCAGCTGATGCGGGAGTTCTTTCATGACTACGGTATTGTGAACTTCATGGGCGGGAATACCGGCTGTCAGATGGGTGGCTGGTTCAGGAAAGAGGTCAATACACCTCAGGACCTGAACGGACTGAAAATGCGTGTTGGTGGCTTTGCTGGGCGGGTGATGCAGCGCTTGGGTGTCGTCCCTCAGCAAATCGCGGGTGGTGATATCTATCCCGCGCTTGAAAAAGGCACGATCGATGCGGCGGAGTGGATTGGCCCCTATGACGATGAAAAGCTAGGCTTCAACAAGGTGGCGCCGTTCTACTACGCTCCCGGTTGGTGGGAAGCCAGTGCGCAGCTCTCGTTCTACGTGAGCCAGAAAGAATGGGACAAGCTGCCCAAGGACTATCAGGCCGCTTTGGAAGTGGCCACCTATGAGGCCCATGTCACGATGCAGGCGATGTATGACGCACGCAACCCGGCGGCACTGGCCCGACTGCTGAAACATGGCGTGAAGGTTCGTTCGTTCTCGAGGCCGATTCTGGATGCCTGTCACAAGGCTGCGATGGAAGTCTTTGAAGAGGAAGCGGCAAAGAACCCGAAATTCAAGAAGGTCCTGGACCCATGGCGTCGATTCCGTCAGGATCAGAATAACTGGTATTCAGTCGCCGAGGCACCGATGCAGGTTTATCTGATCAGCCGTAAGTAAAACAGGTCTTTCGTTAAAAATCCCGCTGAGGCGGGATTTTTTTTCGGGTGTTGCAATGACCTGATATTGATAAAGTCTGTCCGCTGCCAGAAAACAGCAGAACACGATTCTTTGGTAGGGCCGATTATAAAAAGAAAGCGCATCACTCTGGATGCGCTTTTGAAGACCCATCAGCAGCCTGAAACTGCCGAGGATGTTTTATTATTTCGTGGGCTCTGCCGCCATATTGAACTCGATATCGCCGCTACCCGTATCGCCGTCGAATGAGAACTCGGCGTTGGTCAGGTCATCCAGACTGTCACCCGACATGTTGATGTTCAGTTCGATCTGCTCTTTCATATCTGTCTTGGTGCCGACAGAGATCAGAGCGGGGAAGGTGATAATAAGCGCAACCATCACCAATTGAATAACGACGAAGGGAACGGCTCCCCAGTAAATATCACTGGTTTTAATCTCCTTGGGCGCGACGGATCGCAGATAAAACAGAGCAAAACCGAAAGGCGGGTGCATGAACGAGGTTTGCATGTTTACTGACAGCAGTACGCCGAACCAGATCAAATCGATTCCCAATTTGTCCGCCACCGGGCCGACCAGCGGGACAAGAATGAAAGCCAGTTCGAAGAAATCGAGGAAGAAGGCAAGACCGAAGAACAAGATGTTCACCACGATCAGAAAGCCTGCTGTACCGCCCGGCAGCGAGGTCAGCAAATGTTCGACCCACAGATCGCCATTGACTGCGCGGAATACCAGCGAGAACACGCTGGAGCCGATCAGGATGAACAGGACGAAGCACGACAGTCGCGTTGTGGAATTCATGGCCTGCTTGAGCAGGTCCTTGGACAGACGACGGTTCATGAGTGCAAGCACCAACGCGCCGAGTGCGCCCATGCCGCCGCCTTCGGTCGGTGTGGCAATGCCGACAAAAATCGTACCCAGCACCAGAAAAATAAGAGCCAGAGGCGGCACCAATACCAGCACCACTTTCTCTGCCATTTTAGACAGCAGGCCCAGTTTGAATTTGTTGTTCAGAGTCGCCAGCGAGTAGGTCAGGAGCACGGTCACCACCCCGCTGTAGACAATCGCTTCATCGGCCTTCAGTTCGGAGTTGTTGCTCAGATAGAACTTGTTGAACAACCAGCCAGCGGCGAGCCCGGCAGCGATTACGGCAAACAGTGAAATAACGCCGCTGTCACCATTGGGCTCACGTAGGTTGCGTGCTTCGATGGGTAAAGCAGGCAGTGAGTTGGGACGTATCATCGACAGCATCAGGACGTAGCCGGCGTACATGCAGGTGAGGAGTAGGCCGGGAAGAAAGGCGGCCTGGTACATGTCGCCCACCGAGCGCCCTAACTGGTCCGCCATCACGATCAGGACCAGAGACGGGGGGATGATTTGCGCCAGTGTTCCGGAGGCTGCAATGACGCCTGTTGCAATCTTGCGATCATAGCCGTAACGAAGCATCACGGGCAGTGAAATCAGGCCCATGGAGATTACCGATGCGGCGACCACACCCGTCGTGGCGGCGAGCAGCGCACCGACAAAAATCACCGCATAGGCAACGCCGCCGCGCATGGGTCCGAACAGCTGGCCGATGGTATCAAGCAAATCCTCGGCCATGCCCGATCGTTCGAGAATCAAACCCATGAAGGTAAAGAAGGGAATGGCCAGCAGCGTGTCGTTGGCCATGATGCCGAAGAGCCGGTTGGGGAGTGCCTGCAGTAATTCCGGCTTGAGCAAACCTAATTCAATACCGATCAGCCCGAATAGCAAACCATTAGCCGCCAGAGAAAACGCCACGGGAAAACCCGATAACAGGAAGACCACAAGTGCGCCGAACATGACAGGCGCCATGTTCGCAATCAGAAATTCAGTCATGAGATGCCCCGAGTGAGATCAGTTCAGTTTATTGGCGGCTTTGATCGCCTCGATTTCTTCGATCGGCGTGATGCCTTGCTTTTCGAAGACGCTGGAATCAATTTTTCCCATCAGGAATCCAACGCGCTTGATCAGCTCGGAAATACCTTGCAGGGTCAGCAACAGAAAACCAATCGGAATCAGGATTTTTGCAGGCCAGACGATCAGTCCGCCGGCATTGCTGGAGACTTCCTGATTGCGGACCGACTCCATTGCAAAGGGGACGGCAAAATAAAGTATCAGCAGCGTAGCCGGCAGCAGAAAGAACAGGAATCCGAACACATCAACCCAGGCTTGCGTACGTTTTGAAAAACGCCCCACGATGACATCGATGCGAACATGTTCATTGCGGCGTAGTGTGTAAGACGACGCCAGCAGAAAAATCGCGCCAAACAAATACCACTGAATTTCCAGCCAGGCGTTAGAGCTGATGTTGAAGCTGTATCGGACAATGGCGTTACCACTACAAATCAGCACAGCGAGCAACAAGGCCCAGCTGATACCCAGGCCGATTCGTTCGTTCAGTGCATCGATGTATTTCGATAGAGATAATAGATAGGACATGATCGTTTTTCTTTCGCGAAAATTTTCTTGAGTATCAGTAGCGGGATAACCCTGCCGTCATCAGAATCCGGGAGGATGAAGGCGACGATGCAGAACCGCTGATTTTTCATCCCCGGCGGCCCACTCGTGAGGTGTTTGATCAATGACTGTGGAATACATCAGGGTCTCCTTGATTTTTAATTTTGTACTACCGGGCTCGTCACTGCCGTTCATTCCATCTTGATTTTCAAAACTGAGAAAAGGGAAGCGGTAAGTGTGAACGAAAATTTAGCCCAGACCGGTGTAGTCCCTCGTGCTGCTCTGCAGCAGTGTGCCCATTACTTTATCGATGAATTTATTTTTCGGTCAATTCGACGTTTTATCACAACATTGCCACGAAAAAAAAGCATTCGGGCCGGAAAGGGCGCGAATGCTTTGCCGGGGTACTGACTTTCAGGTCAGCTGCTGACGAACCCGCCGGATTGCCAGCTGAACTTGTTCGGGTGCGGTGCCGCCCACGTGATTACGGGCAGCAACAGAGCCCTCTAGGGTGAGCACGGCGTGAACATCGGGGCCGATCAGTTCGGAAAATTGTCGCAGCTCCTCGACAGACAACTCGGCCAGATCGCAACCCCGTTGGTCGCAGGCGCGTACTGCATGCGCGACGGCCTCATGGGCGTCCCGGAACGGCAAGCCTTTTTTAACCAGATAGTCGGCGAGATCGGTGGCCGTCGCATAGCCTTGCAGTGCTGCCAGACGCATTGCCTCTGGCTTGACCGTGATGCCTCCCGCCATATCGGCAAAGATCCTGAGCGTATCGATGACGGTATCGACCGTATCGAACAGAGGCTCCTTGTCTTCCTGGTTATCTTTGTTGTAAGCGAGCGGCTGGGCTTTCATCAGTGTCAGCAAAGCCACCAGATGTCCGTTGACGCGTCCGGTCTTGCCGCGTGCCAGCTCGGGCACGTCCGGATTTTTTTTCTGCGGCATGATCGACGAGCCGGTGCAGAATCGATCGGCGATATCGATAAAACCGACGCGCGGACTCATCCAGATCACCAGCTCTTCAGACAGTCGGGAAATATGCGTCATGATCAGTGCAGCCGTAGCGCAAAATTCAATCGCAAAGTCGCGATCGGATACGGCATCGAGCGAGTTGTGGCACACATCCTCAAATCCCAGTGTTTTTGCCACTCTTTCACGATCAATGGGGAAGGTTGTGCCGGCAAGCGCGGCTGAGCCCAGAGGCAGCCTGTTCACCCGTTTACGGCAGTCCGCCATACGTTCGGCATCACGACCGAACATTTCCACATAGGCCAGCATATGGTGACCAAAAGTTACCGGCTGCGCGACCTGCATGTGCGTGAAGCCTGGCAGGATCGTGTCCGTATTTTTCTCTGCGAGATCGACCATCGCGATACGCAGCCCGCGGAGCAGCACTAGGATGTCGTCGATCGCTGTGCGCAGATAAAGACGAATATCGGTCGCTACCTGATCATTGCGCGAGCGGCCCGTGTGCAGGCGCTTGCCGGCGTCACCGACCAGCTCGGTCAGGCGCTTTTCGATATTGAGGTGCACATCCTCCAGATCAAGCAGCCATTCAAATTTGCCGGCGGTGATTTCGGCCTGTATCTGCGCCATGCCCCGCTGGATATCCGCTAAATCCTGAGCGCTGATGATTTTTTGATGCGCCAGCATTTCGGCATGCGCGAGGGAGCCCTGAATATCCACGCTGGCGAGCCGATGATCGAAGAACACCGATGCGGTGTAACGCTTGACCAGGTCTGAGACAGGTTCGGAGAACCGTGCTGACCAGGCTTCGCCTTTTTTTGAAAACTGTTCTGTCATAAATAAGTCAGTCGTGCCTTGGGTTTCGGTGGTCTCTGAAGTACCGAGAGGTTTGAGAAATTAGAGAATACTGATCGTCGTGATTATAGAGGATGGACTTTCAGCTTCCCCGCCACCGGCATTAGCCGGTATTGCGCAAGCCCGCCGCAATACCGTTGATGGACAAATGGATGCCGCGATGCACACGAATATCCGGTGCCCGGTCCTGATTTTTCCAGCTGCGGTGACGTTTGATCAATTCGACCTGCAAGTGGTTGAGTGGATCAAGGTAAGCGAAGCGATTCTTGATAGAGCGAGCCAGTGTCGGATTGTTTGCCAGACGCTCTCGCGATCTGGTGATCATCGAGAGGGATTCGGTGACCAATTCATGTTCCGCCACGATGCGTTTGAAAATCGCATTACGTAATTTTTTATCCGCCACCAAGCTGGCGTAACGCGATGCGACGGCTAGATCCGTCTTGGATAACACCATGTCCATATTGGAAAGCAGTGTGGAAAAGAAGGGCCATTCTTTCAGCATGGCGCGCAGTAAGTTTAATTTTTTGGTGCGCGATTCACCTTCGTTTAGCCAGGTATGGACGGCACTGCCAAAGCCGTACCAGCCCGGCAGCAGCAAACGACATTGTCCCCACGAGAAACCCCACGGAATCGCCCGCAAATCTTCGATGCGTCGCGTCGATTTGCGTGATGCCGGCCGCGAACCGATATTGAGCTCGGCAATCTCGGCAATCGGCGTGGCTGCAAAAAAATAATCGGTAAAGCCCGGAGTCTCGTAGACCAGATCCCGATACGCACGGTAGGCATGCTCGGACAGAATTTCCATCACAGCTTCGAACTCGGCTAGTCGCCTTGTGTATTTTCCGTCAGTTTTTTCTGGTGTCAGGCTCGCTTCCATCACCGCGGCAACCACAAGTTCCAGATTGCGTCGGCCGATCTCGGGATTGGAAAATTTCGAGGCGATGATTTCGCCTTGTTCCGTCAGCCGGAACTGGCCATTCACTGTGCCGGCAGGTTGCGCCAGAATTGCTTCATGGCTGGGACCGCCTCCCCGGCCTACGGTGCCGCCCCGGCCGTGGAACAGACGTAGCTTCACGTCGTGGCGACGGAACACCTGCACCAGACCGACTTCGGCTTTGTACAGTTCCCAGTTCGATGTCAGGAAGCCGCCATCCTTGTTTGAATCCGAATAACCCAGCATCACTTCCTGCAAATCACTCTGGCGACTGACCAGTTCGCGTATGCCGGGAATCGACAGCATGCCGTCCATGATTTCGGGCGCGTTGCGTAAATCCGGAATGGTCTCGAACAAGGGAATCACCATCAACTCGGCCTGGGCAGCACTGCTGCCATCGGTCGTGTGCAGCAAGCCGGTTTCTTTCTGGAGCAGGAATACCTCCAGCAAATCGGACACGGTTTCGGTATGGGAGATGATGTAATTACGTATCGCGCGATGTCCGAATTGCTCGCGAACGGTTCGTGCCATGCGCAGCACACCCAGTTCGGAATTCGTTTCGTGCGAATAGCTGAGGTAGGGTGAGTACAGCAGCCGGGGTTGCGCCAACTCTGCCAGCAGCAAGCCACGTTTCTGTGTTTCGTCCAGCGCTGCATAATCAGCGACGACGCCTGCTGCGCGAAAAAGTTCGGTTAGCACCCGTTCATGCACGTCCGAGCTCTGGCGCATGTCCAGTGTCGCCAGGTGAAAGCCAAAAATATCGGCCGCGCGCCGCAGCGTATTCAGTCGTGGACGAGTGAGTGGCAGTCCATGATGAGCACGCAGGGAATCGGCGATCACCTCTAGATCAGAAATGAATTCAGCTGCATCGTGGTAAGGCGCCAGTGCGCCGACTTCCTGCCGCAAAATATTTTGTACACCGAGCTTGCGAGCTGTTGCTGCCAGGCGTGCGTACACCGTAATCAGTGCACGCCGGTAGGGCTCGTCCGTGCGATGAGGCGAGTGATCCGGGGATGCGTCGGACATGGCCTGCAGTGCAGGGCTGACGGACACCAGCAGCGTAGAGATCGACAGCTCCGCGCCAAGTGCGTGTACTTCTTCGAGGTAAAAATCCAGAATCGTTGTGGACTGGCGCGACATCGCACGCGTCATCGTGGAGGCGTTGACATTGGGATTGCCGTCCCGGTCACCACCGATCCAGCTGCCCATTTGCAAAAAAGGTGGCAGAGACTGACGGCGGCTGTGTGGATACTGAGCGCTGATTTCCGATTCGATGTCATCCATCAGTCCGGGCAACTCACGCAAAAAAGTGATCCGATAGTAAGAGAGCGCATTTTCGATCTCGTCATCGACCGTGAGCTTCGAGTAGCGCAGCATGCGTGTCTGCCAGAGTTTGGCGACCTCCGCGTGTAGCAGTTCGGTGTTGCGTTTTTTTTCGCCAACGGTCATCGGCAGATCACGTGCCGCCAGCAGACGGGCCACTTCGCGGCCGGCGTCCAGAATACTTTTGCGTTGGACTTCGGTTGGGTGTGCGGTGAGTACCGGCGAGATCAGCGCCTCGTTAAAAAACGACTGCACCGCCTTGCCTGACACGCCTGCTGCATCGAGTTTGTGCAGCGTAGCTGTCACGCTGCCAGACTGCGGCGCAGAACCGGCCAACAGGTAGGCCCGCCGACGCCGGTTGTGATGCTGGTCCTCAGCGATGTTGGCCAGGTGGGAGAAATACGAAAACGCGCGTACGACCGCATTGGTCTGATCACGGGTTAGTTTTTTCAGCAGCCGGTCCAGATCGGCGCCGGCCTCGGGATCGGATTCACGACGAAATCTCACGGCCGTCTGCCGAATTGTCTCAACGACCTCAAAGACAGTTTCACCCTCCTGGTGCCGGATCACATCCCCGAGCAAACGCCCGAGCAGCCGGATATCTTCTTTCAGTGGTGCATCCTTGTCAGCGGTCCGTGCAGTACGTGCGGGTGTTTTTTTGGTTGGCATGGGCAGAGGGCTGTTTCCGTCGGTGGATCGGTAGGTCGAGGGCGGTACGCATGTTAAAATCCGCCGAATTTTTAGTGGCAAGCACCGGGTCGTCTGCGTTGAGTCTCTTCGCACGATTCCCGATTCAGAGAGGTCGCATTGAACGCTTCATTTTCCGGAAAACTGGTTATCGCTTCACGAGAGAGCCGCCTTGCCATGTGGCAGGCTGAGCACGTGCGTGCGCGACTGCTCGAATTATATCCGCACAGCACCGTAGAAATTCTCGGCATGACAACGCGTGGTGACCAGATTCTGGACCGGACGCTGTCCAAAGTGGGTGGCAAGGGTCTCTTCGTCAAAGAGCTGGAAGTCGCGATGCAAAACGGCGAAGCCGATCTGGCCGTGCACTCTCTCAAAGACGTGCCCATGGAATTGCCCGAGGGCTTCGAGCTGGCGGCCATTCTGGAGCGGGAAGATCCGCGCGATGCGTTTGTTTCCAACGACTATGCGCGTCTGGCCGATCTGCCAGACGGTGCCATCGTCGGCACCAGCAGTCTGCGCCGTCAGGCCCTGATTGCTGCCCGATATCCGAAACTGGTCATTCAGCCCTTGCGCGGGAACCTGGATACACGTCTGGGCAAGCTGGACAAGGGTGAATACGCCGCCATCATTCTGGCTGCCGCTGGCCTCAAGCGCTTGGGTATGGCCTCCCGCATCCGCTCCGTCATCGAGCCCGAAGACAGCCTGCCAGCACCGGGGCAGGGCGCCATGGCCATCGAAATTCCTGCCGGTCGCACTGATCTGCTGCAACTGCTTGAACCGCTCAATCATCCCGATACCGCCCATGCTGTTCGTGCCGAGCGGACTTTATCGCGGGCTTTTGGCGGCAGCTGCCAGATTCCGCTCGCCGCATTTGCCACCGTGGACCAGGGCGCCATGCATTTGCGCGCGATGGTTGCCACCCCGGACGGCAAACGCATCGCCCGCGCTGAAATCAATGGCGAGGCAGCTGCGCCGGAATCGCTGGGCCGGCAAATTGCCAGTTTGCTCGAATCGCAGGATGCTCGCGCCATCCTTGCCGAATGCAAAGCTGACGCGTAAACGCCCCGATCTTTCCTGATCGGGCAACACTGGTCCCTCTGCAAGGTCGCTCTCATGCAGCATTCCGACAGGCCCGTGATCATCACCCGACCGCTGGCGCAAGCCGGCCCACTGGCTGCAAAGTTGCGGGCTATGGACATCCCTGTGCGCATTTTCCCGCTCCTGGACATCCAGACCCTGCCCGATACCCGCAAGCTGCGCGAAACGCTGGGACGGCTGAACGATTTCGCCATGGTCGCCTTTGTCAGCCCCAATGCGATTGATGCTGCCTTTGAACACATCTTCCAATGGCCTGCTTCGCTCGTCGCCGCTGTGGTAGGCGAGGGCAGCCGGCAGGCGCTGGCCCAACACGGACTGACGCCTGACAAAGCCCGCATTGTCAGCCCGCGTAATCTGCAGCGCACCGATTCCGAAACTCTGCTGGAAGTGCTGGATCTGCCAGCGCTTACCGGTAAAAAAGTACTCATCGTTCGTGCCGAGACCGGCCGCGAGTTGCTCGCCGACCGTTTGCGTGAGGCAGGAATCCAGGTGGAGCAAGTCGCTGCTTACCGCCGCGGCCCCCCGGCAATCGACGATGCGCGCTCGTCCGAGCTTAAGGATTTGCTTGCTGGTCCGGGTGACTGGGTGATCACCAGCTCCGAAGCACTGCGCTACCTCAAGGACATGACGCTGGAGCTCATGGGCGACGAAGGCTGGCGGCATTTATTAAAAAGTTCGCTGATTGTTCCGCATGAGCGAATCGCGCAGACGGCCGAATCACTCGGATTTCAACACCTCACACGCACAGGATCAGGCGACGAAGCCCTGATTGCCGCGATACAATCACGCCCATGAGTGAACATCCCGACAAACCTTTGGTGAACGAATCAACGCCTGAGCCGATGGCCGAATCCGCCGCCGGGTCGCCGACTTCATCTGCGGCCCCGTCACCCGCCGAGGCCTCAGCTGAAGCCGAGGCACTCAGGGTAGCGGCTTCCGAGAAATGGCCCCTGCCTGGCCTGCTGCAACAGCCGGGCTTCAGACTCAAAGTCGTCATTGGCGCGCTCGCTCTGCTGCTCGCGCTGCAATGGTGGAATGCCCGAACTGATGTAACTGACCTGCGTCGCGAGGTCGCGCAGCGGCTTCAGAGTGGCGAGCAAACCAATAGTCAGACCAAACTGATCGCCAGTCGTGTCGATGATGAGCTCCAGGTTTTGCAGGGCAAAGTCGCTTTGCTTGAGGCGAAGCAGATCGAGTCTCAGGGTCAGCAGCTGGCCCTGGAGCAGCTCTATCAGGATCTGGCCAAAAACCGCGATGACTGGGCGCTGGCCGAGACCGAGCAAGTCCTCTCGACCGCCAGCCAACAGCTGGAACTCGCCGGAAATATCCGCGGTGCCCTGATCGCATTGCAAAATGCCGACACACGTCTCTCGCGCGCCGATCGCCCGCAGTTCATTGCGATTCGCCGTGCGATTGCGAAGGACATGGAGAACCTCAAGAGCCTGCCGAATATCGACCTGACCGGTATCGCTCTTCGGCTTGATACGTTGGTCGCCGAGATCGACAGTATGCCGTTACTGGCCGATGAGAAGCCCGTCCAGCTGGCGCCGCCCAACAAGACTCGTCTAACGCCCTTGCCGGATTCTGGCTCTGCCGCGGTGTCCACAGTGCCCGTGGTAGAAGATGACTGGCGCAGCCGCTGGCTGAACCGCTGGCATAGCTGGAGCAGTGGTCTCTGGTACGACATACGCGATCTGGTGCGCATACGCACCGTGGGCTCACCCGAAGCATTGCTGCTCTCGCCGGGCCAGGCTTTTTTTGCACGAGAAAATCTGAAACTCCGCTTGTTGAATGCCCGCCTTGCGCTGCTCTCGCGTAATGATGCCGCCTTCCGCAGCGATCTGGCCGAGGCTGATCGGGCGCTGAGCCGCTACTTCGATACGCGTGCGCGTCAGACGCAGGCGGGACGTGAGCAGATCAGGGAGCTGCAGGAGAGTGTGCTTAATATCGAAATGCCGACGCTGTCGCACAGCCTTAATGCGGTGCGGCAGTCGCGCTCCCGTCCCTGATCCGAGGCACGCCCATGCGTTTTTTTCTCTGGATACTGACACTCTTTGCGACCGCCATCGGGCTGGCGGTGCTGGCGCGTTTTAATCCCGGTAACGTTGTATTTTTCTACCCGCCTTACCGGGTGGATGTGTCGCTCAATTTTTTCATCATGGTCACCGTGGCGCTATTTGTGTTGATGCTCGTGATCGTCAGCACCGTGCGTTCCACGCTCGCGATGCCCCGGCGAGTCGAGCAATATCGCGCCACACGTCAGCTGCGCGAATCCGGACGTGCATTGCAGGAGTCACTCAAAGCGTATCTGGAAGGCCGCTTCGGCCGTGCAGAAAAATCCGCGGCCCGCGCCTCGCTGGCCCCGGAATATGCGGGTCTGGCCGCGTTGATCGGTGCGCGCTCTGCGCATCGCCTGCAGCAGAACCGCCGCCGTGACGAATGGCTGGCGGCGGCAAAATCGGATAGTGGCTTGCGTACCGCCCGCCTGATGACGACGGTCGAGCTGCTGGCTGACGACACCCGCCAGATCGACGAGGCACTCGCCGCGATATCGGAACTCAACAGTCATGGCATCAAGCATGCACAAGCGTTGCGTTTGGCCTTGCGCGTGCATCAGAGTGCGCGTAATTGGCCCGAGGTACTGCGTCTGGTCCGTCTGCTCGACAAGCACGATGCCTTGCATCCCACACTCTCGCGTCGGTTACGTGACATGGCCTATGAGGCATTGCTGCCTGCAGCAGCGGAAGATTCCGAATCACTTCGCAAGCTGTGGGCCTCGGTGGCCTCCGCCGATCGTCTGAGCCCCGGTGTTGCCGCTGCAGCTGCCACAGCCTTCATGAAAATCGGCCGGCAACAGGAAGCCGCAGACATCATCGAAAAAGCACTGGCCGTGCAATGGGATGCCAGGCTGTTGCGTGCCTACCGACAGTCTGCTGCACCGGAAGGTTCGGCGACTCTGCTGGCTCAGATCGAGCACGGCGAGCACTGGATGCGCGAGCGTCCGAACGACGCCGATCTGGCACTGGTGTTGGGCGTCTTGTGTCTTAAGCAAAAACTCTGGGGCAAGGCGCAGCGTTATCTGGAACAGGCGCTGGCGGGCAGCAGCGAGGGCACAATTGCACAGGAAGCGCATTTGTACCTCGCTCAGATGCACGAGGCGCTCAATCAGGCTGAGGCCGCCGCCGCCCATTACCGGCAGTGCGCGCTCACCACCCAACGGAGCAAAGTCTCAATCGCTCTGTAAGCAGATGGAAAGCCCGGCCCGCTATAATGGCGGGTTTTGAATTTCCACACTGTCCGAGGTAAGCCATGAGTCTCAATGACGTTCCATCAGGTCGCGACCTGCCAAATGATTTCAACGTAATTATTGAAATCCCGATGAATGCCGATCCGATCAAGTATGAAGTCGACAAGGAATCCGGTGCACTCTTCGTCGATCGCTTCATGGGAACGTCGATGCACTATCCCTGTAACTATGGCTACGTGCCACACACCATTGCAGACGATGGCGACCCGGTGGACGTGCTGGTGATCACGCCTTTCCCGCTGATTCCCGGCGTGGTCGTTCGCTGCCGTCCTATCGGCGTGCTCAAAATGACGGACGAATCCGGCGGCGATGCCAAAGTCTTGGCCGTACCGATCGACCAGGTGCTGCCGATTTATACCCACTGGCAAAAGCCTGAAGACATGAATGAGTTGCGACTGAAGCAAATTCAGCACTTCTTCGAGCACTACAAGGATCTTGAGCCAGGCAAATGGGTCAAGGTCGAGGGTTGGTTTGGTCCGGCCGACGCGCAGGCCGAGATCATGAATGGTGTTGACGCCTACAAACGCGCTGCGAGCAAGCCGAATTTCTGATGTTGTCAGCAGCAGCCGGGTGATGTTTATCCGGCTTATCGCTTAAACGGATTGCGCTCGTTCAGTTCGTCCATGTAGGCTACGATACCCTGACCCTCCCGAGCGAGAAAGCGTTCTACTGCATCGGCAAACCCTGGGTGCGCAAGCCAGTGCGCAGACCAGGTTTGTTGAGGCAAAAACCCGCGTGCCATCTTATGCTCGCCCTGAGCGCCGCCTTCGAAAGAGGCAATTTTTTCACTGATACAAAATTCCAGCGGCTGGTAATACGCTGTCTCGAAATGCAGGCAGGGATGCTGTTCAATCGCCCCCCAGTAACGTCCGTACAAGGCTTGGTCATCGTGAATCAGCAGCGATGATGCAATCGGTTTTGCCTCGCGCTCGGCGATCACCATCAGGATATTCTCCGGCATGCTCTCGCCGATCCGCAGAAAAAAATCCAGATTCAGGTAGGGCGTCGAGTAATGCGCGCTATAGGTGTGGTCGTAGCAGCGCTTGAAAAATCGCCAGTCCTCCTCGCGCAAATCACGGCCCCGCAACTGCCGCAGCGTGATTCCGGCCTCGAGCACCTTGCGTCGCTCCGCGCGGATATTTTTGCGCTTCTTCGGGTCCAGGGTATCGAGGAATTGCCCGAAATCTGCATAGCCTGCGTTCTGCCAGTGAAACTGCACGCCGCTCCGCAGCATGAAACCGGCCGCTTCCAACTGCTGCGCCTGATCCGCCGGCGGGTAGAGAATGTGGGTCGATGACAAGGCGGTGGCCTGCTGCACGCGCAGTAACGCCTGCACCAGTGCGGCGCGTGCTTCATCATTGCGCGCCATCAGCCGCGCGCCAGTCACGGGCGTAAAGGGAATCGCTGACAAGAGCTTGGGATAGTACTCATGGCCATTGCGACGGTAAGCATCAGCCCATGCCCAGTCGAACACATACTCGCCATAAGAGTGAAATTTTGCATACAGCGGCAGTGCGGCTTCCAGTACCTCATCCCGCCACAGGGTCAGATATTGCGGCTGCCAGCCGCTGTCCTCGCTCGCGCTGCCGGATTCATGCAGCGCATGCAGGAAGGCGTAGGACAGGAAGGGGTTCGCATCGGCCTGTTGTTGCACCAGGTCGTCCCATGCGGCTTGTCCCGCCTCGGCCAGAGAGGAAAGCACACGCGTGCGATAATTCGGGTTTTGCAGGATCGGCTTCATTGAAGCAGGGGTCTCATTCTTTCTTTGCAGCCTGATTTGCAACCTGATTCAAGGCCATGACAGTCAACGTAGCCATCGCACAAATCAACAGCACCGTCGGGGATCTGGCGGGCAACGCACAGCGCATCGCTGATTTCGCGCATCGCGCGGCAAGTCAAGGTGCTGACATCGTTCTCACGCCGGAATTGTCGCTGGTCGGTTACCCGCCGGAAGACTTGCTGCTGCGTCAGTCATTCTACGCAAAATCCGATCTCGCGTTGCAGGCGCTGGCCGCCGAGTTGGCCTCTCTCGTCGATCTGCATGTGATCGTCGGCCATCCGCTGACGCGCCATGGTGCTAATTACAACGCCGCGTCTGTACTCTGTAACGGGAAGCTCATTGCGACCTATTGCAAACAGGCGCTACCCAATTACACCGTCTTTGATGAAAAACGCTATTTCACACCGGCCGACGAGGTCTGCGTTTTTACCGTCAAAGGCACGCGCTTTGCGATCAATATTTGCGAAGACACCTGGTTCCCCGACATGCCGGCCAAAGCACGCGCGGCCGGTGCCGAAGTTTTGCTGGTGCCGAATGCATCGCCGTATCACATGAACAAACAGCACCGTCGGCAAGAGGTCATGCGCGAGCATGTCAGTCGTCAGGGTCTGGCGCTGGTCTATGCCAATCTGTTCGGCGCACAGGATGAACTGGTCTTCGATGGGGCATCTTTCGTTCTCGATGCCGGCGGTGAGTTGTGCGCGCAACTGCCTTCTTTTGAAGAGGGATTGGCCATCGTCGCGTTTGAGGGCCCGGAGCCGCAAAAGCAGGCCCCAGCGCCCACGCTGTCCGTTGAAGCGCAGGTTTATGCCGCACTCGTAACCGGGGTTCGTGATTACATCGGCAAGAACGGTTTTCCCGGGGCCATCCTTGGTTTGTCCGGCGGCGTTGATTCCGCGCTGACGCTGGCGGTTGCCGTGGATGCCCTAGGCGCTGACAAAGTGCGCGCCGTGATGATGCCTTCACCGTACACCGCCGATATCTCGTGGATCGATTCGCGCGACATGGTGGCGCGTCTGGGGGTGCGCTATGACGAAGTGCCCATCGCCGCTTGCTTTGATGCCTTCCGCGGCGCGCTCGCTTTCGAATTCGACGGACTGCCCGAAGATGCTACCGAAGAAAACCTGCAAGCACGCATACGTGGTACCTTGCTGATGGCCTTATCTAACAAGACTGGCGCGATCGTTCTGACCACCGGTAACAAGAGTGAAATGGCCACCGGCTATTGCACCTTGTATGGCGATATGGCGGGCGGCTATGCGGTCATCAAGGACATTGCCAAGACGCTGGTCTACCGGCTTTGTGATTATCGAAATAGCATCTCCGCCGTCATACCCGAGCGCATTCTCACCCGCGCGCCGTCGGCCGAGCTGCGACCCAATCAGACCGACCAGGATTCGCTGCCCCCCTATGAGGTGCTGGATGGCATTCTGCGCCTGTACATGGAAGAGGGGCAGGGCGTTGCAGAACTGCTGGCAGCGGGGTATCGTAAAGAAGACATTGAGCGCATTACCCGTCTGATCAGGATCAATGAGTACAAGCGCCGTCAGGCACCGGTCGGTCCACGCGTGACGCATCGCGCCTTCGGCCGGGACTGGCGCTACCCGATTACCTCTCAATTTAAAGACTAACCATCCGACAGGAGTATGCCGTGAAGCAAATCACCGCCATCATCAAACCTTTTAAACTCGACGAAGTTCGTGAAGCACTCGCCAATGTGGGCGTGACCGGTCTGACCGTGACTGAAGTTAAGGGCTTCGGTCGCCAGAAAGGTCATACCGAGCTTTACCGCGGCGCTGAGTATGTCGTGGATTTTCTGCCGAAAGTGAAGATCGAAGCGGTGGTCAGCGATGATGTTGTCGAGCACGCCGTGGAGGCCATCATCAAAGCCGCCCGTACCGGCAAAATCGGCGATGGCAAGATTTTTGTTCGTCCGGTCGAGCAGGTGATTCGTATCCGCACCGGCGAGACCGGTGCCGAAGCGGTCTGATCAGCCCTTGAGCAACACCATCAAGGCGCCGCTGCCACCATCGGCGGCGCGCGCCTGACAGAAGGCCATCACTTCATTCTTCTGCACCAGCCAGTTTCTGACCTTGCTCTTCAGGACGGGTGTCTTGTTAACCGATCCCAGCCCTTTGCCATGAATGATGCGTACGCAGCGCAAGCCGCGTCGCACTGACTCGCGCAGGAAGAGGGCCACTGCCTCGCGTGCCTCATCGGTACGCAGGCCATGCAAATCAAGTTGGCTTTGCGTGACCCATCCGCCGCCACGCAATTTGCGCAAAACATCCGGACCGATACCACTGCGTGCATAGCTGAGCGCTTCGTCAGTCTCAAGCAGCGTGTCGATGCTGAATTCATCCGACAGCGATTCCTGTAGTACCGCTTCATCATCGGCGATGCGCTGGTGGGGTATCGGCAGCGGATGCTGCGGCGGGGGTTCGACCCGGGGCGGCGCCTTCAGGGGCTGGACTTCACCGATACTGGCACGAAACAGATTGGCTTCGCGTGCCAGCTGTTCTTCACGCTCGCGCTGCATGCGCTCGGCCTCGAGTCGGGCAGCAGCTTTTTCGCTCAGTCGCTTTTGCAGTAACTTGAGTTCGTTGAAGTCTTTCATCAGCACAGCCCCTGTTGTACAACTCCCGGCATCAGAGTCAGGCATCACAATGACAGACCCGACGAGCAATGAGCTGCCCCGGCAAGCCCGTGCACGATGCGGGCGTTTATTCCGGCTTCTTACTCCAGACTTTCCAAATAGCGCTGTGCATCCAGTGCCGCCATGCAGCCGGTACCGGCGCTGGTAATTGCCTGGCGGTAGATGTGGTCTTGCACGTCACCGGCGGCAAATACGCCGTCGATACTGGTCATCGTTGCCATACCCTCAAGGCCGCTGCGCGTGACGATATAACCGTTACGCATCTCCAGCTGCCCATCAAAGATGCTCGTATTGGGTTTGTGCCCGATGGCGATGAACAGGCCATGCAGGGTCAGGGGGCGCGTGCTGCCGTCAGCGGTGGATTTAATCACGACGCCCGTCACGCCGCTGTCGTCACCTGTGACAGAGTCCAGCGTGTGATTCCAGTGGATTTCAACCTTGCCTTCGGCCACCTTGGCCATCAGGCGATCAATCAGAATTGGTTCGGCGCGGAATTTGTCGCGACGATGAATCACCGTCACCTTGCTCGCGATATTGGACAGATACAGTGCTTCCTCCACGGCCGTGTTACCGCCGCCCACAACGGCGACTTCCTGGTTTTTGTAGAAAAAGCCGTCGCATGTTGCGCAGGCCGACACGCCCTTGCCCATGAATTGTTCTTCCGAGGGCAGGCCCAGATACTGCGCCGAGGCGCCGGTCGCGATAATCAGCGCGTCGCAGGTGTAGCTGCCCGAGTCGCCTTCAAGCCGGATCGGCTTTTCTTTCAGGTGCGTCGTGTGAATATGATCAAAAATGATTTCGGTCTTGAAGCGTTCCGCATGTTGCAGCAGTCGCTGCATCAGTTCCGGGCCCTGCACGCCCATGGGATCGCCGGGCCAGTTCTCAACATCGGTGGTCGTCATTAGCTGCCCGCCCTGTTCCACACCGGTGACCAGCACCGGATTGAGGTTCGCGCGCGCGGCATACACTGCCGCGCTGTAGCCGGCGGGACCGGAACCGATGATGAGGACACGTGCATGTTTGGCGCTGGACATAGGGATCTTTTAAAATAAACAATAATTACGCGCAAGGCGAGAGCTTCGGGGTTTGGGAGAAAAGGTATCCGGGAGGGAGTATCATCCTGCCCTGATTCATGCGATAGTGCCGCCGAAATCAGGCTTAAATTATAGATGAACTGCCGCACACTCACCCGCACCGCCGGAATCTTGCTCTGCCATGACCCGAACCACCACACCCTACACTCGCACCCCCCCGGCCCCACCGCCTGATCCCTTGCCCAATCGCCTGATCCGGCTACTCTCGGAAGCGCGCTGGCTGATCTTTGCGGTGCTTTGCGCGTATCTGACGCTGGCCCTCTTTACTTATTCACCCTGCGACCCGGGCTGGTCGGTGGCCCCTGCCGATGGCGGTTGCCAGCGCAGTACCGTTAATCCTCGTCCGGATAACTGGGGTGGTTCTGCCGGCGCGATGCTCGCGGATCTGATGCTGTTCGTTTTCGGATTCTCCGCCTGGTGGTGGAGCATTGCCTTGCTGGCTGCTGTCTGGGTCAGCTACCGGCATCTGGCGCAGCGGTTCTTGCTGAAAAAAGAACCCGAAAAACCGCATCGCTACGAAGCCGCCATACGCAGCGCCGGTTTTGTGCTGCTGATATTGGGCAGCTCGGCACTGGAACATATCCGGATGTACTCCTGGAAATTCACCCTACCGGGCAAGCACGGTGGCGTGCTGGGCGAGATTATGGGGGGCAGTGTTCAGCGGACTTTCGGATTCGACGGCGGCACGTTACTGTTACTAATGATTTTTGGTCTGGGCTTCAGTCTGTGCTTCCATGTGTCCTGGATGGCGGTGGCTGAGAAGCTGGGCGGTGGCCTCGAAACTTTTGCACAATGGATTGCCGCGCGCTACTCCGCTGCCAAGGACCGCAAAGCCGGACAGGAAGCCGCGGTCAAGCGCGAGGAAATCGTCGTTCAGGAGCGCGCACGCATCGTCGAGTCGCATCCGCCGATACAGATCGTTCCGCAAGTCGTGTCGGTGCCCAAATCGGAGCGCGTAGAGAAAGAAAAGCAGGTCTCCCTGTTCCTCGACATGCCCGACACCAATCTGCCACCACTCTCGTTACTGGATGAGGCGCCGGCCGAGCAAGAAGCTGTCACCGTTGAAACGCTGGAATTCATCAGCCGCCTGATCGAGAAAAAACTTTCCGACTTTGGCGTCGAAGTTAAAGTTGTCGCTGCCTATCCCGGACCGGTCATTACGCGCTATGAGATCGAGCCTGCCACTGGCGTCAAAGGCAGCCAGATCGTGAACCTCGCACGAGATCTTGCGCGTGCGCTATCGCTGACATCGATTCGCGTGGTCGAAACCATACCCGGCAAGAACTACATGGGCCTGGAGCTGCCGAATCCCAAACGCCAGATCGTGCGCTTGTCCGAGATCGTTGGCTCCAAGGTATATAACGACAATGCTTCGCTGCTCACCATTGGTCTGGGCAAAGATATCGCCGGCAATCCCATGGTAGCGGACCTGGCCAAGATGCCCCACCTGCTGATCGCCGGTACCACCGGCTCCGGTAAATCGGTGGGTATTAACGCCACTATCTTGTCGCTCCTTTACAAGGCCGATCCGAATCAGGTACGCCTGATCCTGATTGATCCGAAAATGCTCGAACTCTCGATCTATGAAGGCATACCGCATCTGCTCGCACCCGTCGTCACCGATATGCGCCAGGCCGGCCATGCGCTTAACTGGGCCGTGAATGAAATGGAGCGTCGCTACAAGCTGATGTCCAAGCTGGGCGTACGTAATCTGTCGACCTACAATCAGAAAATTGCAGACGCAGAAAAGAAAGAAGAAAAAATCCCCAATCCCTTCAGTCTCACGCCCGATGCACCCGAGCCGCTGGAGAAACTACCGACCATCGTTATCGTCATCGACGAGCTGGCCGATCTGATGATGGTTGTAGGGAAAAAAGTGGAAGAGCTGATTGCGCGTATCGCACAAAAAGCACGTGCCGCAGGTATACACCTGATCCTCGCCACCCAGCGTCCGTCAGTGGATGTGATTACTGGTCTGATCAAGGCCAACATTCCGACGCGGATTGCCTTTCAGGTTTCCAGCAAAATCGACTCGCGCACCATCCTTGACCAGATGGGCGCCGAAGCACTGCTCGGCATGGGCGACATGCTCTACCTACCGCCCGGCACCGGTTTCCCGGTGCGCATGCATGGTGCTTTTGTATCTGATGATGAAGTACATCGTGTCGTCAATCACCTCAAATCGCAAGGTGAGCCTAATTACATCGAAGGTATACTCGACGGCGGAACGACTGAAGACGGTAGTGGCGAGCTCGATGGCGTGGGCGGACCCAGTGGCGAAGCGGATCCGCTCTATGATCAGGCTGTGGCTGTCGTACTCAAAAACCGTCGCGCATCGATATCGCTGGTGCAGCGGCATTTGCGCATAGGCTACAACCGTGCCGCACGCTTGCTCGAACAAATGGAGCAAAGCGGTGTGGTTTCCACCATGCACTCCAATGGCAACCGTGACATTCTTGTGCCCAACACCAATGCAGAGTAAAAGCGTGCGACGACTGATTCTTATGACGGGTTTGCTGTGTGCACCCTGGATAGCGCAGGCGGCGGCACTCGACCAATTCAAGGCTTTTGTCGCGGCAACCAAAAGCGCGCGCGGTGAATTCACCCAGCGGCTCGTGAAAGAAGAGGGTGGCAAACTCCAGACCTCGAATGCCTCTTCCGGCAGCTTTCAGTTTGCGCGGCCCGGCAAGTTCATCTGGGTTTACCAAAAGCCCTACGAGCAAACGCTGCACGCCGATGGCGATAAGCTCTACATTTACGACAAAGATCTCAACCAGGTCACTGTCAGAACACTGGGCAATGCGATCGGATCCTCGCCGGCCGCCATTCTTTTTGGCAGCAATGACCTGGAAAAAAACTTCAATCTCTCCGAAGGCGGTACGCGCGATGGTATCGAATGGCTGCAAGCGGTCCCAAAAGCCAAAGACACCAACTTTGAAAAAATCGGCATTGGTCTGAAAGACGGCGTGCCGGTCGCCATGGAACTACGCGATAGCTTTGGACAAGTGTCGCTGCTGTCATTCACCCGCTTTGAAAAAAATCCCTCGTTCCCCTCTAACCAGTTTCGTTTTGTGATGCCCAAGGGCGCCGACGTCCTGCAGCAATAAACAATGAGTGCCGTCCCACTCGCTGAGCGCCTGCGACCGACTTCCCTCGATGAGGTCATCGGTCAGCAGCATCTGCTCGGCTCCGGCAAACCTTTACGGGTAGCCTTCGAATCCGGTCAGCCGCACTCGATGATTCTCTGGGGCCCGCCGGGCGTGGGCAAGACCACACTGGCCCGTTTGATGGCGCAGGGATTTCAGGCCGAGTTCATCGCCTTGTCCGCTGTTTTGTCGGGCGTGAAAGACATCCGCGAAGCCGTCGAACGTGCGCAAGTGCTGCAGGCGAACTCCGGCCGCAAGACGATACTCTTCGTTGATGAAGTCCATCGTTTCAACAAGAGCCAGCAGGATGCCTTTCTGCCGCATGTGGAAAGCGGCCTCTTTACCTTCATTGGTGCAACGACCGAGAACCCTTCATTCGAAGTCAACAGCGCACTTTTATCGCGCGCTGCCGTCTATGTGCTGAAGTCGCTGACGGAGGATGATTTGCTGCAGATGCTGACGCGCGCGCGGGCATTGTACGAAGGCGTCGGTATCGATGACGAGGCTGCCCTCATGCTCGTCGCCAGTGCCGATGGCGATGGCCGCAAGCTGCTCAACAACACTGAAATCATCCTGCGCGCCGCAGCGCAAAAAAAGCAAATCCAGATCACAACCGAGTTGCTCAAAGAAAGTCTGGGTGACAGCCTGCGTCGTTTTGATAAAGGCGGTGATGCGTTTTACGATCAGATTTCGGCTCTGCACAAATCGGTGCGCGGCTCCAATCCTGATGCGGCACTGTACTGGCTGGTTCGGATGCTTGATGGTGGAGCCGATGCACGTTACCTGTCGCGGCGACTCATCCGCATGGCGGCAGAAGACATTGGCCTCGCCGATCCACGCGCATTGCGCCTGACGCTGGATGCCGCCGAAACCTATGAGCGGCTGGGCTCCCCCGAAGGCGAACTCGCCCTGGCTGAAGCCACCATCTATTTGGCCTGCGCCGCCAAATCCAACGCGGTCTACAACGCCTACAACGCCGTCAAAGCGTTTATCGCCAAAGACAGCTCGCGCCCCGTGCCCGAGCACTTGCGCAACGCACCGACCAAGTTGATGAAACAACTGGGCTACGGCAAGCTCTATCGTTACGCACACGATGAACCCGAGGCTTACGCTGCAGGTGAAACCTACTTGCCCGAGGGGTTAGGGGAGCCCGGCTGGTATCAGCCCACACCGCGTGGGCTGGAGGGGAAGATTGCTGAGAAGCTGGCTTATCTCAGGCGGTTGGATGCCGAGGCTGATTCAACGGGGAATAAAAAGTAAATCCGGAAACAACTATCCTTGTGCCAGCTCGACATGCAGTTTGAATCCCAGCGCCTTGATGACCTTCATTACAGTCGTAAACTCCGGATTCCCTTCGGGTGACAGGGCTTTGTACAGACTCTCTCGCGCAAGCCCCGTCTCACGCGCCACATGGCTCATTCCTCGCGCACGAGCAATGTCTCCCAATGCCGCGCGTATCAGGCTGCCATCACCTGGGTCATCATCAAGACATGCTTCGAAATACAGAGCGATATCTTTTTCGCTCTTAAGTTCTTGCACGGCATCCCAATCGGTAAATTTTTCGCTCATGTCTCGGATCTCCACGCTTCTGCAATTTGTATTGCGCGTTCAATATCTATATTTTGCGTATCTTTGCTGCCCCCGACTAACAACATCACGACTGTCTTTTCCCTCGTTGTGAAATACACCCGATAGCCTGGGCCATGGTCGACTCTTAATTCGTGGACAGACTGTCGAAGGTATTTGCAGTCTCCGAAATGTCCGTTCGATAGTCGTCTGATTCGTGCATTTATTCTTGCAACTGCGACTCGGTCCTTAAGCTTGGCTAGCCAATGATGGAAAGTTTCACTTTCGAGGATGCGGAACATGGGACGATAGTAATCTATGGGATACGATATGTAAACCATGAATTACATCCTTCAAGCTCAAACTGTTCTTTTGGAAAAAGCCGAAAAGTACCTTTCCCAAGACCCTCCCAGGCTTGGCCGCCGCCCTTGATACAATCCCACCTTTGCCCAGCAAGCCCCACATTCCCATGATCGACATCCAACTCCTCCGCAAGGACATCACAGCCGTGGCCGAGCGACTGGCCCAGCGCAAATTCAAGCTTGATGTCGCTGCTTTCAATGCCCTCGAAGCCGAACGCAAAGCCATACAGACCCGCACCGAAGAGCTGCAGTCGCAGCGCAATTCTCTCTCCAAACAGATCGGCATCCTCAAAGGCAAGGGCGAAGACACCACCGCCGTCATGAATCAGGTGGCCGGTCTGGGTGATGAACTCAAAGCCTCAGCTGATCAGCTGGAGATCGTGCAGGCAAAGCTGTCCGACTTCATGCTGGCCATACCCAACCTGCCGCATGAGTCCGTACCTCAAGGTGAGGATGAACACGGCAATGTTGAACTGCGAAAGGTAGGCACACCACGCAGCTTTGATTTCGAGGTCAAGGACCATGTCGATGTCGGCGCACCTCTGGGGCTGGATTTCGATACCGGCACCAAACTCTCCGGTGCCCGATTCACCGTCATGAAAAATGGCATCGCACGATTACATCGTGCGATCGCCCAGTTCATGCTCGACACGCACACCGCCGAGCATGGCTACACCGAGTGCTACACGCCTTACATCGTCAACAGCGACACCCTGCGCGGTACCGGCCAACTGCCGAAATTCGAAGCCGACCTGTTCGCGGTAAAAAAAGGCGGGCAGGAAGGCGAGGGCGAAGCGCTCTACCTGATTCCTACCGCTGAAGTCTCACTGACCAATTTCCTGCGTGACGAAATCATCGCCGCTGAACAGCTACCCATGCGCCTGGTCGCGCACACGCCTTGTTTCCGTTCCGAAGCTGGCAGCCATGGCCGCGACACGCGCGGCCTGATTCGTCAGCATCAGTTCGACAAGGTTGAGATGGTGCAAATCGCCCACCCTGATCAATCGTATGCCCAGCTCGAGGAAATGCTCTCCCATGCGGAAAACATTTTGAAAAAACTCGAGCTGCCTTACCGCGTCATCACGCTGTGCACCGGTGACATGGGTTTCGGGTCCACTAAAACTTATGACATCGAAGTCTGGCTGCCTGCGCAAAATACCTATCGCGAGATTTCATCGATATCGAACTGCGAAGCCTTCCAGGCGCGCCGCATGCAGGCGCGCTTCCGGAATGCGCAAGGCAAGCCCGAGCTGCTGCACACTCTCAACGGCTCAGGCCTCGCGGTCGGCCGCACACTAGTCGCCATTCTGGAGAACTGCCAGCAGGCTGATGGCAGTGTTGCCGTTCCCGAAGCGCTGTGGCCTTACATGGGTGGCGTCAAAGCACTCAAACCCTGAGCAGGTCGCCAGCTGTAGTTTCGCCGGGCAAGAGAGTTCTGATACAATCTCGGTCTTTCGGAAACACCTGTTTTCGACCCGGAGAGGTGGCAGAGTGGTCGAATGTACCTGACTCGAAATCAGGCGTAGGCGCGAGTCTACCGTGGGTTCGAATCCCACCCTCTCCGCCAA
>CAZXDB010000026.1:21314-25988 GCA_964639465.1 uncultured Bifidobacterium sp. | reverse complement strand
CAGCCTTGGCTTCGTTCTTGCGCAACAGCCACAAGAGCTTTTGCTTTTCCACCTGATCGGACTGCAGTTCATGGAATTTCTGCGCGACTTCAGCCTGTGCCTGCAGTTTTTCCAGATTCGCATTGAGCTCACGGAGAATATCTTCGACGCGCACCAGATTCTCGCGCGTGTCCTGCAAGCGGTTTTCGGTTTCCCGGCGACGTTCCTTGTACTTCGAAACGCCCGCGGCTTCTTCCAGGAAGATGCGTAAATCTTCCGGGCGTGCTTCGATGATGCGGGAAATCATGCCCTGACCAATAATCGCGTAAGCGCGCGGACCCAGACCGGTACCCAGGAAAATATCCTGCACATCACGGCGGCGTACTGCCTGGTTGTTAATGTAATAAGTGGATGTGCCGTCGCGAGTCAGGGTGCGCTTGACTGAAATTTCAGCAAAAGTGCTCCACTGGCCTGCGGCTTTTCCCAAACTGTTATCAAACAATAGCTCGACGGAAGCGCGGCCCGCCGGCTTGCGGCTAGTCGTGCCATTGAAAATGACGTCCTGCATGGATTCGCCGCGCAGCTCGGAGGCCTTGGATTCACCCAGCACCCAGCGCACCGCGTCAATGATGTTGGATTTACCACAGCCATTGGGACCCACGACGCCGACCAGCTGGCCAGGCACCTGAAAATTTGTGGGGTCGACGAAGGATTTGAATCCGGAAAGTTTTAAAGAAGTTAACCGCACGTTATGAACTTTTCAATCAGTAAAAACGATAAACCGGACGAGCTGCCGTCCGGCGGTTGCAAAGAAACGCGCCATCATATCATCCGGGCGGTCCCCAACCTGCTGTACTGGGCGGCAAACCGGGCAGCAAACGCGATGAAAGATGCACACAGGTATAATCTGGCCAATTCAAAAACGTTTTTATCAACGGTTTCAAGTCACAACAAGACGCTGCGCCAATAAGCCGCGACCACAAGCGCCCAACCCTGCCCATACCTGCCGATACCCGTGAATCCGCTCCTAGAAAAACTGCAGGCTTATCCTTTTGAAAAACTCCGGCGCCTGTTTGCCGATGTGACCCCCGAGCGGAGCTACCGGCCGATTAGTCTGGGCATTGGCGAGCCCAAACATCCCACCCCGCCTTTCATTCAGAAAGCTCTGGCCGATAACCTGTCGGGACTGGCCAGCTACCCGACCACTGCCGGCAGCGATGCCATGCGCGCCACCATCTGCGGCTGGCTGGAGCAGCGCTACCGCCTGCCCCGGCTGGATCCAGGCTGTGAAGTCCTCCCGGTCAATGGGTCGCGCGAGGCCTTGTTCGCCATCGCACAGGCGGTGATCGATCCTTATGCCAAAGCGGTCGTGGTCTGCCCCAATCCGTTTTATCAAATCTATGAAGGCGCAGCACTTCTGGCCGGTGCCGAACCTTATTTCGTGAATTCCGACCCGGCGCGCAATTTCGCACCGGATTTTTCCACCGTGCCGGCTGATATCTGGCCGCGCGTCCAGTTGCTGTTCATCTGCACCCCGGGTAACCCCACCGGCGCGGTGCTGACGCTGGACGACTGGAAAGAACTGTTTGCGCTCTCTGACAAACACGGCTTCGTCATTGCGGCCGACGAGTGTTATTCCGAAATTTATTTTGGCAGCGAACGTCCGCTGGGTGCGCTGGAAGCCGCGCGCCGTCTGGGTCGCAACTATGATCGCCTGCTGGCCTTCTCCAGTCTGTCCAAACGATCCAACGTACCCGGCATGCGCTCGGGTTTCGTTGCTGGCGATGCGGGCATTCTGCAAAAATTCCTGCTCTACCGCACCTACCATGGTAGCGCGATGAGTCCGTCGATCCAGTCCGCTTCGATCGCTGCATGGAAAGATGAGACGCATGTCGAGGAAAACCGCGCGAAATACATGGCGAAATTCAATCAGATCACGCCCATGTTGGCCGAAGTGCTCGACGTCGCACTGCCCGATGCCGGTTTCTACCTCTGGGCGAAGGTCGACAAACTCACCTCCATCACCGATACCGAATTCGCGAAGCGTCTTTACGCCGAATATAATGTGACGGTTTTGCCGGGCAGCTATGTCGCGCGCGAAGCCCACGGCATCAATCCCGGCGCCAACCGTATACGCATGGCGCTGGTGGCTGAAGTCGACGAATGTCTCGAAGCAGCACAGCGGATTGTTGAATTCACGCGCAAACTCGCGGCCACCTGATTTTTTATCTCTGTTCAAAGAAACCACAAAATGAGCCAACAACTGCAAACCCTGATCGATAACGCCTGGGAAGAGCGTACGAATTTTTCACCGAAATCTGCCCCTGCTGATGTGCGCGAGGCGGTCGCTTCGGTACTGGAACAACTCAACCAAGGCACACTGCGCGTCGCGCAAAAAGATAGCGGTCAGTGGGTCGTGAATCAGTGGGTCAAAAAAGCGGTTCTGCTCTCTTTCCGTCTTGAAGACAACGTACCTATCGCCGGCGGCGGTGGTATGCAGTTCTATGACAAAGTGCCGACCAAGTTTGCCAACTACAGCGCTGACGATTTCGCCAAGGGCGGCTTCCGTGTTGTTCCCCCCGCCGTTGCACGTCGCGGCAGTTTCATCGGCAAGAATGTGGTGCTGATGCCCTCCTACGTCAACATCGGCGCTTATGTTGATGAAGGCACCATGGTCGATACCTGGGCGACCGTCGGCTCTTGCGCACAGATTGGCAAGAACGTTCACCTGTCAGGCGGCGTCGGTATCGGCGGCGTGCTCGAGCCCATGCAGGCCAACCCGACTATCATTGAAGATAACTGCTTCATCGGCGCGCGCTCGGAAGTCGTTGAAGGCGTGATCGTGGAAGCGAACTCGGTGATTTCGATGGGTGTGTACATCGGCCAGTCCACCAAAATTTATGACCGTGCGACGGGTGAAGTGACCTATGGCCGGATTCCTGAAGGCTCGGTTGTGGTCTCCGGCAATCTGCCTTCGGCTGATGGTAAGTACAGCCTGTATTGCGCGGTGATTGTGAAGCGTGTGGATGAGAAGACCCGCGCTAAGACTTCGATTAACGAGTTGCTGCGGGACTAATCGGCAAAGACACTGGATCCCCCCTTGCAGGGCACGCAACGGCGAATACGCCATTGTCGTTTCGCGGGCGGACCGCATGCGGTCTGAAACCCCCGCTGTACCCTGCGCCGGGATGACTATCCTGAGGCCAACCGCTTTTCAAGCATCATCCGTCGCACGTTTGGAAAATAGTTAAAATTCCATAGCCCCAAAACTGTCATCCCGGCGCAGGCCGGGATCCAGTGTCGTTACAACAAAGAACCATGATCACCCTCTACGGCATCCCCAACTGCGGCAGCGTCAAAAAAGCGCGTGACTGGCTCGAGAGCCAGAACATCGCCTACGAATTTCACGACTTCAAAAAAACCGGCATCGACAAAGACACCATCGCCGGCTGGATGACACAAGTCTCCTGGGAAGTGCTGGTCAATAAAAAAGGCACCACCTGGCGCGGACTGCCTGAAGCCACCAAAGAAGGGGTCACCAACGCGACCAGCGCCACAAAGCTGATGATTGAAAACGCCAGCGTGATCAAACGTCCGGTACTCTGCAAGGGCAAGACCGTGCTGGTCGGCTTTGATGCCGGCACCTACCAAGAACATCTCCTGTGATCCGCCAAAATCCCCCATGAGCAAAACCCTCGCACTCACCGAAGAACTGATCTCGCTGCACTCCGTCACGCCAGCCGACGGCGGCTGCCAGTTGAAAATGGCCGAGCGACTCAAGCCGCTGGGGTTTCATTGCGAGACCATTGCCTCGGGCGATGTCACTAACCTTTGGGCGCGTCGAGGTACGGCGCAACCGCTGCTGGTGTTTGCAGGTCACACCGATGTCGTGCCCACCGGCCCGCTACAGCAATGGACGTCTGATCCGTTCACACCCACCCATCGCGATGGCAAGCTCTATGGTCGCGGCGCAGCCGACATGAAAACCTCGCTGGCAGCCATGATTGTTGCGGTTGAAGAGTTCGTCGCTGAACATCCTGATCACAAAGGCTCGATCGGTTTTCTGATCACCAGTGATGAAGAAGGCCCAGCCATTGATGGCACGATCATCGTCTGCAATCAGCTCAAGGCGCGTGGAGAACAGCTAGACTACTGCATCGTCGGTGAACCCACGTCGGTGAAACAAGTGGGCGACATGATCAAGAACGGACGCCGTGGCACCATGTCCGGCAAGCTGATCATCAAAGGCGTACAGGGCCACATCGCCTACCCG
Source organism: uncultured Bifidobacterium sp. (assembly GCA_964639465.1). Taxonomy (GTDB): domain Bacteria; phylum Pseudomonadota; class Gammaproteobacteria; order Burkholderiales; family Burkholderiaceae_D; genus Pernthalerella. The sequence continues at coordinate 21,736 of CAZXDB010000026.1, read as the reverse complement.
CATATGGCGAAAAATCCGATTCATCTGGCCATGCCTGCACTCGCTGAATTGGCCACGATCGAATGGGACCAAGGTAATGAGTATTACCTGCCGACCTCCTGGCAGATGTCAAACATCCACGCCGGCACGGGCGCATCAAATGTGATTCCCGGTGAGTGCGTGGTGGATTTCAACTTCCGCTTTTCAACCGCCAGCACAGTCGACGGCTTGCAACAACGCGTCCATGCCACGCTCGACAAGTACGGCTTCGACTACGATCTGAAATGGACTGTCGGCGGCCTGCCCTTCCTGACGCCGCGTGGTGCACTCAGCGATGCACTCAGCTCAGCCATTAAAGTCGAAACAGGTCTGGATACCGAACTGTCAACGACCGGTGGCACTTCGGATGGTCGTTTCATCGCGCAGATCTGTCCGCAGGTTGT
>CAZXDB010000026.1:3327-21214 GCA_964639465.1 uncultured Bifidobacterium sp. | reverse complement strand
CGACCGGTGGCACTTCGGATGGTCGTTTCATCGCGCAGATCTGTCCGCAGGTTGTCGAATGCGGTCCGACGAACGCCAGCATTCACAAGATTGATGAGCACATCGCCGTGACTGAGATCGAGCCACTGAAGAATATCTACCGTCGCACGCTGGAAAATCTGCTGCGCTGATTATTCATCTCCTGATTTGTGTGCCGGCTACGCACGGCGTTACTGGCCATCCTTTTTACCCGGATTCAACACGGGTTGCACTCGCATCTCCCCTACCGGCACCGGTTCTCTGGTCAAGGCAGCTGACATCCTCTGTCAGCCCCAGAGGGCGTGGCAGCTTATCAAGCCCCACTGACCCGATGCTCGCTTGACTTCGCGAGGTAAGGTCATGCTGAGGAAGCGCTAAGGAAGCGCTGATTCAGTAAAACCGAGCAAGTTTTCGGCTTAAAAAATGGCGCCAACCCATTGATTCATAAGGCGCCCGCGTCGCACAGCTACGCTGGCTCGCCACAAAATGTGGATTTGTTCCACGCATCAATAAGTTTATTCCAAACAATTTTTCGACGAACTGTTTCGCATGACGATTGTGCGATCAACGGTTATTCCGACCCAATATTTCCTTTTAGTTATTAAATTTCGTTGACATAAAGTTGCATGTTTGTTAATTTTTGCATGCGATACCGAACAGTGACCCTCGCGGTGAACACATGTATTTCTGCCGATTAACTGTCGAGATGCACATAAGGAATATTTTTATATGCAAACCAAAGCCCTTCATTCAGACAAGGATGCCTCGAGAATCTCAAGCGCGGCCTGGTCCTTTGCTACTCGCAGGGTGCCGGTCGATGCGGCCAAGCGCCTGCTGCCCCCGGTTGGCCAACCTGAAACTGGCGATCTGATTTTGGCCGTGGTGGACTTCATCGGACAGCACATGGGTCTGCAATTACCCAGCGGTCGACGCATGCACATGTTTCCGGGCGATGAGATCGTAGTGGCCTACGGCAACCGCTATGCGTCGAATCAATTCGAATCCGAGGTCCCGCAAACGCTAGGGCCGTGTCACTTGTCTGCCGGCGGCGGCATTGCCTCGCGCGTCACCTCATGGCACATGAGAATGAAGAGTCCGACACAAATCACCCCGATTGGTCTGCTTGGTGACGATCAGGGTCGGCGCATTAACCTGCGCGACTTTGCACTGCCAACGCTCACTCGAACCGGATCGCACCCTCCCACAACGATTGCCGTGGTCGGCACCGGCATGGATTCGGGCAAAACGCAAAGCTGCGCCCATCTGGTCCGCGGCCTGATCGCTGCCGGACTCCGGGTGGCCTACATCAAGATCACCGGTACCGGTGCGGGCGGGGACACTTGGTTACTCACAGACGCCGGAGCCTCGCCGGTACTGGACTTCACCGACGCCGGGATGTCCACAACCTACCTCGCGCCCATTTCCCAGATCGAATCGGCCTTGGTATCGCTACTAGCACACGCTGCTAATGAGGGCGTCGATGCCGCAGTCGTGGAAGTCGCCGATGGTGTCTTGCAGATCGAAACCTCGGCGTTGTTGAAATCCGAGATATTCGCTTCACTGGTGAGCGGCCTGATGATGGTGTCACACGATTCGATGGGCGCCAGCGCCGGTGTCCATTGGTTGATGAAAAACTCGCGACCGCCCGTACTGGCACTGAGCGGGATCATTTCTACGTCGCCGCTGCAGGCGCGCGAGGCAACGCAAGCACTTGGTTTGCCGGTCTACGACCGCACCGACCTTGCCAGTGCGAGGAATGCGCTCGACATACTCGCTGGCGCGCAGCGACACAGTGAGACGCTGCTCGGCACGGGATCTTCTCAGCCGATCCGACATGTGGACACCAAGGGAGACACTGATGGAAAAGAACACCATGATCGCGCAGTCCCGATCGCTCAACCCTGGATGGCGACTGCCCCAGGGGGAACTCCTGCGCCGGGTGCTGCGCAGTAATCCGACCAACGAATACCTGCTGTATCGCCCGACCGGTGCCTCCATCGACAGTCCGCTGCTGGTGGTGGTCTTGGGCGTTAGCCGCCATTGGCAGCAACAGGTCGCTGAGTTCGTTCCTGCCTGCGAACGACTCGGAGTGACGCTGCTCTCGCCCGGCATGGGTGGATCGGCGCGCGATGCTTACCGCAGTATCGGCCGTCAGGGCAACCGGGCTGATGTCTTCCTGCATGAGTGCCTTCGCGAGGCGAGCCTGCTCACCGGTCTCGATGCCACTCGATTTCGTTTGTTTGGACACTCGTCGGGCGCGCAATTTGCTCACCGCTACCTGATGGCGCATCCCCATCGCGTCGAAAGTGCCGTGATTGCCGGGGCACGCTGGTACACCTTACCTGACACCTCACGCAAATTCCCCTTCGGTATACGTCCGACGAAACGCCTGCCTGATCTCGCGTTCAACCCCGAGCAGTATTTGCGCGTGCCGATCACCGTACTTGACGGGACACTGGACACCGATAAAGAAGTCTTTCGCAACAGCGAAATAATCAGTGCCCTGCAAGGCGACCATCGCCTCGCGCGCGCTCGGCACTGGGTGACTGCGATGCGCCAACAGGCCCAAGCGCATGGCATGCCGTCTCTGGTGGAGCTCGTCGAAATCGACGGGATCGGCCATCTCTTCGGTCCGTTTTGTCGCGAAGGCCGCCTCGTGCAAAGGGTGTTCTGGTCTCTGTTCAATGCCACCGTCGATGAGGAAAGCGCGGTCACCACCTGCCAGTAGCACGCCTGAGTCGTCATCCACCACCGCATTCGATCCCTCTTTATTCAACATCGGCAAGGACAGGCACATGAAAAAAAATTCTGAATACGACGATTGGGGACTGCCCGAAGATGAAGCCGAAGCGAGATCGATGGCGCATGCGGGCACGGGGCCCAGTCTACACACTGCCAGCCTGAACCACCGTGTGATTCGTTGGCTGATTATTTCAGTCACCGTCGCGATGCTGGCGTTTGCACTTTGGATTTTCAGCCAACACCGTACGCAGAACATCATCTCGCGCAACGCTTTTGTGAAGATGGAACTAACGGAGGTGGGTGCCCGTTTTGATGGTCGTATTGCCGCCGTTGAAGCAGCACCAGGCACGCGGGTGAGTGCGGGACAAGTCATTGCCCGACTCGATGACGGGCATTTGCGTGCTCAGGAGGCCGAGGCAAAAGCACATATCGCCTCGCTGGAGCGCTCTCTTGCGCAAGAGACGGCGGCCATCGAACTGGAACGTCAAACGCTGACGGTGGCGCAGCGGGAAACCAGGGCTCGTGCAGACGTCACGCGTTCTGAAGTGCAGGCAGCAAAAATTCGCATCGCAGAAACGCAGGAGTATGGTCGCATTCGGCAGGAGCTATTCAAGAGTGGCATGATTTCGGCAGAGGCATTACGTGAAGCTAACTTGAGAAAGCAGCTCGCCCAAGAACAGCTCAGTGGCGCAGAAAGCAATGTCAACGCTGCCGAAGCAGCCGTGCGAAATGCAGAACTCAACATCACTGGCATTGCGATCCGCAAGCAGCGGCTGGGGATACTGGCCTCGGAAATCAATGCGGCGCAAGCCAAGCTAGCGCGCGTGCAGGCCGATCTGGAAGCGACCGTGATCAAGGCACCGAATGATGGCGTCATCGTTCGCTGGCTGATCAACACGGGCGGGTCCGTCAGAACAGGCCTTCCCATGGTGCATATGGTGATCGGCGAGGATAGCTGGGTCGAGGCCTGGATCGATGAGGATGAACTCGATTATGTTCGCGTCGGCAATCCCGCGATGGTCACTTTGTCTTCATTACCGGGAAAACAATTCGAGGGCGTGATCGAGCGCATTGGCGTCACCACAGACTTCGAGGAGGTCGTCACGGCGGTGCCCGAGCCACGTTACACCCGCCTGCGCGCTGCGCCGATCATCGCTGTCATTGTCAGACTGTCGAACCCACCCAAATCACTGCTGCCGGGCTTGTCGGCGGTTGTCGACATCAACCGCAATGGCCGCTAATCCCATGCTGAGTAACACGGCGTCAACCGACACAGCACCCGGCTCGGCCGCACCAATAACCCGGACGCAAACAGTCCCCGGGACGAGCGAGGCGCCTTGGTACACCCAATATGTCCGTGTCCTGCGCGGTAAAGGTTACCTGTCAACCTCGGATATAACCGTTCTGGGTACGGTGGCCATATTGTCGCTGCTGGCGTTCACCGCCCGTCTCTTGCAAACGCACGGCGCGCATTTACCCGACGGACTGATCCTAGGTCCGCTGCTCAGCCCCCTGGGCAGCCTGGGTCATTTCCTTGATACCGTGATCTCGCTCGAATGGGTGCCCATCTCACAACGACACCTCGTGATCTATCTGGTGCTGCTCCCGACGGCAGCGCTCCTGATTACGCTCGCGCGCCTGACCTTCGGCTTGCGGGTGCTTGGCTTTCGCTCGGTGCTCATTGCTGTCGGATTTCAGGAAGTCGGCGTGGTGCCGAGCCTGCTGCTGATTGCCGTCGTACTGGGTGTCATCGTCATCCTTCGTCCATGGATGCGACGAGTACGGCTGCCGCTGTACGCCCGCATCTCGCTTATCCTTGCGCTGACTGCCTGCATCCAGATTTTTTTCCTGCTGCTGGGTTCGTGGCAGCGATCGCCGACGATGTTCAATCTGGCGTTTTTTCCCGTCATCATTTTGGCGCTGATGGCCGAGGGCATTGCCGGAACGCTGGACCAGAAGCGGCCGGCGACTGCGGCATGGCGACTGGGCTGGACACTCGCGCTCGCATTGCTGCTGTACGCACTGATGAATTTTGGACCTTTTCTGAAGCTGCTGCTCCGAGCCCCCGAACTGATGCTGTTGCAGATCGTGGCCATCGTGCTGGTTGCCGAGTTTCTGGATTTCCGCCTGTTTCAGGATTGGCAGAAACACGCCAGTGCACTGATCTCGCGGCACGCATCAGGGATGTTTCCTTTGCAGTTAGAGGAACGAAAAAAACGGGTGGCGATCGTTCGCAACAAGACCTCGAACGGCACCATCGGGCGGCTAGGGCCGCAAGTTCGAGAGGACGAACGACAGATCCCGCTGCAGCATCTGATCGATGCGCTTCGAGATCAACACTACACGGTCAAGCTGTTCGAGGGCGATATAACGCTGCTGCGGGAATTGCGCAAATTCCTGCTACCTCATCCGCGCACCGGCGCACCCGGTGGCGTCGTGCTCAACATGAGCACCGGCATTCAGGGTGTTGGCCGTCGGGTACACGTACCTTCGCTGCTCGAGATGGCCGGCGTGGCCTACACCGGCGCCGATCCCCTGACCGAGGCCTGCCTGTGCGACCGTTTTGCCTTGCTGACGCGTCTGCAGGCACACGGGCTACCCGTACCGGACTTCCGGCTGCTGAGCTTTTGGCGTGCGCCGCCTCCGGATCTGCCGTTTCCAATAGCACTGCGAAGTCGCGACGATACGGATGACAGGCGAATGATCGTCAGAACTCGCTACGAGTTTTCCGGTGCGCTGTCTAAACTCATGAAAGTACCGTCCCGCGGCGTGCTGTGCGAGGCATGGCTGGAGGGGGCGATGATCAGCGTTGGCGTGCTGGGCAACAAGCGCCTGCATTGTCTACCCCTCGCATCATCGAACCGGGACGGACAACCCATCGAATGTCCCGCCAAACTCGACACGCAGCTCGCCTACCGTTGCCGATCACTGGCACTGCGCACCTTCCGGTCGCTGGGCTGTCGCGACTTTGCGCGGGTGGATCTGATGCTCGATCGCGATGGCCAGCCTCTGGTGATAGGTGTCCACACCAACACCATTCTGGAAAAACACGGCGCAATCGACAGCATGGCGCGCGCAGCAGGACTGAGTTGGGAGCAGCTGATCAGCACGATTGTCGAGCTCGCCGGCGAACGCTGCGGAGTCGATCGCTGCACCCCTGCCGACACAACCCCTATCGCGCCACCAAAGGCCACATCGATTAGGGCGCAGATATGAGGCAATCGAACAGGCACCCTTGCACAAACCAGCAACGGCGCCTGATGTCGTCCTGCCTGCAGCTACTGGTTGGCTTACTGACGCTGGCATCCGCTGTTGCATCAACAGCAGAGGCTATAGCAGAAGCAAATGCGGCAGCGAACGAGGCCACCCATTTTGCGTGGCACTCGCCCGCATGCCGTGCTGATCGTTTACGCGCCAGAGCCAGCGCCACCGATACGATGCCGGGCGAAGCCGTCTTCGTCGATGCAGCGCGGGCGCGTCACGTGCTGACGACCACAGGCACCGGTCGTCTGGAAATCAATAGCCTGCAAGGTAAACCCCTGACCGTTCATGTGTTTCGTCCTGGCCGCTTCAACGCAAGAACGGGACGCATCTGGTTCGTGATGCATGGCACCGGACGCGACGCCACACGTTATCTGCAACAGGCGGCACTTGTTGCAGAGCGCTATCAGACGCTTGCCCTGGTCCTTGAGTTTTCACGCAAGGACTATCCCACCGGGGACGCTTACACCTTGGGTGTAGTGACTCATGGCCGCGCCGATGCCCGAGCCGCCGAAGAGGGCCGCTGGCGCAGTCCGCTAAAGACTCCCTATATGGAAATTGAGCGCACCTTCAGCGCTGTTCGGGTGGTGTTGCAAAGTGAGCAGCCGGGATATTTCATTTTCGGACACAGCGCGGGCGCCCAGTTTGTCCACCGGCTACTCAGCTTTGTTCCTTGTCCGCGGGTTCTGAGCGCTGTCGCTGCCAATGCCGGCTGGTACACCTTGCCAACGATGGATGAGAAACTGCCGCCCTTTCCCTACAGTCTGCGGGGCACGCCGCGTGAATTTCACGATCCGAGCGCGTTGCTGGCGGCACCGCTCACCATTTTGCTGGGGACAAGGGACACACGAAGCAGCGAAGAAGACCCTCACTTGCGCGCGAGCGCCGGTGCAATGCTGCAAGGACCTCATCGGCTGGCGCGTGGCAAGTATTATCATCAGTTGGGCGTGCAAGCCGCGCGCCATGCGAATGTGCGTCTCGGTTGGCAATTACAATTCGCCGAAGGTGCTGGTCATGAAGTTAACGACGTCATTGCACCGGCAGCACAACGGCTGTTTGCACCGGTCTCCGAGATGATGCCGGGACCGCGACATCGCCCGTAACATCAATCGTAAAATCACCCAAAATATCGCCCGACACCCGCCACTGCGCTCTTTTCTGTCGCTGACGGCGTGCAGAGTGTGCGCGATGGCGACCCGCTAAAGCCGCGGTACCGTCCACAATTTCCGCTCGCAGCTATGAGATTTTGTCGCACAATCCGGTATCCTTGCGCCTTTCGAACTCCCAGACCCCGGACATCCCGAGGTTGCCGCAATGTCAGCACCCTTCCACACCCTGCGCGACCTGCTGCGCCACGCTGTCACCCGCTTCAACACGGAGGGCTTGTTTTTCGGCCACGGCACCAGCAATGCCTTTGACGAAGCAGCCTACCTGCTGCTGCATGCGCTGAAACTGCCACTAGACAAGCTGGATCCTTTTCTGGATGCGCGGCTGTTGCCCAAAGAAATCGAAACGCTGATGGCACTGATCGAGCGCCGCTGCAGTCAACGTCTGCCTGCTGCCTACCTGACCAACGAAGCTTTTCTCGGTGACTACCGCTTCTATGTCGATGAGCGCGTGATCGTGCCGCGCTCGTTCATTGCCGAGCTGATTCCCGACCAGTTTCAGCCTTGGGTCGCTGACCCCTGGGCCGTGACGAATGTGCTGGAGCTGTGCACTGGCTCCGGATGTCTGGCGATCATGCTGGCCGATGCATTCCCTCATGCCGCAGTTGATGCAGTCGATTTATCATCCGATGCACTGACCGTCGCGCGCCGCAATGTCGAGGACTATCAGTTGACGGACCGGCTGTCCTTGTTCGAGTCCGATCTTTACGCGAAGCTGCCCGCCAAAAAATACGATTTAATCATCACGAACCCGCCGTATGTGAATAGCGAATCCATGAAATCGCTGCCCGCCGAGTATCGTGCTGAGCCGACAATGGCGCTGGCCGGTGGCGAAGATGGGATGGATGTCGTGCGTCGAATTATTGCGGGTGCAAAGGAAAGGCTGACGGATCGTGGCATTCTCGTTGTTGAAATCGGCAATGAGTTTCCGAATGCCGAAGCGGCTTTCCCACAGCTCGAGCTGACATGGCTATCGACCAGTGCGGGTGACGGGTCGGTGTTTCTGCTGACGGCTGATCAGCTTTAATACTTTTATTGAACGACACTGGATCCCGGCCTGCGCCGGGATGACAGTTTTATAGCTAGCCACCTTTTAATCGTCATCCCGGCGGAGGCTTAGAAAACGTCTTTAGAACTACTGCACCTAAAACGTCATCCCGGCGAACGGTGTAGCGGGGGTTTCACGCAGCATGCTGCGTGCACGCGGAACGGCACTGGCTTGCAAGCCAGCGCGCGCCCTGCAAGGGGGGATCCAGTGTCTTTCATTGCAAACAAGTTACTTTAAGCCATGACTGACAGCCATTAATAACAAACCAGCATCCAGTGTCGTTTGAATTTTCTATATTTAGTTTCTAACCCTTGCTTCCATGATTCGCCTCCAACAACTCAGCCTGATGCGCGGTACCAAGCCGCTGTTTGAAAACACCGACCTGACGCTGAACCCCGGTGACAAGATCGGCCTGATTGGTGCCAATGGTGCCGGCAAGTCAACGCTGTTTGGCATGCTGCGTGATGAACTACACCCAGATCAGGGCAGCATTGATTTTCCACGCAACTGGCGCGTCGCGTATGTGGCGCAGGAGACGCCGGCACTGGACCGCCCGGCGGTTGAATATGCCATCGATGGCGACACCACCCTGCGCAGGCTGGAGAAAGAACTCGCCGAGGTCGAAGCGATGGACGACCAGGAAGCAGCAGGTCACCGCATGGGTGAGCTTTACGGGCTGCTGGCCGACGCGGATGCTTACACCGTGCGATCGCGCGGCGAGCAATTGCTGGTGGGCCTGGGGTTTTCGCAAGACCAAATGACGCAACCCGTCTCCAGCTTCTCCGGTGGCTGGCGCATGCGCCTCAATCTCGCGCAAGCACTGATGTGCCCTTCGGATTTACTGCTACTGGATGAACCGACCAACCACCTCGATCTGGATGCGATCATCTGGCTGGAAGACTGGTTGAAGCGTTATACCGGTACGTTGATCGTGATTTCGCACGACCGAGATTTTCTCGACGGCGTGGTGAACGTGATCGTGCACATCGATGAGTGCAAACTGAAACGCTACTCGGGTAACTATTCCTCATTCGAACGTCAGCGCGCTGCGCAAATCGTTCTGGCGCAAGGCATGCTGGAAAAGCAGCAGCGCAAGCAAGCGCATCTACAAAGTTACATTGATCGCTTCAAGGCCCAGGCTACCAAAGCACGTCAGGCGCAGAGCCGCATCAAGGCACTGGCGCGCATGGAAGAAATTGCCCCCTTGCGGGCTGCGGCTGAATTCTCTTTTGAATTCCGTGAGCCTTTACGCGCGCCAAATCCTTTACTCACCCTCGAGAATGTCGCGATGGGTTACCGCAGCACGGAAGGCACTGAAAAACAAATTATCTCCGGTGTGAATTTTTCACTGCAGACCGGACAGCGCATCGGCTTGTTGGGCGTCAATGGTGCGGGTAAATCCACCTTCATCAAAACGGTGGCGGACGATTTGTCCTCGCTGAGCGGTGTGGTCAATGTCGGCAAGGGGCTAGCGATTGGTTATTTCGCACAGCATCAGCTGGAAATGCTGCGTGACGATGAATCACCGCTCTGGCATCTGGTACGTATTGCACCCACCGTACGCGAACAAGAGCTGCGCAATTTTCTGGGCAGTTTCAACTTTCCAGGTACGATGGTCACCAGCCCTATCCGACCTTTTTCAGGTGGCGAGAAAGCGCGCCTGGCATTGGCGCTGATTGTCTGGCAACGCCCCAACCTCTTGCTGCTCGATGAACCCACCAACCATCTTGACCTTGAAACCCGCGAGGCGCTGACCGATGCACTGGCGCAGTTTGAAGGCACGCTGATGCTGGTTTCACACGACAGGCACTTGCTGCGCGCCACCACAGATCAGTTTCTGATTGTCGCTGATGGTGCACTGACGGCTTTCGATGGCGATCTCGACGATTACAAGGACTGGCTATTCAAGACCAAGCTGGACGCAAAAAATCTGGCGCAAGCAGCGCCGACATCCGTTAAAGCACCCCTCATTGCCACCAAAGCGCCGCAGCCTGCGCTTTCTACAGCGCAGCGCAAACCCATCGAGGCAAGAATCAAACGTCTCGAAGAACAGATGGGGCGGCTCAACACACAAAAAACGGCACTCGATCTCCGCTTGTCCGAGCCTGACATCTATGAACACAGCCGCAAAGATGAGCTCAGGAGACTGCAGGAAGAACAGACAAACTGCAGCAGAGAACTCACTGCACTGGAAGCGGAATGGCTGGAGCAACAGGAAGCTCTGGAAAAAACCACTGCCTGATTTCTGACCGATAACACACAAGGTTTGTCATGAACATGCATTCAGATGAGGCAGCACGTCCCCTCGCCGGCATCACGGTGCTCGATCTCACCCGGCTGCTACCCGGTCCCATGGCCACCATGCACCTGGCCGATATGGGCGCGACGGTCATCAAAATCGAAGACAAAGGCGCAGGCGACTATGCCCGCACCATGAGCCATGTCCGCAACGAACTCTCGCAGCTTTTCATTGCCGTCAATCGGGGGAAAAAATTCATTCAACTCGATCTCAAGGATCCGAATGATCGCACTGATTTTCTCGACCTTGTAACGCAGGCCGATGTGGTTATTGAAAGTTTTCGCCCCGGGGTCATGAAAAAACTGGGGCTGGATTGGGAGGTCCTTCGGACCCACAATCCCAAATTAGTGATGTGCGCAATCAGTGGCTATGGCCAAACCGGTCCGCTATCACAAGCGGCTGGGCACGACATAAACTATCTTGGCTATGCAGGCGTGCTGGCCCAAAACACGGATGCCGCCGGGCGACCCGTGCTGCCCAATCTGCAAATTGCCGATTTGCTAGGTGGAACGCAGAGCGCTTTGCAGGGTTTGCTGGCGGCACTGGTCGCAGTGAAAATGGGCGGTGCTGGTCGTTATGTGGATGTGGCGATGACCGATGCTGCATTTGCCCATCACCTGATGCCTTTACTGGCGGTGAATTACTACGGTCACAGCGCCAAGCCAGCTCATGATTTTCTAACAGGCGGCGTTCCCTGCTACAACATTTACAGAACAAAAGATGAACGTTACATGGCCGTCGGTGCGCTGGAACTGAAATTCTGGGAAAGCTGCTGCGATGTACTGCTTCGCCCTGATTTAAAAAATCGTCACTGGTCGCTGGGACAAGTGATCGGTGGCAAGGAGGCAATGGCGGTGAAGGCGGCACTTGATGAAATTTTTTCTCAAGCGACACAAGCCGAATGGATACAGCGATTTGCGGCCGTTGATTGCTGCGTTTCGCCCGTACTACAAACCGAAGAGGCTATCAGCCACCCGCATTTTGTGGCACGCAAAATGATTAGTCGCGAACAGCACGCGACGGAGGGCGTTTATTATAAAACGCAGGCGTCGGTGAAATTCCTTCCATAAAAATAGGAAAGATTCCCTCAGTACTTCCTTAAACAATTTAATGAAGTGTTCAAATGGTGGAACACAAAACAGGCAAAAGCTACTGAGAATCGACCTGTGACATCTCTTTGACTTGGTGAAGTTACAGGCACACCTTTTTATTTTTCAGGATGCCGCCATGACACCTTCATCACCCTCTCCCACAAACAGAACAGCGACGCCAGGAAACCAACAAGCCAGCGTTAAAAACATTTCACTCGCACAAGAAGATTTAATTTATTTCATAAAAAATATACATGAGGAGGAATTCCACCTATACCTCGACAAGGTGTTGGAAGAAGGCGTACCGCTTGATTTCGTTGATGACAATGGACTGTCCCCGTTAGAAATCGCCGTCATGGAACATCGACCGCGCATTGCACAGGACCTCTTGAATAAAAATGCTCTGCTGCCTTTTGTCAAAGAAGATGGATTCGATTTGGTCATGTTGTCTGCCAGTTGTGGAGATACGGCTATGCTCTCCGTGTTGATTGATAAAGGATCAATGCTCAGTGATGCGCAAGACAACAAAGGCTTGACACCGCTCCACTACGCTGTGATGGGCGGTCATCTGCAGGCAGCCATCGCGTTGATTGATCGAGAAGCGGATATCGACATACGAACGACTGAAGTCCTCGATACGCACATCTGCCAAAAATTTGGCCTACCTCAATCACTGGCCGAAAAAGGCACGACGCCACTGATGCTCGCCGTGAGCACGGGGAATCTGGCATTGGCCGACTTGCTACTATCTCGGTATGCCGATGTGACAGCGGGTTCCAGGCACCCGTTGGAAATCGCGATCATCAAAAATGACTCCGCGATGATCGGCTTATTTATTCAAAAAGGGATTGATCCAACCAAGATCAAAACGGTGCAGAATCAATCAATGCTGAGTTTGGCCATTGAGAGCCAATCCAGTCTTTTTTGCATTAAACAGCTACTACCCCCAGGCACCCGGATCCTTGATGAGAATGCCAAGATGCATTCCCCCTTGCGGATTGCCGTCAGAACCGGGCAGCATGAAGTTGCCGCCTACTTACTGTGTCAGGGAGCGCAAGCCGAATCGGTTAGCGATCTGTTTCGGACGACATGGGAATTCGCCGGCAATTTGCCTGACCAAGGCAAGATGACTCAAATTCTGGTGGCTACGCGCTGTGCCTGCGCCGTGCAGGCTTTCATTCAGTCCAACAGAGGGTTCATTGAGCTTTACCAGATGGCACAACACCCGCAGGCACTGGCAGTTTGTGGGTTTTTCCCCGAACTACTGACAAACCCTGTCAATGTGGCTCAGGCCGAGCAGAGCGTTCTGCATCAACTTACCCCGGCACAACAGACATTTGAAATCGCTTACTTGCTTATGTCGAGAAATAAACCAAGCGCTGAGATCGATGCTTTATTGCAGCCACCTGAGATAAGCATCCTTCCGATCCCCGAGGAACAGCGCTTGATTCAAAGCATTCCGGAAAAAATAAAAACACAAAAAAATGAACTGTATCAATGGGCGAAGTCCACCATAGACAAAATAATGATGCCACTTCCTGATTGTTTCTCGAAAAATTTCCTTGTTTCCATGATCAAGACATGCCCGCGAGATACTGATCTGTCGGTGCACATGATGCGACAACTCAGAGAAAGAAACGGATTTCCAAATAATCTCACAACTATTCTCGTTTCCGCCTGGAGCGAGTCCAATATGAAAGTCAATCAATGGCATCTTCAAGGCGCTGATGCCGAGCGTATTGACCTTTGCAAAGAGTACTATGCGATGAATCGAATAGAGGACCTGCTTTTCACCCAACTCCAGGCACAGAAAACCGAAAAGAAAACGCCATCCTACAGCAGGACATTTGCTTACCAAACTATCGTACAGCGTACTTTGCCGCTCAATCAATTCGCTGAAAATCCTGTGATTTTCATAAACAAACTTGAACAATCGCTCGCTCAGCAGGTCGATGATGTGTCATCACTCACAACCGCACTTTGTCTGGCAACGGGACTAACCCCACCGCAGAGTGAGAAAATTATCGAGTTATGGAAAGAGGCAAGCCGCGCCGCCGCACTTGCATTCCCGGCCAACGACGTCGAAAAACGCCATCATTTTTTGTGCCGGGCTATGGCTGCCTCAATCAAGATGCTATTACCTGCACCGCACAGCACAAGTGATGGCACAGCTTTCCCTATGACCTTACGATGGCAGCTGCAGCTCCAGCAATGGTGCGACAGCACGCTGTCTCAGGAAACCCGTGTTGCAGCCAACGATAGCGACGGCGACGACATTGAAGAAAGCCGGCCGTACAAGCGCCCACGATATGAGCATCAATAAGAACCTGTCTCGTAAGGTCGATGGCAAGGCGGCAGCACCGCAGACAGCACAACTGTACGGCAAGGTACTGCCAACGCTGCAAGCGGCCTAACCAGATGGGTTCTAAGCCGGGCTTTTACAGCATCGCAGCAGTTAATCGTTTTTAACGACGATAGTCGGGAACTTGCCTGATAAATCTTTCGCTTTGTTGGCAACGGAGACGGCAAGCTTGCGGGCAATCTGCTGATAAATTTGCGCCACAGGGCCCTCGGGATCGGCCACGACAGTCGGCCGACCGGAGTCGGCCTGCTCGCGTATCGACATCGTCAGCGGCAAGGCACCGAGAAACTCAACCCCGAAATCGGTGCACATCTTCGCGCCACCGCCTTCACCAAAAATCGCTTCCGCATGGCCGCACTGCGTGCAAATATGCACACTCATGTTTTCGACGATGCCGAGAATCGGAATGCCAACCTTCTCGAACATTTTCAGGCCCTTGCGTGCATCAAGCAATGCAATGTCTTGTGGCGTCGTCACAATCACCGCACCCGTGACCGGTACTTTTTGCGAGAGCGTAAGCTGAATGTCACCCGTACCCGGCGGCATATCCACTACCAGATAATCCAGATCGCGCCAGTTCGTCAGCTCCAGCAATTGCTGCAATGCCTGAGTGACCATCGGACCACGCCAGACCATGGGCTGATCCGGATCGATCATGAAGCCAATCGAGGCTATTTGCAGGCCGTACGCTTGCAGCGGCTCCATGGTTTTACCATCCTTGCTGTCGGGCTTGCCAGAGACGCCCAGCATCATCGGTTGTGAGGGGCCGTAAATATCGGCATCCAGCAGGCCGACATTCGCGCCTTCGGCAGCGAGCGCCAGCGCCAGATTGACCGCGGTGGTGGACTTGCCCACACCGCCCTTGCCTGAGGCCACGGCAATAATATTGCGAACGTTTGGAAGCAACTTCACACCGCCCTGCGCGGCATGCGCGACGATCTTTGCGTAGACGTTGGCACTCACCTGCCCGACACCAGGCAGCGCGCTCAGCGCTGCTGCAACGGCAGTGCGCAGGGGTTCTATCTGACTTTTGGCGGGATAACCCAGCTCGATATCGAGCGATATATTCGCGCCGTCGATCTTGATATTTTTTGCCGATTTCGTGGCGATAAAATCCATGCCCGTATTCGGGTCGATGACCGCGGACAATGCTTCACGTACAGCTTCAAGGGTAAGGCTCATGGTCTCTCCTGATAACGAGTCGGCAGTCTAAACGAAATGAGGAAAGCGCAGGTACTGACGAGACTTTCTGCGGAACATTCAGAGGCTCCCATCAAGCGGGCTGCCGTCTGTGCCGCTTCAAAAACAAAGTCCCGGTAAAAACCGGGACCCGTTACCGCTGTGCTGTTGATGAGGGCTGCCGGCATTCAAGCTATCCCCGGCTCTCGCCGGAGCCGCCGTCGCCCCATCACAGCAACGTCTGAAGAATGCTACTTGAACAGCACCGTCGATTTCTGCAAAGTCACCCAGATGCCATAAGCGAGCGGAATACCGACCGCCAACCAGGCAAACACCGGAACAATCGAACTGGACCCGGTTGTTTCACCGCTGCCCTGACCCACCATGGCGGTCAGCGATTTTTCATGGGCCAGCTGCTTTTCATGCGCCAGTTCGGCGTCGGACATGAAGTATTTGTCTGCCACTGGGCGCACCAGCAAATTCGCCAGCAGACCAACCACCAGCATACCCGCCAGAACGTAGAAAATCGGCCCGTAAATCTGATCGAATGGAATATTTTGTTCCAGTCGAATGTCGTGCATGTAATTCACGACCACCGGACCGAGGATACCCGCCGTAGCCCATGCGGTAAGCAGACGACCGTGAATCGCGCCAACGAATTGTGTGCCAAACATGTCGGCCAGATAGGCAGGAATCGTCGCAAAACCACCACCATACATGGAGGAGATCAGACAGAAACAGACCACGAAAATCGGCAGCGATTTCCAGCCCGCAGCCAGCGAAGCCAGTATGTATAAACCGATACCGAGCACAAAGAAAATCGAATACGTCTGACGGCGACCAAGTTTGTCCGATGACGAGGCCCAGAGAAAGCGGCCGCCGATGTTGAACAGTGAGATCAATCCAACAAAACCGGCACCGATCGCGACCGCACCAGCCAGCAACTCCGGCGTCAGCTTGAGCTCAGCAAAACCAATGCCCGCCTGTTCGATCAGTGCGCCGCCAAAGGTCTCCTGCAGCATAGGCGAGGCAGCGCCAATGATGCCGATACCCGCTGATACGTTCATGCAGAGAATGATCCACAACAGCCAGAACTGCGGTGTCTTGTGCGCATTTTTCAGATGCACATGACGCGTTGCGATCATTGAGTTGCTGGTGGTGTTTTGAGGCGGCTGCCAGCCTTCGGGCTGCCAGCCAGTGGCCGGTACACGGTAGGCAAACGCACCTGAAAACATAAATACAGCGTAGATCACGGCGAGCGCGACAAAAGTTTGCCACACGCCGATTTCGGTCGGTGTTGAGAACTTTGCCATCATCAGCGTCGCCAGCGGCGAACCAATCATCGCGCCGCCGCCAAAGCCCATGATGGCCATGCCCGTCGCCATACCGCGACGGTCAGGAAACCACTTGATCAGCGTCGATACCGGCGAGATATAACCGAGCCCCAACCCAATGCCGCCAATAATGCCCGAGCCCAGCCACATCATCCACAGCTGGTGGTGATACACGCCCAGTGCCGAGATCAGCAGGCCGCCGCACCAGCAGATCGCCGACACGAAGCCCGCTTTGCGCGGACCCGCGCGTTCCAGCCAGCCGCCCCAAATCGCTGCAGCACAACCCAGAACCACAAAAAACAGAGTGTACATCCAGCCCAGATCAAACTGAGTCCAGTTACAGTCCGTCGCAAACAGGGCGCGACCGGTACCCGCCAGCTTTTCTGCAAAGGTCGTCGCACCCGCAGCGCAGGAGGCCAGCGGCGCGCCATCCTCGCCGATCAGCGCATTGCCCAGCGGCTTCCAGAAAACTGAAAAACCATAGGCCATGCCGATACATAAGTGAATGGCCAGCGCTGCAGGCGGTACCAGCCAGCGGTTGAAGCCAGCGCCGGCAATGGTGCGTTCCTTCGCCAACAGATCAGCAAGTGCCATAACTCCTCCTCAGTGTCCGCCATATGCGGATCTATATGTTGTTTTGTGCAAGTCTTGTGCGGATTGCGTCCTGCCATGAATGAACCGACAACAAAACTAGCCGCTGAACTTAGCATTGTGTATGCTATGTCGCAATATGTTTAGGAAGACATAATGTACAAAGTCAGAATTACTCCCCATTGGGAAATCCGCCACGATGGAGGCGAAGCACTCGATACCGCCGTTTTACTCGCTCTGTTACGCTCCATCGAAGAGACCGGATCGATTGCCCGCGCTGCACAAGCTGTCGGCCTGTCTTACCGCTACGCCTGGGGTTTGTTGCGCAATGCCGAGGCGCTGTTTGGCCACAGCCTGATGCAGACCGGGCGCGGGCGCGGTACCCAGCTCTCTGCGCTCGCTGAAAAACTGATCTGGGCAGACCGGCGCGTCAGCGCCCGGCTCTCGCCCACGCTGGAAAGCTTGGCATCGGAGCTGGAAAGCGAACTGGGTAAAACCGTGGGCAGCCCGACGCAGGTAGTTCGTCTGGACGCCAGCCACGGCTTTGCGGTCGCTGCTTTCCTGAAACAGGCGACCGAGTCAGGCCTAGGCATTGACCTGCGCTATCGCAACAGCACTGATGCGGTGGCTGCGCTCTCGCGCAGTGAATCGGACCTCGCCGGTTTTCATGTACCACTTGGCGAATTCGAAGCACAATCTGCCGACCGTTTCGGCAAATGGCTGGATCCGAAAACACACCGACTGATCCATCTTGCTGTGCGCACGCAGGGCTTGTTCGTCAATCCCGGCAACCCCT
>CAZXDB010000026.1:0-3227 GCA_964639465.1 uncultured Bifidobacterium sp. | reverse complement strand
CTGATCCATCTTGCTGTGCGCACGCAGGGCTTGTTCGTCAATCCCGGCAACCCCTTGGGTATACGTGGACTGGAGGATCTGATTCGCCCGGAGGTGCGCTTCGTCAACCGGCAATCGGGCTCCGGCACGCGCCTTCTACTCGAACTGATGCTGCCCAGTCTGGGTATCACCCCCTCGCAGGTCAACGGTTATGAGAACACCGAGTTCACCCACTCGGCGGTTGCCGCCTTCATCGCCAGCGGCATGGCCGATGTGGGCTTCGGTGTACAAACAGCGGCCGAGCGCTTCAAACTGGATTTCATACCACTAGCTCGCGAGCGTTATTTTTTCGCGGTGGGCACCGAGGCCTTAGAGCAGCCGCAAATGCGCAGAGTCATTGATATCGTCAACACGGCAACCTTCCGCGAAATGGTTCAGCAGCTCGCAGGGTACGATGCGGAGAATACTGGCGAGATACTCACCTTGCAGCAAGCCTTTGGGAATTCGGTGAAAAAATGACGATCAGTGCATCCATTTCGAAAGAGCAGATTACCGGTCTGATACTCGCCGGCGGCAAAGGCACTCGCATGGGCAGCGTCGATAAAGGCTTGCAACTGTTTCGCGGCGAACTCATGGCGCAACAAGTGCTGCGTCGCTTGCAACCGCAGGTTGGCGCATTGCTCATCAACGCCAATCAGCATGCGGAATCATATGCACGACTGGGCGCACCGGTATGGCCCGACGAATTTCCGGGATTTGCCGGACCGCTGGCCGGCCTGCACACAGGGCTTTCTCATTGCCAAACACCGTATCTGGTAACAGCACCCTGCGACTCGCCTTTTTTGCCGGCCGATCTCGTCGACAAATTATCTGCAACACTCATCGCTTCGCAGGCGGATATTGCGGTTGCCATGACTGGCGATGGCCCGACGCAGCAACGGCATCCGGTGTTTTGTCTGCTACGCACGCATCTGAAAGATGACCTTGCCGATTATCTCGGCAAGGGTGGGCGTAAGATGGATGCGTGGTTTGCGATGCACCGGCAGGTTGATGTTTATTTTGCGGATGACATGTCGTTCGCAAACATCAACACAGTCGACGAATTGAATGCGCTCAGCGCGCAGTCTGCTGCCTCAGACTGAGCTGGTGCTGCTTTCTTTCGGCTTGAAATGTTTATCACTAATCCTGAACTTGCCGCGACGGTCGCCCATCAGCTGGCGGAGTTCATGGATCGACAGCGCGCTGACTTCATGCATCCGTATCAGCAACGATGCGGTCACCGGCAAACGACGATGGCGAATTTTGCTGATCACGGGTGGTGATACTTCCAGTGCGCGTGACAGTGCGGCATCGTTTTTGAGATTGAGCTTGCCAATCAGCGAAGCCAATAATTGATCCGGGTCGTAGCGATGGCTTGATGTCGATGCAGTGTGTTCCATAGTGTCCTCATGCGATGTTGGAGTCACTCGGATTCTGACAACGTGCATTGGGGCTATCTTGATCACTCACAACGGTGACTGCCGGCAGCTGTCCAGCGAAACATAGTGCTGCGTCAGCGCAAACGATCAGGAATCGGCAAGGCCGTTTTGTACTTCACCTGCTTGAGCGCGAAGCTTGATTTGATGTTCTTGATGCCTGGAATGCGTGTCAGATTCTCGAGGATAAAGCGCTCGAGCGCCTGGATATCGGGCACGACAATGCGCAGCAAATAGTCCTCATCCCCAGTCATCAGGTAGACCTCCATCACTTCATCAAAGTGGCTCACCGCTTTCTCAAATTGCTCGAGCGCGGCGGCCTCCTGTTTTTCCAGTGACACGCGCACGAACACATTCACCTTCAGACCCAGTGAATGCGGGTTGACCAGCGCGACATAGCGCGAAATCACGCCATCGGCTTCGAGCTTTTTAACGCGCGAGAGCGTTGGTGATGGCGACAGGCTAACCTTGCCGGCCAGCTCAACGTTGGTGAGGCTGGCATCCTGTTGAAGGCGGTCGAGAATCCTAAAATCTGTACTATCGAGATTTTCCGACATATTTATCCTTAAAATTTTAATTTTTAAGTATTTTATGCCTCAAAAGCTCAAAATGGCGAGTTTTTCGGTAGCACCTGCGGTGAAAAATACCGTAAATTAGCGCATTCATAACAAATCGCATTGGGTGGAGACCCGCATGGACATGAGCAGCCCCGAACAATTGATAGGTCAACTCGATCTTGATGAACAAGAAACGGCCGAATGGATCGCCGCACTGCACTCGGTGCTTGAATCTTCGGGGCCGGAGCGTGCGCGCTTTCTACTTTCGCAGCTATCGAATGCGGCCCGCGAAGCAGGACTGCAATGGCGCGATGCGCGCATCACTCCGTACATCAACACCATACGCCCACAGGATGAAGCGCCCTACCCCGGTGGCTCGGATGCTGTAGCTACCGAAGAAACGATCGCCGGCATTCTGCGCTGGAATGCGCTGGCGATGGTGGTTCGCGCCAATCGCGCTTATGGTGAACTGGGCGGGCATATCGCCAGCTATGCATCGGCGGCCGATTTGTTTGAAGTCGGTTTCAATCATTTTTTCCGCGCGCGTACCGATGACTTCGGCGGTGACCTCGTGTATTTCCAGCCGCACTCTGCGCCGGGCATTTACGCACGCGCTTTTCTTGAAGGACGCATGAGCGCAGACAGCCTTGCGCACTATCGTCAGGAAATCAGCGCCAAGGCCAAAGGTGTGCAAGGTCTTTCGTCTTACCCGCATCCGTGGTTGATGCCGGACTTCTGGCAATTTCCGACCGGCTCGATGGGCATAGGCCCGATCAGTGCGATTTATCAGGCGCGCTTCATGCGCTATCTCGAACATCGTCAATTGCTCGCGCCACAGCCACGTAAAGTATGGGGCGTGTTCGGTGATGGCGAGATGGATGAACCGGAATCATTGGCAGCGCTATCGCTGGCCTCGCGCGAAAAACTCGACAATCTGGTTTTCGTCATCAACTGTAATTTGCAGCGTCTTGATGGTCCGGTGCGCGGTAATGGCCACATCGTCGATGAACTGGAAACGCTGTTTGGTGGCGCCGGCTGGAATGTCATCAAACTCTTGTGGGGCTCGGATTGGGATCCGCTGTTCGCGCGTGATGCCAATGGCGAGCTCGTCGATGCGCTCAACCGCACGGTGGACGGACAGCTGCAAACCTTTGCAGCGAATGATGGCCCTTTCAATCGCGAGCATTTCTTTGGTCAAAGCCCCGGCCTGCAGGCC
>CAZXDB010000025.1:23673-27949 GCA_964639465.1 uncultured Bifidobacterium sp. | reverse complement strand
GTGCAGCGCACCGCCATTACTGAAACGCTGTCAGCGCCGGCCGAGGCGGCGGTGCCGGCTCTGCCACATGTCGCGTATCTGCAGCCGGTGCCTGGTCTGGCGGCTGATCAGAAAAAGCTGTTCCGCGAGGGTGAAAAAGTCTTCAATACCTTCTGGCTTGCCGTACCCAATGACGTGATTTCCCAATGGTGGGATTTGTCTCGCCCCGGACCAGGTGGCGGCGAGTGGGGACTAGGCCCCAGCTTTCTGGCGACCTCGTGCGTGTCCTGCCATGTTCAGGCCGGGCGCGGCAAGGCGCTCGATGGTGCGGGTGGTCCGTTATTCATGCAGTCCTTGCGTCTGTCGATTCCGGGGGATGGTCCGCATGGCGGTCCCAATCCGGATCCCCACTACGGCCTCCAGATTCAGTCCTTTGATACCGTGCAGCGCAAGGACAAATCGGCGAGAGCTGGTGAGGGCGAAGTGCACGTGAGCTGGGAAAAGCACATCTTCCGATTTGCGGATGGCTCAACCGTCGAATTGCGCAAGCCCGTAATTCAGTTGAAGCACCTCAATTTCGGACCGCTGTCCGAAGGCGTGATGATGTCGCTGCGAAATTCGCAGGCGATTTTTGGTCTGGGTTATCTGGAGGCCGTCAGCGAGGGCGATATTCTGGCCCTGGCTGACCTGCAAAAAGGCCAAGGCCTCAATGGCCGCCCCAATTACGTGCGCGACGATATCAATGACAAGATGGCGATTGGTCGCTTTGGCTGGAAAGCCAATCAGCCCAGCATTAAGCAGCAAATCGCCAATGCCTTTCTCTCCGATATAGGCATTACCTCACCGATTTATCCCGAGCAGAATTGTCCGCCAGTGCAAAAAGAATGTTTGACTGAAAAATTCAGCAGCAAAGTCGAATTGCGTGACGAGTTATGGGAATCTCTGACTTTCTGGATCTTGTCGCTGGATGCGCCGGCGCCACGCGGTCGCGACAAACCCGCCGTCCGGCGCGGGGAAAAGCTTTTCGAGGCGGCCAAGTGCGCGCAGTGCCATGTGCCGGAACTGAAAACCGGCCAGTTTGATGCGCTACCGTCGCTCTCGGGCCGAACCATTCGTCCCTACACCGATATGCTGTTGCATGACATGGGCCCCGATCTCGCCGATGGCCGTCCGGATTTTCAGGCCAGTGGCATCGACTGGCGCACCCCACCTTTGTGGGGTATTGGCTTGTCAAAACAGGTCAATGGTAGCAGTAGCTTTTTGCATGATGGCCGCGCGCGCAATGTGTTGGAGGCCATTGTCTGGCACGGCGGTGAGGCGGCTGCGTCGCGGGACAGGTTCGCCAAACTCTCCAAACGCGAGCGCGAGGATTTGATTGCGTTTGTGCAGTCGCTGTAAAGTTCCGAAGCCCCGTCGTGATCCGGAAAGCCTACCGATATAATGGCGCACTTTCCTGAAGCCCAATCCGCGCTCACATGATTTACGCTTTTGCAGCACTCTTCGTATGCCAGCTGATCGGGGAATTCGTCGTTCGCTGGACCGGTTTGCCGGTCCCTGGTCCGCTTGTCGGCATGGGGTTGATGTTTGTTGGACTACTCATCAAAGGCAGCGTCCCTGAATCGCTGGAGCGAACCTCCGACAAACTTTTTGCACACATGGTGCTGTTCTTCACGCCGCTGGTGGCTGGCGTCATGATGCATTTCGAACGCGCTGCCAGAGAGGGACTGGCCTTCATCGTTGCCTGCTTGCTGGGCTCGGCGCTCTCGCTCGTTGTCACAGCGCTGACGCTGCAATGGATGCTGCGAAAAACACCAGCGCAACCGGCGGCGGGCGAGTGATGCTTTCTCTTGCTGCCGTTCTTGGCACCCTGAGAGGATTCCCATTGTTATGGATGACCCTGACGCTGCTGGTTTATTTGAGCGCGGTCTGGGTTTTCCGTCGCAGCGGCAAAAATACGCTGCTCATACCCGTGCTGACCGGGGTAACCGTCATCATCTTGCTGCTGACGCTGACCGAAACGCCTTACCCGGTCTACTTCGAGGGCACGCGCTTCATTCATTTTTTTGTTGGTCCTGTGATAGTGGCTCTGGCGGTGCCGCTGTACAAACAGATCGCGCGCCTGAAAGAAATCTGGTTGCCCGTGACCGTCGCGCTGATCGCAGGCTCGACCACGGCCATTGTTTCGGCCGTACTGATTGGCTGGATGCTCGGTGGTTCGATGGCGACATTGGTGTCGCTGGCACCGAAATCGGCGACGATGCCGATCGCGATGGCGCTGACCGATCGCTTTCATGGCGTGGTTGCGCTGGCCGCCGTGGCAGTGGCCATCACCGGCATCGCCGGCACCATTATGGCGCGCCCTTTGCTCAATTTGATTCGAGTACACGATCCGGCTGTTCGCGGTTTTTCGCTCGGGCTGACCGCGCATGCGATCGGGGTCTCGCGTGCCTTGCAGCATAGTGAAACCGCCGGCGCTTTCTCGGCGCTCGCCATGGCATTGAACGGCGTGGCCACCGCCGTGCTGGTGCCTTTGTTGTTCTGGTTATTCCGCTTGACCGGCGCCACGCTCTGATGCCGCTGATGGCATCGGTGCAGTCCACGTATCTGGCTTGCCGATATGCGCTCTTCTTTGTCGGCCTGATGACACTCGGGCTGGGTGCCAGCGAAGCGCAACAGGCCATCGTGCCAGTATCACGCCAGCCGCTTCAGCCGCACACCGCAATGAAGGAGCGCATGCGGGCCTGTACCACGTGCCATGGCAAAGAAGGTGTCGCGACCAGTGAAGGGTACTTCCCGCGGATTGCCGGCAAACCCGCGGGCTATCTTTTCAACCAGTTGCGTAATTTCCGCGAGGGGCGTCGGCAGAACCCGGCGATGCAGCATTTGCTGCAGCACATGTCCGACGAATATCTGCAAGAGATTGCCCGTTACTTCAGCGAGCTCGACTTGCCTTACCCGCCACCGCAAGCCCAGATGGTCTCACCGGCTTTGCTGACCCGAGGCGAGCAGTTGGTGCAGCAGGGCGACAAGCAGGCGGATCTGCCTGCCTGCACCGCCTGTCATGGCGTTGCCATGACCGGACGACTGCCCTCGACGCCCGGCCTGCTGGGTCTGCCCAGGGATTACGTAGTCGCCCAACTGGGCGCGTGGCGCGCAGGCACGCGCAAGGCAGAGGCACCCGATTGCATGGCGCAGGTCGCTCGGCGTTTGTCGCGCGAAGACATTCATGCCGTGAGCCAATGGCTTGCCGCGCAGCCAGTCCCCGAGCGCGGGCATCCGGCAGCGCCCGGCAGGCAAACCGCCGGCATCAGCTGCAAAGACGATCCGTAATGATGCGTTCCATCGTTAAAAATTTTCAGAACCACCGTCCTCGACTGTGGGTCATTACAGTCCTTTTTTGCATACTCCTCGCAGGGCTAGTCATGACGGTCAGTGTGCTCAACACGCGTGACGAAGCTGAGGTGGATGAACATCTCGCCGAACGGCCGTTCAGCCCTGCGCAGATTCAGCGAGGTGCTTATCTCGCACGTGCCGGCAACTGCCAGTCCTGCCATACGCAAGTCGGTGCTGCGCCTTATTCGGGTGGTAAAGGCATAGCCACGCCGTTTGGCGTGATTTATCCGGGCAACCTGACGCCGGACAATAAAACCGGTCTGGGGACATGGAATGCGTCACACTTCTGGCGCGCAATGCACAACGGCCGCTCAAAAGACGGTCGCTGGCTGTATCCCGCATTTCCGTATCAGCAGTACTCGCTGCTGACACGCGAGGATGTCGATGCGCTGTTCAGTTATTTGAAAAGCCTGCCGGCAGTCGAGCAGCACAACAAAGACCATTCGCTGAGTTTTCCCTACAACACGCAGATTGCGTTGGCGCTTTGGCGAGCGATGTATTTCAAGCCACTGGCATTTGCAGCCGTGGCAGACAAACCGGTGCAATGGCAGCGCGGCCGCTATCTGGTCGAAGGTCTTGGGCATTGCGCGGCTTGCCATTCACCGCGCAATGCGCTGGGGGCGATCGTCTCGGGACGTGAGTTCAGCGGCGGCATGATGCTGTCGGAAAAATGGATAGCACCCTCACTGTTGTCGATGGATGAAGCGGGCGTGATGGACTGGCCAGCGGAGGAAATAGTGCGATTGCTGCGGGACGGTCGTACCGCAGCCGCCCATGTCAGCGGGCCCATGGCCAGCGTCGTGTTTGGCAGCACCCAATACCTGAGCGAAGAAGATTTGACCGCGATGGCGGTTTATCTGAAAAGTTTTCCTAAGGCCGGGAAGGCTGCAAAACAAGCAGCAGC
>CAZXDB010000025.1:0-23573 GCA_964639465.1 uncultured Bifidobacterium sp. | reverse complement strand
CCCTGAGCTGGCGGACCTGATGACCTTTATCCGGCAGAGCTGGGGCAATCAGGCATCGGTAGTGAGTGAGCTGGAGGTCTTGCGGGGGCGATAGCTTTTACTTGACGCTGCAAGCCGCGTTCACCAGCGCTTCGTCAGCGCTACCTGCCTCAGGCTTGGTCCAGCCCCAAGGGCCGTGCGTCCAGGCGACGGTGATGCTGTTGCCCATCGGTTCACTGTGCCACGAACGCAGCATGTCGCGGAACATGCTCTTGCCACAGTCGTATTCGTGGCGGAATTTGATCGATTTGAAGGCTTTGCCCTGAATTTCCTGGGGCGTCGAATAATCGGCAATGTGCCATAACAGCACCATGTTGGGTCCCGATTTTTCAGCCGTGCCGCGATCGATGTACAGCGCCACTTCATTCGACGAGTAATCAATACGCTTCCACTCCGCGTGCGCGGCAACCGTGTTTAGCGCAAGTGCGGTCAGCAGGATGATTTTTTTCATGCGTGTTCTCCGGAGGGCGTGAATGAAGTGTGGATGCAAAAATTATAGCAGTGTGAGCCGGTTGATCCGATGCAGCTGGCCGCAGATCAGCGGCACGCAGCAGACATAAAGCTGACTCGGCCATCCGCAAACTGCTGGTAAGCGTGCGCCAGATACTCGCCACCAAAGGTGCGGATCACTGAGCCCAGGGCACACTCTTTCAGCCCTACCGGCGTATCAATCAGCAGCGAGCAGCTGTTCTGCGCATCGTCCGTCTTAATCGCATTAATTTTGAGGGTGTACGCGGGCACGCCGAGCTTTGTCGAGATGCCGTCGGCATACTGGGCCGAGAGTCCGGTAATTTTCGCGCACGCCGCTTGATTGGGTTGATAGATTCTCGCGCCGCCTTCATTGACTGCCCAGAAAACAAGTGATTCTTCTGTCGCGTCCGCCCTGAAACAAAGCAGCAGGGCGGTGGTCATCAGCGTCAGCGGTGATATACATCGCTTGTTCATGAAAATGCTCTGTTCACGATAACCGGACCGGGCAGGTATCAGGATCAATGGTGGGCCCCGCCTGGTTCAGCTGGTCTCTGGAAAAACCGGCCGCTTTTTTATAGCTGGCCATGTACTCATCGCGTTCGGCGTTGGGAATCACCGCATCGATCGAATCGAAATGTCCACCACAACGGTCATCAACGATTTTCAGCAAACCAAAAGGACCATCGCCACGATTGCGCAATACAACTTGTGAGATGGGCTCACACAACGCAGCGTTGTAAGCATCGAGCGCTGCAGGTGTCGTGCCGTGGCTGATCATCGCTGCGCCCAGCACGCGGGCATCGACAATCGCCTGACTCGCGCCATTAGATCCGGTCGGATACATCGCATGTGCGGCATCGCCCATCAGTGCGACCGGACCGTCATTCCAAAAAGGGGCGGGGTCTCTGTCGATCATGGGGTTTTCATACGCGATGTCGGATCGTCGCAGAAGGTCCGGTACGTCCAGCCAGTCAAACCGGAAGGCGTCGAAATCAGCGGCAAAGGTATCGATGGCCACCGGTTTGAACCAGCCGCTTTTTTGCCACTGGGTCGCGCTGTCCATGGTTTTTTCGGCAATCCAGTTGATTTCGGCAAGGCCGTCATCATTCACTGCAGAGATCGGATAAATCACCATGCGATGCTGGTGCGTGCCCAGCCCGATAAAACTGGACCCGGTACGGATGGGTCGGGCGAGCGCGGTGCCGCGCCACATCAGAGTGCCGCCCCAGTGGATCGGCGGCTGGTCCGGATGCATTTGCGCACGCACGGCGGAATGAATGCCATCCGCGCCGATCAGCAAGCTGCCCCGTTCACGCGTGATGTCCCCGTTCGCATGTTCAACGATGGCCGTCACGCTGCCGTCCGCCTGCTTCTCATACGCAGTGATTCGCTGACCCAGACGCACCGATGTAGTACCCAGGCGCTCGCAGACTTTCCGATACAGCAGCATGTGCAGTTTGCCGCGATGCGCCGCATATTGCGGCCACCGATAACCCGCCTCCAGTCCGCGCGGCTCCGCATAAATATCGCGGCCGTTCAGACCGACCAGCGCCCATTCTTGTGCCTGAATGCCGACCTCATTTAGCGTGTTGGTATCGATGCCCAGATCAAACAGTTCGCGCACCGCATTCGGCTGAAGGTTGATACCCACACCCAGCGGCTTGATTTCCCGGACTGATTCGAACACCACACAGTCCACGCCGATCTGATGCAAGGTCAGCGCGAGGGTCAGGCCGGCGATACCGCCGCCGGCGATCAGAACAGCAGCGGGTTGATTTGCGTCACGGGTCATCGGATGGTTTCTCTGGCTTTGCGGCTGCGGTGAGGGCAGCAATCATCTTTGGTTCAGGCCACCGGCAGTCGGACCCCGGCGCCGGGGCTGGCGATCCATTGTCCCCGCTTGTCTTGAAGGACCACATCGACGTCCCACGCACGTGCCGCCTGCATCACCCGAGATGGCGGCAGCATGAAAAACACTTTGGTGAGCGCGTCGGCGACTACGCAGCGCCGGGCAATCACGGTCACTGACGCCCAGTGCGTCGGCGAATAGCCGGTACGCGGATCAAGGATATGGTGGTGCCGGCAGTCCGCGCTGAAGCGGGTATGCGCATCGGATGAGGTGGCGATCGCGCGTCCGTCGCTGCGCATGACGGGCATGCGGGTGGTGTCCACCGGCTGCTCGGCTACGGCGTGCTTCGCCACCGCATCTTCAATCCCGAAGGTCCAAGGTTCATTCGCCGGCGAGTGGCCGAGCAGGGCGGTCTCGCCGGTATCGATCCATGCATGCTCGATACCGTGCGCGATCAGAGCATCGCGCGCGCTGTCTGCCGCATAGCCCTGGGCAATGCCATTGAGAGAGAGTTGCATGCCGCGCAGATTCAGACGAATCGCATCGGTTGATACTTCCAGCGCACGCCAGTTCACGGCTTGCCGTGTCCGCTGCAGCGCCCGCGCTGAGGGCATCGCGCCCTGCGCTGCCGCCGCCGACCAGAGCTGCCACAGCGGCTGCATGCTGATGTCGAAGGCGCCGTTGCTGCGGCGGGCGATCTCTCGCGACAGCTTCAGCACCGAGCGCAGCGCCGGCTCGGGACGGTCGAGCCGTCCGGCTGCGTTCAGTCGCTGCAAGGCGCTATCGGCGTTAAACAGGCTCATCTGCCGCTCGACATCTCGAATGCTGCGAACTGCGGCGTCGAGAGCCGCGTCCGCGCGCTCGGCGCTGACATGCGCTGCCTTCAGCCAGAGCGTGGTGCCCAAACCCAGCAAGGCGCGCTCGCGCCAGACCGGCACTTCGTGCTGTTTCGCCCACATGCGGCCGGATGCGCCTGCTGCCATCAGTCCGCATCCCCATTGCAGTATTTGTCTGCGCTGCATCATGCCCCTCGTGATATGTCGATTGATTTTATCGGTACAACGCGCATCATATCGCGACGCTGTTGTATCAGCGGCAGACAGTGATGATCGTCTTGGTAAATCGCGACGCAATCGAGACACTGAAAACATTCGCTGTAGTTGATTTTTCCCTGCGCCGAGATCGCCTGATACTCGCAGCGATGGCGACAAGTCTGGCAGGGTGTGCCGCACTCGCTGCGGCGTGGAATCCATGACCAGCGCTGCAAAACATTCACCGCCGCCAGCGCTGCGCCCAGCGGACAGAGGTAGCGGCAATAACCTCGATACACAAGCACGCCAGCGCCGAGGCAGAGCAGGGCCCAGACGACATAAGGCCAGTCGTTAAGAAAGAAAAAACTGATCGCTGTTTCAAAAGGTTCGACCTTGACCGCCAGCTCCGCGAAAGAAGGTGCTACAAATACCGATCCGACTATCGTTGCCAGCACCGCATACTTCAGCCATTTTAGTTTCGCATCGAGCGCTGTGCGCAGACGGCGCTGTTGCACACCGATCGCGTTGGTAATGACGCTGATTAGTTCCTGAAGTGCGCCAAAGGGGCAAAGCCAGCCGCAGAAAGTGCTGCGGCCCCAGACCAGCAATGTGCCCAGCACGAAGATCCACAGGATCACCGTCATCGGATCATTGAGCAAAAAGCCAAGATCGCCGCCGTCGGTGAGCGACGACAGAGCCGCCGTGATGTTGATTATGGTGAGCTGCCCCTGCGCATACCAGCCAATGAAGCCCAGCGTGAAGGAGAGGTAGGCCAGACGGAACAGGCGAAGTCGGCGCGGACTTGCGGCAAGCCATTTCTGCGCGATCAGGCCAATGCTCAGCACTAGCAAACCTGCCAGCAGCGTGACAATCTCCGGCAGACGCGATCGCCAGACTTTTACCCAATCCAGCCCCGACCAGTTGATTGCTAGAAAATTCAGTGCCGTTGCACGCCACCCGTAAAAATCATGCGCTATCGCGAAATGCCGCGTCTCTGCTTGATTGAGAATCTGGTTCGTTGCGAAGCGGCGCGCCAGTCTGAACGAGAGCTCAAAAGGCGCAGCAGGATCCAGCGGCGTGGTTTTCTCGGCTATCAGAAAATACGCGTTCGCCTGCGCTGGATAACCCGGCACATTGAGCCCCTTGTCATACGCAAGACGCTGCAGCTTGATCGTCTTGCCGTGCTGCTTTAGTTCGAAGGGAAGTTCATCGGTGACGCGCAGCGCCTGACTGGTTTCGTGCGCCAGCGGCCCGCGCTCGATGATCAGCAGCGCATGCGACTGCCGACGGCTGGTGCCAAGAAAGCGCCAGCCTTCGCTGTCGAGCAAACTACGACCGATCGATGGCATGCTGATCAATGCAGTATGCAGCAACAGCGCCGTGTCTTCAGGACGTGTGCTGGCCAGTTTGTCGGCGCCGAATGACAGGGTGCCGGTGAAGGCATTGTCTATCGCTGTGCGAGTGAGTGTCGTGCTGCTGATCATGCCGCGAGAGCGCAGCGTGTCCCATGCCAGCACGTCATAGCTTTCGCTGGAGGTTCGACGTCGTGCTGCGCTTGCCGCTGCGCCGTGCGCAACATCAGCACTCAGTCTCGCAATGGCGACTTTCGATGCCGAGGCGATGACGGAGCGATCGATAGCCTTCACGGTCACGGTGCCGTGATTGACACCTTGAAGTTGCGCCGATTGATCATCGCGGCTCGAAAGCGTCCGATGGTCATTGACGTGAATATTATGTCGCAGCGAGAGATCGATGTACTGCGCCGAAAAGTCGGCGAGTTTGCGCGTGCCTGTCGGGTTGTTGAAGAAAGGCTCTTTGTGTTCGATCAGGCGGATATCCATGAAACCGCCGGCCATATCCATCGCGATCAGCAGATCAATCGGCTTGCCGCTGTAACCTCGCACTGGTTCGAAATCGATCGACTCGAATGCATAGCCTATTAGCGCTGGCTTGCCATTGACTGCAGCAGGATTTTTTTCGTAGAGCGGATGTACCGGCATGTCGGCTTGAACCTCGCCGACGATGTATTGACCTTCGAGCAGTTTGTCGACCTCTTGCCGATTCAGCAAACCCGCGTGTGCGGCCATCTGAAAACAACATAGCCAAGCGCACAACAGAGGGGCGGCGCTCACGATAAAACGCTTGATGATCATTCTTGTTTTTTTCATATTTGAATCAGCGTCTCATTAATTTAGCAGATGCAAAACCGAAAATCAGCAATTAAAAACTGCCATGAGGATGCGATTTCGGCTCCATTACAAACATAGTTCCGAAAAAGAGATTGAATCAAACAGCAGGCGATGCTGGTTGCGATATTGTTTTTGCAAATGCCAGATTGGAAAAATATGAGCACTTTGGTATCGCAATGATGTCTTTTCGATATGGATGATGTGAAGGATCAGAAATTTTTATCCTCCGAGGTACCACTCACGCGCCATCTTCGAGGTAGACTTCATGTGCGTACTGGTGGCAGATGGGGGCAGACATTCCTAAGGTTTGGCCTTAAAGGCGACCGCTTAAGGAAGGTGAGGCACATTTTCAGGGTGGCCTAGTGCTTGCAGAAAAACAATTACATATCGAGACCGTTGTTCAGGTTGCCGAAGCCAGATCACAGGCGGGGCTTCGTCACGATCAAATCATCCGCGACTCCTGGATGCGCTGTGTGCACGATCACAAGCTTGATCCTGCACGGATGCAGGAAGCAATTATTCTTCCCGGTCATGAAGTCCGCGAGCATCAGGAGCAGCTGGAAGATTTTCTTCACATCGCCCGATACGGTCTGCAGACGCTTTACCACCAGGTTGCCGGGTTGGGCTATGCGATCCTGCTGACTGATTCACAAGGTGTCACCGTCGATTTCATAGGGGACATACAGCTCGATCCGAGTTTGCGCAAGGCAGGCCTGTATTTGGGTTCCAACTGGAACGAGCGTCATGTCGGTACCAATGGCGTCGGTACCTGTATCAGCACCGGCGAGGCGCTGACTGTACACTTGGATGATCACTTCGATGCTACGCATATTCCACTGACATGCACCGCTGCGCCAGTCTACGATGCGGCGGGTCGCATGAAAGCGGTGCTTGATATCTCCGCGCTGTCGTCACCACAGCACAAGGATAGCCAGCATCTTGCGCTGCAGCTAGTGAAGATGTACGCCCGCAAGATCGAGAACGCTTACTTTCTTCACAGCTACCGCGACCAATGGATACTACGCATGTCCTCCGCACCCGAATTTCTCGAGGTCAGCCCCGAATTTCTGTTGGCTGTAAATGCCTCTGGCCGGGTCGTCGGATACAATCGCCCGGCGCAGCTCTTGTTCAACCAACATGCCCCTGCTGGTCTGATGAATGCACTCGTCTCGGACCTGATTGAGCTCACCGTGGATGACATGCCCAGGTATCTGGCAGCGCTACCGGTAGCTCAGCGCGCGCTGAAAATCCATGATTCGCTGCAGGTGGTTTTTCTATCGGTCATGCAGCCGGCGCGACCGGGGCAGTCAACGGTCGGCGTCGGCGCCGAGACAGGGATTCCTGCCGAACTCAAGGCACTGACGAATGGCGACCCGCTGCTTGAAAAACAGATCGCGCGTGCTGCCCGCTTGAGTAACTCGCCGATCAGCATACTTATCACCGGCGAGACCGGCAGCGGCAAGGAGTATTTTGCGAAGGCACTGCACCAGAGCAGCGAGCGTCGCGACGGACCGTTCATTGCAGTCAATTGCGCGGCCATTCCCGACACTCTTATTGAAAGCGAGTTGTTCGGTTACGCGGCGGGCAGCTTTACCGGCGCATCGATTAAAGGAAAAAAAGGTTTAATCCAGGAAGCCGATGGCGGCACTCTTTTTTTGGATGAAATCGGCGACATGCCCAAGGCGATGCAGACGCGTCTGCTACGCGTCCTGTCGGAAAAAGAAGTCCAGCCGGTCGGCGCGGCGAGAGCAGTGTCGATCAATGTGCGGGTGATCGCCGCAACGCATTGCCGCCTGGAGTCGCGGGTACGCGAGGGTCTTTTCCGGGATGACCTTTACTACCGACTCAATGGTGCCCACTTCACCTTGCCTCCGGTGCGTGACCGGCGGGATCTGGGCTGGATAATTGATCGCGCTATATCCCTTCAAACATCGGATGACCGGCAGCCTCCTCTGATCATTGATGCGGATGCAAAAGCCGTGTTGCTCGCGCATCGCTGGCCCGGCAATCTGCGCGAGCTCACGAACGTGATCGACTTCGCGGCCGCCGTGTGCGTCAATCAACGGATCACGATGGGTGATCTACCCGAATATCTGGTGCACCCTGAGCTGGCTCAGACGGGCGAGGATTTGCCAGTGAAAGATATCTCCCGGCACGGCCGGCCCGCGGTGTTGTTGCTCAGTCAGCTGGAGTCCTGTAACTGGAACGTGACTGCTGCAGCGCAAAATCTTGGAATCTCCCGGATGACGCTCTATCGCCGCATGAAACAGCACGGCATTCAGCCGCCGCGCTGAGACACTTCTGTGACACTTGTCACAGCCAGCGCGTTACATCTGTAACGCGCTGGCTGCTCAGAATCGTTATGTGGCCAAGGTGATGTTTGTATTTTTGCGGTAATCACCTCATATATGCGCGGCTTGTCTGGCCCATCGATTGCCCACAGTCTGGCACGCTGGTTGCTAATGATTAAGCGGTTCAACAGCAATCGGTCGGGCCTTGGGGCCTTGGTCGCTTGAAGCAGATTTCCAGCTTAATCAAAGGGCATCTGTTTGCTGTGCCGCGCAAAAAAGTGGGGTGCGAAGCGTGCCCTGATTAATCATCTGAGGAGACAAAAATGACTGATAAACAAAGGCCATTTTTTGGTGTGTCGATGACGGAGCGAGAGTTCGCGGAGTGCCTGCCAGCAGACGAAGCAGCATTCCGCTCGCCGATCCCGACGCAAATGGTGTCGAATGGTGAATACAATCCACTGCCGCAAACAGAGAAGCAAAAGAAGGTTGAGTTCTTGATCAAGGAAATGGCGGACAAGGAAGCCAAGCGCCACAACATCAGCCGTCGCGAGTTTCTGGCGACCTCGTCAGGCATGGCGACTGCCTTCGTCGCGATGAATCAGGTGTACGGCAACATGTTTGAGGTCAGCGATGCCGAAGCGAAGAATCCGGATGCCGCTGGTGATCGCAAGGCCAAGTACAAAGGCCAGTTCATCTTTGATGACCAGACCCACTTCATTCGTGATGACTTCAAAGAGGAAGGTCTGCTCGGCCTGACCAAGTGGGCTGAGGGTGCAAAGGTGAATCCGAACATCGGCAACATTCCGACCACGCTTGCACGCTACAAGATGGACAACTATCTCAAGGAGATCTTCCTTGATTCGGATACCTCGGTGGCACTGCTGTCCGGCGCGCCTTTCGATGATCCGAACTGGTGGCTGCTGTCGAATGACGCGATCCAGAATGCCTGCCGCTCCGTTAACAAAATGGCTGGCAGCGTCCGTATGCTAGGTCACTCGGTGATCACGCCTAAATATCCGAACTGGATGGATGAAGTGGATCGCGCAATCGAGGAACTGCATCCGGTCTCGTGGAAGTCCTACACCATTGGCGATCCGTTTGGACCGTCGAAGTTCGCGTGGCGTCTGGATGACGAGAAGCTGATGTATCCGTTCTATGAAAAAGCGATCAAGGCGGGCATCAACACCATCTGTATTCACAAGGGCTTGATGCCGCGTGACTACGAGAAGGCATTTGCCGGTACTTGGGAACATGCGACTGTCAACGATCTCGGCAAAGCTGCCAAGGACTGGCCGAAGATGAACTTCGTGATTTATCACGCAGCATTGCGTCCATGGCTGGCCGACAATCCCGATCAGGAGATGGCCGAATTCGAGAAGAGCGGCTACATTCAGTGGGCAACCGATCTGGCGCGTATCCCCCAGAAATACGGTGTTAACAACGTCTATGCCGAATTGGGCTCTGTTTTTGCATCGACAGCCGTCACCAACCCGCGTTTCTGCGCCGCCTTCGTTGGCCAGCTAGTCAATCTGATGGGTCCGGATCGCGTGGTCTGGGGCACGGACTCGGTCTGGTACGGTTCGCCCCAGTGGCAGATCGAAGCAATGCGTCGTTTGGAAATCCCCGAGGACATCATGAAGAAGCAAGGCTGGAAGATTCAGCTTGGCGATGGCCGCGGCACCGTCAAGAACAAGATCTTCGGCCTAAACTCGGCCAAGCTCTACCGTCTTGATGCCCAGAAGATGGCAGCCGATGCAATGACCACACCTTTTGACAATGACATGATCGCTAAGATGAAGGCCGAGTATCTGGCCATGGGTGGCGAGCGTAGCAATGCGGCATATGGTTACATTGCCAAAGAGGGTCGGGAATTTAACTTCAGCTAAAGCATGACTCCGTGTGCAGGTGCGCCTGCACACGGAGCACTTCGCGGGTGCTCATGGGAAACGGGAGGAAATCAACAATGAAAGTGACGAAAAATACGGTGACAGTGGGCCTTTTTCTGGCGCTGGCTGGTAGTGTGGCTCTTGCGGATCACCATGAAACGAAAAAGACACGTGTAGGTACCTGTGAGGATGCAAAAAAACAGCAGGATTATTTTTGCGATCAGAAGAACGCAGCAAACGATTCCATGGTGGCGCTCGGGACTGCTTGCCGAAACGCGAAAATCAATGTCAAGGAGGCTTGTGAGGGTATTGTCGAAAAAGACGAGGTCTACCAGTCCTGCAAGATGGAGCAGAAGTGCTGATGCAGCGTGAAGGGTTGATCGATACTGAGTAATGCCATGTGTCTCCGCAGGGTTTGTTGATATCGAAGCCACGGATGCTGAGTTTTCGAGTTGGCCGGAGACCACGGGACCTCGTTAAATAACGCGCCGTCGAGCGCCCTATCCTTGTCGAATGAAATGTTCACATCCATCCGCAATCCGTCGTTTCAATCTGGTTTCTGGCGCGTCGCTTCAATGCTTTGCTTCGGGCTGGGCATGGTCTCGCTCCACGCAGCCGATCGTGAGCCAGGCAGCGTTTTCACTGATTGCGATGTGTGCCCCGCTATGGTGGTGCTGCCGGTTGGCGAATTTGTTCAAGGCTCCGACAAGACAGAGAGTGGCCATCTCGATGAAAAGCCTCAGCGTACCGTAACGATGGCGCGTCCGCTGGCGGTGGCTAAATATGAAACCACCTTTGAGCAATGGGACGCCTGTGTCGCCGATGGCAAATGCCCGAAAGCGGATGACGCCGGCTTCGGGCGGGGCAAATTCCCGGCAGTGAATATCTCCTGGGCTGAAGCCCGTGCCTATACCGATTGGTTGTCGGCCAAGACCGGTCAGCCGTATCGCTTGTTGAGTGAATCGGAGTTCGAGTACGCGGCACGTGCCGCAACCACCACCTACTGGTTCTGGGGCAGCAATGATGCAAAGTCCAAGAGCTGTCAGTTTGCGAACCTTCATGATGAAACCGGCAAGAAGGCGCATCCGAACTATGTCTGGTCACATGTGCTCTGTGATGACGGTGCGGCAGAAAACGCCGAAGTCGGTAAATACGCGCCCAATCCTTTCGGCCTGCACGACATGCTGGGCAATGTTCGCGAATGGGTGGAGGACTGTCACCAATTGGGTTATGCGGCTGCGCCAGTGGACGGTTCTGCGAGAAAGCACGATGGCGCTTGTGAGAAGCGCGTGGTTCGTGGCGGTGCGTGGCTGGACGGCCCGTCGACGGCGCGCTCGGCATATCGCTACTCGGAGGTTGAGGGGATGCGCAATTATCAGACCGGTTTTCGGGTCGCGCGTCATCTCTGAAGCATAGCGAGGTAGCCCGAGGCTATCTCGTGCTGGCCTGATTTTGAATCAGGCCACTGGCTATCCACATCCCTTGGTAATTTGCTGGCAGCTCAGAGTGCCGTTTTTTTAAAGTCGCGGCTCTGTTAAGCTCGGTTGAAGCAATTGTCGTGTGATAAATGATCGTGTGCGAAGGAGTCATGGGATGCGCAGCAGGTTCGGGCGACTATCCGGCAGCATCATGATGCTGCTCGCTGCAACCGTTTTTTTATTGATGGCGCTGATGCTGGCCATGCCATCGCTGTCGCAGGTGATTCGTTCTACCCCCCAACCCGTTCCACCTGAAGCGGTCTATATGCAGCCGGTTCCCGGCCTCACCCACAGCCAACTACAAAAATTCAAAGCGGGCGAGAAGCAATTCAAGGCACCTTGGGTCGTATTCCCGCTGCTCGGTGGCGAGTGGGGTCTGGGCCCGACCTTTCTGGCCAATTCCTGCGTGGGATGTCATGTGCAGGCTGGTCGCGGGCGCACATTCGATCAACCGGACGCCATCGTTTTTCACCAGTTGTTACGGCTCTCCCTGCCGGGTGAAGGACCGGACGGGGGACCGCTGCCTCACCCGAACTATGGCGATCAGCTACAGGTATTTGGCGTGAAT
Organism: uncultured Bifidobacterium sp.; assembly: GCA_964639465.1. Classification (GTDB taxonomy): domain Bacteria; phylum Pseudomonadota; class Gammaproteobacteria; order Burkholderiales; family Burkholderiaceae_D; genus Pernthalerella. Next base: position 11,771 of record CAZXDB010000025.1, on the reverse strand, counting down.
GTCGGTTTGAAGGAAAACCTCAAGCCCGGCGAGGCGGAGCTGTATGTCGACTGGTTGCCGGAGCCGGTCACGCTACCCGATGGCACACAGGTGGAATTGCGCAAACCTGCGGTGCGTATTGAAAAGCCCAATTTCGGCCCCATTGATGACAAGGTTCTTACGTCATTGCGCAACACGCAGGTGGTGTTCGGCATGGGATACCTTGAGGCAGTCTCCGAGGAAGATATTCTTGCACTGGCCGCGCTGCAGCGGACGCAAGGGCTCAACGGCCGGCCCAACTATGTGCGCGATGATATTCATCAGCGTACCGCGCTCGGACGCTTCGGATGGAAAGCCAATCAACCCTCGGTGCGCCAGCAGATTGCTGCTGCTTTTCATGGCGACATGGGCGTGACTTCTTCGCTCTACATCGAAGAGAACTGCCCACCTGTCCAGACCGCCTGTCGGGCCATGCCGCCGGGGAACCGGCCCGAGTTGCTGGATTACTCGTGGGATGAGCTGAACTTCTGGTCGGTGGCATTGGATGCCCCGGCTGCACGCGATCAGGATAATCCGCAAATCATTCGGGGTCGCCAGTCTTTCGAGAAGGCGCGTTGCGCGCAATGTCATGTGCCCGAGATGCGCACCGGCGACTTTCCGCTGCTGCCCGCCATCTCGAAAAAAACCTTTCGCGCCTATACCGATCTGCTGCTGCATGACATGGGACCGGGCCTCGCCGATGGTCGTCCGGATTTCAAGGCTGGGCCGCAAGACTGGCGCACGGCACCGCTGTGGGGAATAGGACTGTCCGCACAAGTCAATGGCAGCACTCACCTGCTGCATGACGGACGCGCGAGGAATGTGCTGGAGGCTATTCTTTGGCATGGCGGCGAGGCGCAGGCATCGCGCGATCTCTTTGCCGGGCTCTCGAAAGAAGAGCGCGACGATCTGATTGCCTTCGTTAACTCCTTGTAGCCGACGCACGATGAAGCTCAAAAAAAGGCAGAAGCTGATCTACTTTGTCTCGGCACTGGTCATGTATCTGGTGTTTCGGCATGGGCTCGGCCCGCGCCTGGGTCTTGATGGGCTCTGGTTGATCGTGGGCGCCTATGCGTTCGCCCTGGTTCTCCCCGGCTTGTATTTGTATCGCCTCTGGACCGCCACGCGAGATCATCCATCGACCGAGGAGACATCATGAAAACAGGCGTGCTCGCATTGCTGCTGGCATCCAATCTCGCTCACGCGGGCTGGGTGCTGTACGGTGACAATGGCAAAGCAGAGTTTTATTACGATGACCAAAGCATCGTAAGCAGAGGCACAACGGTATCGGTACTGGAAATGCTGAGCTACAGCTTCCCGCTCAACGGCGTGCTCTCCAATCGTTCGCGCAAGGAATACAACTGCACAGCGCAGCAGTTTCGCAATCTAGAGGGTGAGTTCTACTCCGAGCCTTATCTGAAAGGGCGCACGATCAGCAGCAGTGTCGATCCCGAAGACAGCTGGCGGCCCGTCATCGAAGGTACGCGCAACCTCGAGCTAATGCAGATCGTCTGCGGCAAGCGGAGCTGAATATGATCGATCTCGGGCTCACGAAACTGGCGCTGATCGGAGGTGTCGCGATGATCGTCATCGGTCCCGAGCGGTTGCCTGCCGCTGCTCGCGTAGCCGGTCGTCTGTTCGGCCGTGCGCAGACCTACCTGGGCAAGCTCAAGGCCGAGATCAATCAGCAGATGGCAGCAGACTCACTCAAGGAGCAGAAAAAGGAACTGTCCGAGTCGGCGGATGTCCTGCGCTCGGTGGCGGATGATTTGGCCGAGGCGGAAGAGGATTTCAGTACTGCGATTCTCGATGCCAACCGCTCTTTCGAACATATCAGCGAATTTGGCATCCCTGTGTCCGAAGACGATATCCGGCAAAAGCAACGAAGCTTCAGTCGAAGGAAGCGACACTATCTTTCCGGTCCGCCGGTCTGGTATCAACGTATGCAGGGTGTGCGGCGCAAGGTGGGCAGTCGGGCCAGCCTGAAGTCCTCAGCGGCGCGCAGCCGGCATTGACCGATGGTCGTGTCGCTGAATTACCGATTTTTTCAATGATGCCGAAGGCATCAGATGTTATTGCGAAAGGGTAAGACATGCACCGATCTACACGTTTGATGCAGGCCTCTGCGGGCGCCCTGGCTTGTTTGTTGGCGGGCGCCGTGCACGCCCAGTCGGTTGATTTCATTGAACCGAAAGACGGTGACACCGTGCCGACCACCTTCACCGTGAAATTCAAAGTGGCCGGGATGCGCATCGCACCAGCCGGCGATATGACCGAAGGCACCGGCCATCATCATCTGCTGATCGATGCCCGCGATATCGATACCGGCGTTGTCATCCCGAACGACAATCAGCACAAGCACTTCGGCAAGGGCCAGACCGAGAGCCAGGTCTTCCTGCAACCCGGTCGCTATCGGCTCACCATGCAGTTCGCCGACGGCGCACATCGCTCTTACGGCGAGGGCATGCGCAAGAGCATCAACATCACGGTGGCCGGAGAAAAGTAGCCGGCGGAGTTCTACGACTTCTTCGCATTTAGCGCCATGAAAGCCTGCCGCACATACGGATCGACATTCTGCTGATCCAGTAGCCAGCGCACATAATCCTTCGGTACCTCTGCCAGCGGCAGGCCCTTGTGTTTGCCGAAAGTCATGTGGGTTGGCAGACGCGCGTCATCTGATGCGGCGCACAGGGCTTCCATGGTCGTGATGTTCAACTTCGCGCACAGGTGGCTGAGAATCGTGGCGCAGATGCCGATATCGGCGGCGGCCGAATGCGCTTCACGCAGACGCTCCCGGGCTGTGTCGCGCTCCAGAAAATACAGCAGGGCGCTCTGGCTGTGTGAATCCGCTTCGGGCCAGACTTTTCTGGCCAGTGCCAGCGTGCAGATTCTTTTGACTTCCGGTTGACCGACTGCCTGCCAGTCAAAATCGATATTGTGGCCGATCAGGTAGTGAAGATCGCCCGGCAAACGAAAGCTGCTGGCGGGCGGGCAGTCCACCAGCTCTTCATCCAGGATGTGATGCGTGGCCAGCGCACCCAGGCTGATGGGTTTGCCGGGTTGATAACGCTGATGAAAACGCTCGCCGAGCGTGAAGGGCTGCAGACTATCGACCGCCACCCATGCGGCTTCGATAATGACGGGATCGACGATACCGGTGGCTTCGGTGTCAAAGATAATAGCGGTGGGCATGGTCTCGGTCTTTTTTGAAAGCGGATGTTTGGATATTTTTAATTCAACCACCGTGGATCTTCGGAGGATGATCTGGTGCTGCGGGATTTTAATGGGTTTGGATCGCGACGAGGGAGATGATTGATACTTGCCAGTGATGGGCAAGTTTTCACCGAGCCGATCGCCGATAATCATTTGGCAAGCAAGACACTGCTGCACAGGACAATACGATCAAATCAGCTTTAATTCAGGGGTAGAGGGCAATGGATACCAAGGCACTCAAGGCATTGCAATGGAAGGTATTTCAAAACGTCGCGGCCGCACAGCTGGTGCCACTGATGCGTATCGGCGATGAACTCGGGCTGTTTACCCGATTGGCCGATATGGGGCCTTGCGACAATGCGGGTTTTGCCGAAGCGGCGGGGATACATCCGCGTTACAGCTTGGAGTGGCTCTGCGCGATGTGCGCTGCGGGTTATGCGTCCTATGACAGCGAGAACGGAAAGTTTTTTCTGAGCGAAGAACAAGAAGCCGTGTTTGCCCGCGAAGACAGCACCGCGCTGATGATCGGCGCTTATGACAGCGTCGCCTCACTGGTGATGGATGAACCCAAAGTCCGCGCGGCCTTTCAGAGCGGCGAGGGCCTGTCGTGGGGTGATCATCATCCTTGTTATTTCCGCGGTACCGCGCGTTTCTTCAAGCCAGTTTACAAATCCAATCTGGTGTCGCGCTGGTTGCCGCAGATACCGGCACTGACTGAAAAGCTGTCGGCCGGCGGGAGCTTTGCCGATGTCGGTTGTGGTCATGGTGTATCAACCATGCTGATCGCTGAGCATTTCCCGAGCGCGCAGGTGCATGGTTTTGATTTTCATGGTCCGTCGATCGAAGAGGCAAAACGTCTGGCTGCCGATGCCGGTTTGAGCGAGCGCATTCATTACGATACACGCAGCGCGAAGGACTACACCGGTACCTTCGATGTGATTGCCTTTTTTGACTGCCTGCACGACATGGGTGATCCCGTGGGTGCAGCCGAACACGCCTGCCGGCAATTGAAAGAGGATGGGCTGCTGGTCATCATCGAGCCATTTGCCAATGACAAGCTGGAAGATAATTTCAACATCGTCGGCCAGATGTTTTACACCGCCTCGACCATGGGTTGCGTACCCGCATCGATGGCACAGGAAGTTGGTCTGGCGCTTGGTGCGCAGGCGGGGCCCGCCAAACTCGGTATGGTCTTGCAGCAGGCAGGCTTCAGCACGGTGGAGACGGTGGCAACGACGGCCACCAACATGGTGCTTTGCGCCAGAAAATGAGGGTACAAAACGAGCGATGCGAAACAAATACGCAGAATGAGCCCACAGAATGATTACGCAGAATAAGTACACAGCCAGCGCATTTTTGATCCGGTGTCCATCATGAATGACCAACTTGATTTACTGATACGGCATGCCGCCGTCTACGACGGTAATGGCACCGCGCCCCGCGTCGGCGATATTGCGGTCAGGGATGGCATGATTGTGGCGGTCGGTGAGGCGTTGGAGCTTGACGCGACCGAGACGATCGATGCCACCGGCCTGGCGCTGATGCCCGGCATTATCGACAGCCACACGCATTTCGATGCGCAAATCACTTGGGATCCGTATGTGCGGCCGTCACCCGCGCAGGGCGTGACGACGGCCGTGATCGGCAACTGCGGCTTTACGATCGCGCCATGCAAGCCGGCCGACCGTGACATCACCATGCGCAACCTCACCCAGGTCGAGGGCATGTCGCTGGACGTGCTGCGCAATGGGATTGACTGGGGTTTTGAAACCTTCCCGCAATACCTCGATCAACTGCGTGCGAAGGGTAGTGCGGTCAATGTCGCGGCCTTTGTCGGGCATTCATCGGTACGCACCTGGGTGATGGGCGATCAGGCGAACAAGCGCGAAGCCACTGATGAAGAGATAGCGCAGATGGTCGCCATCGTGCGTGAAGCGATGGCCTCCGGTGCGATTGGTTTTGCGTCAAGCACCAGCCCGGCGCACAACGGCGAGGGTGGTTTTCCGATGCCATCACGTCTGGCCAGTGATCATGAAATGATGTCACTGATCAAAGCGATGGGTGAGCAGGGACAGGGTATTTACATGGTCACCAAGGGTGGCCAGATGCCGATTGCCTTCCTTGAACAGATGGCGGTGAAGTCAGGCCGCCCGGTGATGGTCGCAGCCTTGCTGCACAATCCCACCAATCCCGGTGCCGTATTTAAAGACCTTCAGGCGATCACCGAGGCGAATCAGCGCGGCGTGCCGCTGGTCGGGCAGGTGTCCTGCTGCCCGCTGACGATGGATTTCACCTTTCATTCACCGTATCCGGTGGAAGGCCTCGCCAGCTGGAAGCCGGCACTGGGGCTTTCCGATGCGGCGCTCAAAGCCAAACTGGCTGATCCAGTATTTCGTCAGAGTGTGCGCGATGAGCTTGCTGCGCCCACGTCATTCAGGTTGTTCAACAATGAGTGGGATAAGGTGCACGTGGTCGAGACTCGTCTGCCCGAGCACGCGCACTATGAGCAGCGCAGCATTGCCGAGCTCGCGCGCGAGCAGCAGAAAGATCCGCTGGATGTCGCGCTGGATCTGGCGCTGGCCGAAGATTTGCAAACCGTCTTTACGGCGGTGCTGCTCAATAGCGATACGGCAGCGGTCGGTGAGTTGTTGAATCATCCGCACAGCCTGATCACGCTCAGCGATGCCGGCGCGCATTTGACGTTTTTCAATGATGCTGGTTTTGGTCTGCATCTGATGGGTCACTGGGCGCGCGATCTCGGTGTCATGTCGCTGACAGATGCCGTGCATCAGCTGACAGCGCGGCCGGCGAAAATTCTCGGTTTGCAGGGCAGGGGACAGATCGCCGAGGGTTACGCGGCTGACCTGTTATTGTTTGATCCGCTGACCGTGGGGCGCGGTCCGAAACGGCGCGTGTTTGATCTGCCCGGCGGCGCACCGCGGCTAGATACCGAAGCACTGGGTGTGCATGGGGTCTGGGTCAATGGGCAGCGACTGGTGAATCGCGATGGTTTGTTGCGGGATGCGCCATTGGCGGGGGCGTTGCTGACGGAATTTTCTACTTGAGCGCCTGCGCGGCTGCATCTTGACGGTTTGCGGACGGGGCTCTGTGCTCTCGGATATTTCGTCCTGGAGCAACTCAGAAAAAATACCGCAGCTCAGTGAATAACAAGCGGTTGCGTCGCAGCAGACCGTACAAGGTACTGCTGCTGCCATCGAAGTACTCGTAGCCCGCCAGCAGTTTTACCTGGTCGCTCCATGCATAGACCAGTCGCGGCCGTATAAGGTAGCCGTGTCTCTCGAATAGCGTCACGCCAGACAGCTCGGTCTCCAGCGTCTCATTCAGCCATTTCTTTGCGATGCGCAAGCTCATGCCGTTTTGCTCGCGGTCTAGCTGCGAGGTGAGGATCGCATGTTGCTGCTCGGCAGCCGAAGGTGTCTGGTAATGCATCACGCGGCGATTGAAGAGCTGAATGATGCCGCTGGTGTTGTTGCCGAAATCTCGCTCAATGCCCAGCACGGTGTGGACAAACGGATTTTTTAGATACGCGATCGTGCCGTCCGGGTCTTCGGTGCGCGTGTAAGCAGACTCCAGCGCAAACCGCCAGGCGCCGCGTGTAGTCGCCATATCCGCACCGATCACCCGCGTGCGGTAATGTCGTATTACGCTGTTCGCATCGAGATCACCCGAGAGATCGTGGCCATCGTAGTACGACACGGACCAGTCAACGGCCTTGCCGGACTGATCCAGTTTCAGTGCCCAGTTGCGCGAGCTGTTCGGAATGACCTCTGACAAGCCTGGTCGCAGGTAAATCCGGTTGGGTCGGAATTCGGGTAGCCAGACACCGGTCAGGCTGGTGTGTGCATCCAGATTCCAAGTGGTTTTGGCCGCCAGTGATCCAAAACGATCCTCATCAATGTCGGCTGCCAGCAGCCGCGCATCACGCGGCGTGAGATTGTCGGTTGGGTTCAGCCGGTCGGTGCGACCCCAGGCGATAATCTGCTTGCCCAGACGGAAATCCAGCGCGCCAGCGCGCCCATCCAGATAAGCCTCGCGCAAGCGCGCAACATCATGGCCATCGCTGCGCATATCTTCGCGACCGCCGTAGGCTTCGGCGTACACGCCAAACCCATCGCCGAAACGCTTGTCCATCCGCAGCCAGGTTGACGCGGTACCGAGATCGCCGCGATCATCAAACAACCGATTGGACGACCAGTAGCCACCGCGCAGTGATCCTGTCAGTCCCAGCGCGTTGAATGTGTTGAGCAGGGCGAGACGGGTGTCGGTCGCTGTGTCCGGCGGTGCCATCTCGGGCGCTGACGCATCCGGCGAGTTATTTGCTGAAGCACTTGTTGAAGCACTCGTTGAACTATTCGCCGATCCAGCAGACTCAGTTGACGCAGGGGCTGCCGACGTTGTCTGCGCCATTGCGCAGCCGATCGGTACGCTGAGCAGTACACCCAGCGGCGCAATCAGCAGCGCACCCGCAAGAGCATTCAGCAAGACGCCGAGCGAGCGGGGTGCCCTGGGTACCATCATTACTGCTGTTCCATGTACCGGGTCGTGAAGTAATCATCCTTCACGCCGATATTGACTTTGAAATTATCGATCGAAATCACGGTGCTGTGTCCGGTTTGCAGATTGCGCGCCTCGAGTACGCCAGCCTGCCATTTTTTCTTCACCGGATCGACTTCCTTGTAGTGACTGTAGCGTGCTTCCTTGAGCAGCTCGCCGGCTTCATCGTAGGCGACGCTCTTGAGGGTGACCAGATTGTCTTTCTGTATCCAGATTACGCGTTTGGAATAGCCAGTGTTGGCCTTGATCGTTGCGTCCTTCGGGGTGGATTCGATCACGTAGCAGGGCGCGCCATCGACTTCTTCTTCTTTGACTAGCGTGTGATTCCATTCCTTCACCTTGTGACCGATTACATCGCCATATGAAAAATCGGTACCGACGAAACTGTCTTTTTTGTTCGATGAAATCAGCCGGCGTACTTTTTTCACGCTGGGCAGATAGATCCAGATATCGTCATCTCTGTCCGAGCGCTCGATCAGCATCGAGACCGTTCCCTTTACATCGGTAGGCTCCAGAAAACGTGTCATTCGCTTGTTGTCGATGCCGTTCGGCTCGAGCTTGCTCGTGCCGAAAGTTTTGCGCACACGCTTCTGACCGGACTTGTTCGTGAGCGTCATCGTGCTCTCCGAGGTCGAGTCAGCATATTTGCCGACCACGAAATTCTTCTCCATGATCTCATTGGCCGTCAGTGCCCAAGCCTTGTTGGGCACTGCGCTCATTAGCAGGGCGCTGACACCGATGGTGGCGATCATGGCCAGTCCTGCACGTTGACTTCCGGATGTCGAATTCACATTGCCTCCGTTGAAAATGAATTTGGGTCGGAACTTCAGAATGAGGGCCGGCATCACCGTCAGCGCTGCCGTCACGCTCACCACCATTGCAGTACCGATCAGGATCGCATTCCAGGTATGCGGGTAATAACCGCGCGACCCGGCTTGCACCGCATAACCGCCAGCCACCGCCGAGGCGACGAACAGGCAGGCCTTGCCAGCGGTTTGGAGTACCTTGCGGAACGCAGCATCGACATCGGTGCCGCGCGCGATTTCCTCGCGCAGTCGGAACAGCATGTAGATCGCGTAATCGGCACCGATGCCAATCGCCAGCGCCGAGGTCAGCGCGGTCGGTACATTCAGGCGCATGCCCAGCCAGCCCATCAGGCCCATATTCACCAGCACCGACAGCAGCAACGGCGTGACCACCAGCAAACCGGCAATCAGCGAACGGAAGACCAGCGCTGCGGCAATGAAGACCACAGTGGCGATCTGAGCCACGTTCAGAATCTTGTCCTTGACGATCACCTCGGTAATCGCTGCACTCTGGGCAACGCTGCCACCGATGTTCACGCGTACATTCGGCGGGAACTTCTGTGCGACGAAGCCCTGGATATCGCGCCACAGCGCATGCAGATCGGCGGTACTGTCGCTGTGCGTGAAGACCACCATATTGGCCATCCTGTAGTCGTAATCAACATACGGATCAAAATCGCCCGGCTCGCCCGACATCGAGTACAGCAGCAGATACTCGGCCACCGTTGCCTGCTGATCGGGGATTTTGAAAAACTCGGGCTTGTCCGCATTCATCGACTGGTTCATGCGTTTGATGAATTCCGCAATCGAGATCACCTTGCCGACGTTCGGCTGAGCGGACACAAAGGTCTGCAATTCATCCATCGCCTTGAGCACGGCCGGATCCTTGATGGCATCCTGCTGATCGCCTTCGATCAGCAGGTAGATATTGTTAGTGCCAGCCATGCGCTGATTGAGCTTCTGGTCGGCGACCATCAGCGGCAGATCGGGGTCAAAGTATTTTTTCAGCGCACTTTCAATTTTCAGCTGCGTCATGCCAGCCACTGACACGGCAATGATGATGCCGGTGGCAATAAAAATACGCGCACGCTGAGGGCCGAGCATCAGATCGGCGTAGAAGCCGGTGATCCGATCCCAGACGCGCTCTTCACGTTCCATGCGCGCTTCCTTCTCGCCTGGTGGCGGTAGCACCGCGCGCAGTGCCGGGATGAAGGTCATCTCGATTGCCAGAACCGACAGAATGCCAATACCCGCAAAAATACCAAAGACCCGGATCGACACGATGTCGAAAATCATCAGCGACAGGAAGCCGGCAGCGGCGACCAGACCCGCAGTCAGCATCACCGGACCGATCTTCACGATCGACTCGATCACGGCCAACCGATTCGCTTCGCGCGGCGAGAGATCCGGGTTCTCGCGCATGCGGTTGTATTCCTCGTAGTAGCGCTTGAGCATCTGTACCGCATGACCGGCACCGACCGCCAGGATCAGAATCGGCGTGGACATATTGAAGATATCCAGCGGCACCCCGGCCAGTCCCATGAAGCCTTTGCCCCAGATGACGGCCACAATCGGCGTCACCAGCGGCAGGATCAGACCCTGCATCGTTCGGAAAGCTTCGTAGTGAATGATGCCGATGACGCCGATCGCAATCAGCAGCAAAATCCCCCCGCGCCCGGAAAACTGTTCAAGCAAGGCCAGAAACGCCGGATAGCCGGTGACGGCGATATCGACCGAATCATCGCGCTCGGCAGCAACAATTTCCTCGATTTTTTTGTTTACGTAGCTAAAGCCGCCTTTGCCTTCTTTGAGCTCAGCGGGCGTCGCGTCGCGGACCTCAGCCAGCACGGTGATAGTCTTGAAGTCATTCGAGACCACCGAGTTCATGTATGCCGAATTGCGCTGCAGCGCGTCTTTCAGCGCCGCCATCTGCTCGGGCGTGGCAGGGACATCCGTCATCATCTGACGCACCTCCATGCCTTCTTCCGTGCCGCGGATATCTTTCGCGCGTCGTGCGGAGACCGACAGCAGATTGGCTTTCACCACGCGCGGCGTTTCGCGCAGCTTGCCAGTGATACGCTGTACTTTTTCCAGTACCTTCGGATTGAACACATCGCCATCCTTGGGCGTGATGCCGATCACGCCGACGTAGCGCGACCCGAAAACTTCCTCGACTTTGAGTGTGGTTGCCACGAACGGATGCGAGCGCGGCACGATGTTATTGGGGTCGATGATAATCGTTAGCGCCTGTCCTCGGAAAAATAGGAAGACCGTCGCAACCAACACGGCGGCGAGCACGGCCCACCGAAAACGGACAATAAATTCGATATAGGCGCGCATCGGCCTTTCTCCTTGTTGTACTGGTTGTGCGGAGTGCGGACAGCGCTGCAGAGGCGTGACAGGTTGCTGCCCGACGATGTCTGCGGTGACTTCTGCTGTGCTTTTCCAGGGCGTGGAGAGGGTGCCAATCGGCCCCCGGCTGCGCGCTCCCAAGCATCAGTATCTTATCAGAACGACCGTTCTATTTGTTGAGCTGTGGAAATGTTTGCCATTCATGCTCGAAACATGGCGTTTTGCTATCAAGGCCGCCGACGGCAAGATCGGCGTTGCCCGGCGTTACACTGTTACCTCTTTGTCGGAGGTCCCATGTATACCGTAATCGATACCCCAGCTGTCCATACCTTGTTTCTCGATGCGCGCAGCCAGAATGGCTGGCTTGATCGGCCTGTCAGCGATGAGCAACTCGAAGACTTGTATGCGTTGATGAAGATGTGTCCCACCTCAGCCAACAGCCAGCCTGCCCGTCTGGTTTTTCTGAGAACCGCTGAAGCAAAAGAGCGCCTGCGTCCGGCCCTCGCGCCTGGCAATGTCGACAAAACCATGAGCGCGCCGGTGATTGCCATCATCGCGCACGACACCGATTTTCATACCTTGCTGCACAAGACGTTTCCGCACAATCCCGGCTTCGCGGACATGTTTGCCGGCGATGACAAGCGTGCGACGAGAGAAGCCTTCGCTTTCCGTAACGGTTCGCTGCAGGGCGCTTATCTGATCATGGCAGCGCGTGCGATTGGACTGGATTGCGGACCGATGTCAGGCTTCGACAATGCGATGGTGGATCGTACTTTCTTCGACGGCAGCAACATCAAGTCGAATTTT
>CAZXDB010000024.1:0-29571 GCA_964639465.1 uncultured Bifidobacterium sp. | reverse complement strand
GCGTTGGGTCAAAGTGCTGCTCGCGGGGGGTTACAGGGCCGCATGCCAGCGGAGCAGGAGCTGAACCACCAGCACGCCGACCAGAAGGCCCCCGCCAAAATACACGGCCACCCCCAACATCCTATTGGTGCGCCGCTGCTCGGCGAGCAGACGCTGGAGCAAGACGCTGTTGTCTGAGGGTTGCGTCTGAGATTGGGCGGTGAGTGCCTGCTGCAACAGACGCGGCAACTGGGGCAGGATTTGCGCGTAATGCGGCGCCTCGATTTTCAGACGCTCGACCAAACCACGCCAGCCCACCTGCTCTTTCATCCATCGCTCTAAAAAGGGCTTGGCGGTCGCCCACAGATCGAGATCCGGATCGAGCTGACGGCCGAGGCCTTCGATATTGAGCAGCGTTTTTTGCAAAAGAACGAGTTGCGGCTGCACTTCAACATTGAAGCGACGCGAAGTCTGGAACAGCCGTAGCAGCACCTGCCCGAAAGAGATCTGCGACAGGGGGCGATCGAAAATCGGCTCGCAGCAGGCGCGCACGGCCGCCTCCAGCTCGTCGACACGGGTTTCTTTGGGCGCCCAGCCGGATTCGATGTGGGCTTGCGCAACACGTTTGTAATCCCGCTGAAAAAATGCGAGAAAATTTTGTGACAAATAGTCTTTATCAAAATCGGTGAGTGTGCCGACGATACCAAAATCAAGGGCGATATAACGTCCAAAGGTTTCAGGTGCCGTAGACACCATGATGTTCCCGGGGTGCATATCTGCATGAAAGAAGCCATCGCGAAACACCTGGGTAAAAAATATCTCGACGCCGTCGCGCGAGAGTTTTTTCAGATCGACACCAGCTTCGATCAGGCGTGTGGTTTGTGAAATGGGGATGCCCCGCATGCGCTCCATGACAATGACGGATTCAGCGCAGTAATCCCAGAACATTTCCGGCACCATCAACAGCGGCGAGCTGGCGAAGTTGCGCCTGAGCTGGCTGGCGTTGGCGGCTTCACGCATCAGATCAAGTTCGTCGTGCAGATATTTGTCGAACTCGGCGACGACTTCGCGCGGCTTCAGACGCGGCCCGTCGGACCACCACTGCTCGACCCATCCGGCAACCACCCGCATGAGGGCAATATCCTTGTCCATCGCCTGATGCACGCCCGGCCGCAGGACTTTGACCGCGACCTCTGTCCCATTTTTAAGGACCGCAAAATGTACCTGCGCCACCGACGCAGACGCCACAGGTTCGCGCGAAAAACTTGCGAACAACCGATCCGGATGCTGGCCCAGCGAGCGGGTGATTTCGGCCACAGCCAGATCGGACGCAAAGGGCGGGACCTGATCCTGCAACAGCGCCAGCTCATCGGCCACATCGGCGGGCAGCAAATCACGCCGGGTAGAAAGCACCTGACCGAATTTCACGAAGATCGGACCCAGCTCTTCAAGCGCACGACGCAAACGTTCGCCGCGCGGTGCGCTCAAATCGCGCCAGAACAAGAGTGCCGACAGGAGCCGCAGATGGGGCGGTATGCGGGCGCTGGACAAGATGATTTCATCGAGCCCGTAGCGCAGGGATACGCGAGTGATTTTCAAAACACGTAACAAGCGCAAAATCATCGGGAACTCCCTGCGCTATTGCTTGTGCCTGAACCCGGGCTTGGACCTGTGCGTGTCTCAAGCAGGCCAATGCGCTTGCCGAGCCGTTCTACATCGTCGCGCAATCCGGCGACTTGCGCCGCGAAATCTTCGCCGGCTTTTCGATACATCAGCGTGGGATTTTCTTCCAGCAGATATTCAGTGATCTGCTCGACCAACTTGCGGCTACCGGAGCGCATACCTTTTACCGTCGCGCGCGCTGCTTGTGCGATACGAACCGCTGCGATATCACCGACGAAAGGCGCAAGATCTTCTTCGGCTTCCCATTGCAAACCCTGCGCCACTTCAGAGATCGCTTTGGCAAGCTCAGCATCGCCACTCAGACTGACATAAGAAAACGCCCTGTCCATATTCGAGAGAATCTGTGGCAGGTCGGCAGGCTGGATGCGGATGGTGACGTCTGGCTCGGTGCTGGTTGCTGTTTGCAGCAAACCATCCGGAGCGATTGCGAGCTCCAGCCGAAAGGTGCCTACCGCGATGCACGCTGTCTTGCCAGCGTGCGCCAACAATACCTCGCGTAATGGCGGCTGGCGTGACAGCAGGTGATTCAGTGCAGCGGCGAGCGGGCGTTCGGGATTAAACATGGTCTTTTAAATTGGCAGGCATTCCGGCGAGGCCAAGGATTTAAAGTCACTGGATCCCGGCCTGCGCCGGGATGACGCTTGAAGAACTGTTGGTCTTTAAATCGTCATCACCTGCATGTGATGACTGCTACGTGGGCGTATCGCATGCGATCCGTATTCCCCACTCGCTCCCGACGCAGGCCGGGATCCAGGGACTTTCGAATTTTCAATAACTCGACAGAACTCTCAGCATAACTGGCTGGCATCAGGCGCAGACCGGGATCCGGCGCTCACAAAACCAGCGACAAACTTATCAACCTACAGCTTCACGCCCACATGCAAGGCGGCGACGCCGGCGGTGAGATTGAAGTATTCAACTCGGTCCAGTCCAGCGTCCTGCATCATGCCTTTGAGGGTTTCCTGATCGGGATGCATGCGGATGGACTCCGCGAGATAGCGGTAGCTGTCGGCATCACTGGCGATCTTCTGACCCAGCCAGGGCAGCACTTTGAACGAGTACAAGTCATAAGGCTTTTGCAGCGGCGGCGCTACTTTGGAAAACTCCAGCACCAGCAACTTACCGCCCGGTTTGAGCACGCGGCGCATTTCTGCCAGCGCCGCCTCTTTGTGCGTCATGTTGCGCAAACCAAAAGCCACGGACACCCGGTCAAAGTAATTGTCAGGGAAAGGCAGCTTCTCGGCGTCGCAAATCAGGGTGGGCAGCAGCAGACCGTCATTGATCATCCGGTCCCGGCCCACGCGCAGCATGGATTCGTTGATGTCGGTGTGCCAGACCTCGCCGGTCGGGCCGGCCTTTTTTGCAAAGGCGCGTGCCAGATCGCCGGTGCCACCTGCCAGATCCAGCACCCGGAAACCGGGGCGTATGCCGGCCTGCGCAACGGTAAACGCTTTCCAGACCCGGTGCAGACCCGCCGACATCAGGTCATTCATGACGTCGTATTTGGCGGCCACCGAATGAAAAACTTCAGCGACCTTATGCGCCTTTTGTTCCTCAGGGACTTGCTGGTAGCCGAAATGGGTTTGGGTCATGGCGGGGCTCGGTGAGTTGGAAATGCATTATACAAGTGCTACTGCGAAGTTCCCGACGCTGCCGACGCCTACATGCTTGGGTCAGATCGACCTGCATAACCCGGATTGGCTGCGATTTGCGGTGGCGCTGCACCAAAGCCGTTTAACGCACGAACAGCAGCTGGAAATCAGTTACTGATCCGGATACCTTGGACGCGAATACACATTCAACTTCGCCCGGAGAAATTTTATGAGCATCGACAAATTAATCCTGAATAAAACGACTACCCTCGAAGATGTTGCAAAGTACTTTAAAGATCTCAGCCCAGATAAACAAGTCAGAGCGAGAGAACTGGGGGATGGAAGAATCCAACTCTATGTTCGCAAAGACTCACACAAACAATTTTTTACGGATAAGCTAAAACCAGATTTTTTAGTACGACGAGATTACTTAAGTGCTCGAAATGCGATCTTTGATATTGCTTCAGGGATCAAAGATAACCCGAAAAAATCCGCTATTCTTTTTCATGTCAGAAAACTGCTAGATAATCATCGTCATGATTTTTTTGTAAATGAGTTTAATCAAAGCACGAAAGCTTTTTTGGATCCACAAAATAATCCAAAAACTGCATGGATAAGGCTTAAAACCACGCTAATCTAAGGAATTACTGAATAAATAAAACCTCACACTTTTGTAGCGAAAGAAATTACGCTTAGCCCTTGATTTCCCTAGCCCCGCGTCACAAAGCTGCGCTGGGTCGCCACAAAATGTGGATTTATTCCGCGTTTCCCTAAGCTTTCCGGCTTTATTTAAACAGTCTCTGCTCAGCGGTCAGCGAATGAAAAGTCTCGACGACTTCTTGCGTCTTTTTTCTTCAGGAACTTGTCGATAACCATGTTGGTTCTGAGTATGGCAGGGCGAGTTGGGTGCCACTCGCTTTATTCAATCGTGCCCACAAGACTCGGGAGACTTTGGCCATTCTCTCTGAACATCCAGGTGATGCAGTTCGGCTACAGTTTGTAGTGGCGCCGCACTATGACGATGCCCCTCAAACCGCGCAACCACTCCCCCCAGACTTCACCATCGGTACATCCCGCCCGCTGTCGCCAGCATGCCCGGCCGCCTGCAGCTTGCGTAGGTAGTCGTCCCACATGGCCTGCTGGCGCTGACAAAACGATTGCAGTACATCCCACGAATAAATACCGCTGTCATGCCCGTCCGAGAACACGATGCGTATCGCATAATGACCCACAGGCTCGATCGCAGTGATCCCGACATCGCGCTTGCCTGTCTGCAGCACTTCCTGCCCGGCTCCATGGCCGCGCACCTCGGCGGAGGGCGAGTGAACACGCAAGAATTCAAAAGGCAGCTGATAGCGGGTATCGCCATAAGTCAGCTCAAGAATGCGCGACGCTTTGCGAAGGGCGATTTCGGTCGGTACTGATGTCTCTGACATGGGAAATCCGGTAAACATGAAGATGCCGATGATTATGCCGCGGTATGCCGCTCGCTGCAGCAGGCAAGCGACTGACTAAAGATACGTGGACAGCCGCTGCTGCATCTTCATGCGCAATGCGGGCAGGCGTTCGATCCGCGCTTGCAGCGATGCTGCTGTCGGCTGACGCTTGGTCTCGGCCCAGACTGGCGCAGGGAAATGTGCATCGTCGGTATAGCGCGGTATCACGTGCCAGTGCAGATGCGGCACGACATTACCCAGGCTGGCGAGATTGATTTTCTCGGGCTGCATCACCTCGCGCACCACATGCTCGACCTGCCAGAGCACATCCATCAAGAGCATGCGGTCGAGTTCGCTGAGATCGGTGACTTCTTTCACATGATCGCGCCAGATGACTCGGCAGAATCCCGGATAATTATCGTCATCGACCAGCACGACGCGAAACTGCGTGCCCTGATGCAGTACCTCGCCGCCCGGCGTCTCACACAGTTCGCAGCCTGCTAGTTTATTGCTCATACTCAGACCAGTACCCGTTCAATGCCGCCGTTATTGGCGCGGTCGACATAGTCGGGCATCCAGTTGGGGCCCAGCAGATGCCTTGCCATTTCAACGACGATGTAATCAGCATCGGTGCCTGAATCGTCATTGAAACGCGACAGGCCCTGCAGGCAGGACGGGCAAGAAGTCAGGATTTTTATATCGCCTTCGAAACCATCGGCGCGCAGTTTGTCCGCGCCCTTGGTCATTTCGGCTTCTTTGCGGAAGCGAATCTGCGTCGAGACGTCGGGCCGCGAAACGGCGAGGGTGCCGGACTCGCCGCAGCAGCGATCGTTCTTTTCAATCTTCTGCGCATCAATCGTCGTGATCAGACTGTTGACTGTTTTGAGCGGATCCTGCTGCTTCATCGGACTGTGGCAGGGGTCGTGATACATGTAACGGGTACCAGTGACACCTTCGAGCTTGACACCTTTTTCGAGCAGATATTCGTGGATGTCGACGATACGGCAGCCGGGGAAGATTTTGTCGAATTCATAGCCCTGTAGCTGGTCGTAGCAGGTGCCGCACGAGACCACCACCGTCTTGATGTCGAGATAGTTCAGTGTGTTGGCAACGCGATGGAACAGCACACGATTGTCAGTGATGATTTTTTCGGCTTTGTCAAAATCGCCTGAGCCGCGCTGCGGATAGCCGCAGCACAGATAGCCCGGCGGAAGCACGGTTTGCACGCCGACATGCCATAGCATCGCCTGCGTGGCGAGGCCGACTTGCGAGAACAAACGTTCGGAACCACAGCCGGGGAAGTAGAACACGGCTTCGGTGTCGGCGCTGGTGGCTTTCGGGTCGCGGATGATGGGGACGAATTTATCGTCCTCGATATCAAGCAAGGCGCGCGCGGCTTTCTTGGGCAGATTGCCGGGCATTTTCTTGTTCACGAAATGAATCACCTGCTCGCGCACCGGCGGCTTGCCATGCGTGGATGGCGGCGCTTTGGTTTGCTTTTTCGCGAATTTTTTCAGCAGGTCATGGGCAAAGCGCTGCGCCTTGTAACCCCAGCCAATCATGACCTGACGGGTGGCATTGATGGTAGCCGGGTCTTTCGCATTCAGGAAAAACATGGATGCCGCAGTGCCGGGATTAAATGACTTTTTGTCCATCTTGCGCAGCAAATTGCGCATGTTCATCGACACATCGCCAAAGTCAATATCGACCGGGCAAGGCGTCAGGCATTTGTGGCAGACGGTGCAGTGATCGGCAACGTCTTCGAATTCTTCCCAGTGACGTATGGATATCCCACGCCGCGTTTGTTCTTCGTACAAAAACGCTTCGACCAGCAAGGAGGTCGCAAGAATTTTGTTGCGCGGCGAATAAAGCAGATTTGCGCGCGGCACGTGCGTAGCACAAACGGGTTTGCATTTGCCGCAACGCAGGCAGTCCTTGACACTGTTGGCAATCGCGCCGATGTCGCTTTGCTGCATGATCAGCGACTCATGTCCCATCAGCCCGAAGGACGGCGTATAAGCATTGCGCAAGTCGGCATGCAGCTCGGGTGAGTTCAGCAGCTTGCCTTTGTTGAAGCGACCTTCCGGATCGATACGCTGCTTGTAATCACGGAATTCGCTGATCTCGGCCTCGGTGAGGAATTCGAGCTTGGTAATACCGATGCCATGCTCGCCGGAGATCACACCGTTGAGCGACCGGGCCAGCGCCATGATCTCAACCACGGCAGCATGGGCAGTCTGCAGCATGTCGTAGTCATCGGAATTCACGGGGATATTGGTGTGCACATTGCCGTCGCCCGCATGCATGTGCAGTGCGACGAACACCCGGCCACGCAAGACGCGCTGATGGATGGCGCTGCATTCTTCCAGCACCGGCTTAAAGGCTGCACCGCTGAAGATCTGACGCAGCTGGGCGCGCACTTCAGCTTTCCATGAAACCCGGATGCGGCGATCCTGCAGTACATCGAATACCCGCAGACCGGAAAGATCACCTGCCGCGTCGATGTCAGCGAGAAGCTGGGCAAGTCCGAGTTCGGTCAGCTCTTCGCGCGCGCCGGCGATGGTGGTGTCGAGATGCGACAGTAGCCAGGACCAGCGCGCATGCACTGACTCCAAAAGGCTCAAGGCCTGCCCTACGCGGTCCTCGAGTAATTCAGCCGGAGGGATCTCAAGACCTTCGCCATCCTCGCTCTTGCCCAGCTTGAGCTGACCGCGCGCAAAATACGATGAGAGCTCAGCAACCAATTTCAGCTTGTTGGTGATCGACAGACGGATGTTGATGCGCTCGATGCCATCGGTATATTCACCCATGCGGTCGAGCGGAATGACGACGTCTTCATTGATCTTGAAGGCATTGGTGTGTCGCGCAATTGCTGCGGTGCGAGCGCGATCCAACCAGAATTTTTTACGCGCCTCAGGGCTGACAGCGACGAAACCTTCACCGACGCGGGTGTTGGCAATACGAACGACCTCGGAGGTGGCGCGCGCCACCGCTTCTTCATCATCACCGACGATGTCACCAAACAGAGCCATTTTGGGCAGCACACCGCGCTTGGATTTGGTCGCGTAGCCAACGGCGCGCAGATAGCGTTCGTCCAGATGCTCGAGACCGGCGAGTATGGCGCCACCTTTGCGAGTTTCTGCGTCGAGATAATCTTTGATTTCAACGATCGATGGAATTGCGTCGCGCGCCTGACCGAAAAACTCAAGGCAGACCGTGCGTGTGTGTTTCGGCATTTTGTGCAGTATCCAGTGCGCCGAGGTGATCAGACCGTCGCAACCTTCTTTTTGCACACCGGGCAGCCCGGCGAGGAATTTGTCAGTGACATCCTTGCCCAAACCTTCCTTGCGGAGCTTGCGTCCATCGACTTCAAGAATTTCGGTCTTGAAGGGCGTGTTGGTTTTCTGCGCGCGTCCGCGCTCGGCGGGATGGGTCCAGTCGAGTCGGAAACGCGCGAGTGCCACATCATGAATCTTGCCGAGGTTGTGATCCAGACGCGTGACTTCGAGCCAGTCACCATTCGGGTCCACCATGCGCCAGCTGGCGAGATTGTCGAGCGCAGTACCCCACAACACGGCTTTCTTTCCGCCGGCATTCATCGCGATATTGCCGCCGATGCAGGAGGCATCTGCCGAGGTCGGATCGACGGCAAACACATAACCGGCTTTTTCTGCCGCGTCGGATACACGTCGGGTAACTACGCCAGCGCCAGAAAAAATCGTGGCGCATTCGCGCGCCGCACCGGGCAGGTGCTGTACGACGACATCACCCAGCGCTTCCAGTTTTTCGGTGTTGATGACAGCTGACATGGGCGTCAGCGGTATGGCGCCACCGGTATACCCTGTGCCGCCGCCGCGCGGGATGATGGTCAGGCCGAGTTCGATGCAGGCTTTGACGAGGCCAGCGATCTCTTCTTCGCTGTCGGGTGTCAGCACGACGAACGGATATTCGATGCGCCAGTCGGTCGCATCCGTCACATGCGACACACGCGAAAGTCCATCAAAACGGATATTGTCTTTTTCAGTGTAACGACCCAGCCCACGCAGAGCGCGGCGACGCAAGGCTTCTGTCTGACGAAACTCGGCGGCAAAATCACGGACGGCCTCTTTAGCCAGCTGTAGCAGCGTGGCCACATGGGCGCTGCGCGTTTGTGCCGCCGGACTGTCTGACTCTTCCGTGTCGGCCGTTCGCCGACGATCGATTTCACCGAGCCTATGGTAGAGCGCCTCGACCAGTGCATCGCGGCGCTTCGGATTGTCGAGCAAATCGTCCTGCAGATAGGGATTGCGACGCACGACCCAGATATCGCCCAGCACTTCATAGAGCATGCGGGCAGAGCGACCGGTCTGACGTGCGCTGCGCAATTCAGAGAGCAGGACCCACGCCGCCTCACCCAGCAAACGGATGACGATTTCGCGGTCGGAGAAAGAGGTGTAGTTGTACGGTATCTCCCGCAGACGCGCCGGCGCTGGATTTTCCGGAGCATCCGTAAGCAGGACTTGCATATGCGCTGGGGCGTTCATCTGAGGAAACAAGTGACCTGAATCTAAAGACGCATTTTATCTCACTGCGATGCACAATGACCCCGGTAAGCCCTTGAACGACTGTGGCTTTTCGGAGCGATCTGCCTTTCAGGCTCAGAACCAGGCCAGCATGTAGTGCCAGATACCGTCGGGCACCAACAACAGCAAGCCCGTCGCCATGAGATAGCGTAAAAATTTGCCGATGGCCATGTACGCGAGGCTCTGCCAGAACGGCATTTTCAGCCAACCGGCCAACGCACACAACGGATCGCCGACCACAGGTAACCAGGACAGCAGCAATGTTTTGGGGCCGAACCGCTGCAACCAGCCGAACCAGCGCGACGCCCTTTCTTTTGCGAGGATATTTTTTGCACCGTAGCCCATGCCGTAGCTGATCGCGCCGCCAATCGTATTGCCGATGGTGGCGACCATGATGGCCGGCCAAAACAAGGCGGGGTTCATTTTTGCAATGGCAAACACTGCGGGCTCCGAGCCCATGGGCAGCAGGGTGGCCGAGATCAGGCTGATGATGAACAGTGCCGGAAGACTGAGTGAAGGCAGCGCAAGCGCCGCCAGCAAAGGGTCGATGACTGAGTTCATCGCGCGCTCGGAGAGGAAGGGGGGGTCCATTATAATGAGCTGCTATGCCAACTGATTACCTCAAAAAAATCCTCACCTCGCGCGTCTATGATTTGGCCGTGGAAACGCCGCTGGAACTGGCGCCCACGCTGTCTCAGCGCACGGGTAACCGGATTTATTTCAAGCGTGAGGACATGCAAAGCGTGTTCAGCTTCAAGCTGCGCGGTGCTTATAACAAGATGGCACATCTATCGCCCACGCAATTAAAGCGCGGGGTGATTTGCGCCTCCGCCGGTAATCACGCGCAGGGCGTGGCGTTGTCGGCCAGCACGCTGGGCTGCCGTGCCGTGATCGTGATGCCAACCACCACACCTGCGGTGAAAATTGATGCGGTGCGCTCGCGTGGTGGCGAAGTGGTGTTGCATGGGGAATCCTATTCGGACGCTTACCAGCATGCGCTGAAGCTCGAAAAAAAACATAAACTCTGTTTCGTTCACCCTTTTGATGATCCGGACGTGATTGCCGGTCAGGGCACGATCGGCATGGAAATACTGCGGCAGCATCCCGGGCCTATTCACGCGGTATTTGTCGCCGTTGGCGGCGGCGGTCTCATCAGCGGCGTGGCAGCGTATATCAAAGCAGTGCGGCCAGATGTGAAAGTGATCGGCGTGCAGACCACCGATTCGGATGCAATGACGCGCTCACTGGCGTCAGGCCGTCGTGTGATGCTGCAGGATGTGGGCCTGTTTTCCGATGGCACTGCGGTCAAACAGGTGGGCGAAGAAACGTTTCGGCTCGCGCGCGCGCATGTGGATGAGATGATTCTGGTTGATACCGATGCGGTGTGCGCGGCAATCAAGGATGTGTTTACCGATACGCGCAGCATTCTCGAGCCAGCAGGTGCGCTGGCAGTGGCTGGCGCGAAGGCCTACGTTGATCGTTTTTCGCAGCAGAAAAAGCCACTGCGTCATCAAACACTGGTGGCGATTGCCTGTGGTGCCAACATGAACTTTGACCGTCTGCGCTTTGTTGCCGAACGTGCGCAGGTGGGCGAAGCGCAAGAGGCGGTGTTCGCGGTCACAATTCCGGAAGAGCGCGGGAGTTTCCGCCGTTTTTGTCAGCTGATCGGACCGCGGGCCGTGACGGAATTTAACTACCGGATTAGCGATGAGCTGCAAGCGCATGTATTTGTAGGTCTGCAGATCGCTAACCGCGATGAGCCCGAACGTATCTCGAAACAATTCCGCAAGCAGGGCTTCAAGACGATCGACCTGACGCAGGATGAACTCGCCAAGCAGCATATTCGACATCTGGTCGGTGGGAAGAGCTCGCTGGCGCAGAATGAATTAATTTACCGCTTCGAGTTTCCCGAGCGGCCCGGCGCGCTGATGCGTTTTCTGGATAGCCTGGCGCCGAACTGGAATATCAGTCTTTTTCATTACCGGAGTCAGGGCGGTGATGTAGGCCGGGTACTGGTCGGGCTGCAAGTGCCGAGGACGGAGATGAAACGCTTCCGTGATTTCCTTGCGACGCTGGGTTATCGCTCGTGGGATGAAAGCGAGAATCCCGCCTATCGCCTGTTCCTGTAAGCGAAAGAAAATTGTCATGAGCACTGCACACCCTCCCGCCGGTTTTCCACTGGGCCAGTCATCGACCTACCCGGCCGACTACAATCCCAGGTTGCTGTTTTCCATGCCTCGTGTCGACCAGCGCGCCACACTCGGCATTACCGGCACGCTGCCATTTTTCGGTATGGATATCTGGAATGCGTATGAGATGTCCTGGCTGAACCTGCGTGGCAAACCCCAGGTGGGCATGGCAACGCTGCAAGTGGCGGCTGATTCACCTTACATCGTCGAATCGAAGTCGATGAAGCTGTATCTCAATTCACTGAACCAGTTGCGTATGGCAGGACCTGAGGCCGTGCAGTCTTTGCTGAAAGCTGATTTGTCGGCAGCCTTCGGTGCACCGGTGCAGGTGACGCTGATGACCAGCGAATCCTTCGGACAGACATTGATGGGCGAACTCGACGGCTTGCTGCTGGATCGTCTGGATATTGAGGTGAATGACTATCATCCGGATCCTGCGCTGCTCAAATCCAACGCCGCAGCGGCACCGGTCGAAGAGGTACTGGTCTCGCATTTGCTGAAATCGAATTGTCCGGTGACGAACCAGCCCGACTGGGCCAGTGTGCAAATTCGCTATACGGGACCTGCGATTGATCAGGCAGCCTTGCTGACTTACCTGATCGGCTTTCGCCAGCATCAGGAGTTTCACGAGCACTGTGTCGAACGAATTTTCATGGACCTGCTGACGACCTGCCAACCGACCAAACTGATGGTGCTGGCTCGTTACACGCGGCGCGGCGGGATCGACATCAACCCCTGGCGCAGCAATTTTTCGCTGTCAAAAATGCCACTCAATACACGAAATGCAAGGCAATAACCAGCCGGGATGTCACCCCAGCACGTGACTGGCGATTGAAGCAACGATTTTCAGAAAACCGATTGCCATCGCTGGCATGCAGGTATAGATTGAGCGCCCGGGCATTGGTTAGCGCCAACGCCGGAAAATCCCTTGTATCGATGGCATCGCTTTTCCGTAGCGCCTTTCCCTCTGGGGACAGACGCCGCTGACGAAGCGACCCCTGATGCCCCGGGAAGTCACCTATAATTCGGGGCGATAGTTTTTTGTGCCAAGCACTATGACTCATTTCAGCCAGATTCTTCCGGAAAACAACGTCGTGCTCGACATCGAGTGCTCCAGCAAAAAGCGGGCATTCGAACAGGCGGGCCTGATTTTCGAAAACAACTGCGGGATTGCCCGTTCCACGGTCTCGGACAACCTGTTTGCCCGTGAACGGCTGGGATCAACCGGCCTTGGCCAGGGCGTCGCGGTGCCGCACGGACGCATCCGGGGACTGAAAGCCCCGCTGGCCGCGTTTGTCCGACTTTCCGAACCCATTCCTTTTGAGTCACCGGATGGCGAACCGGTCAAATTACTGATCTTCCTGCTCATTCCGGACAACGTGACCCAGCAACATCTCGAAATTCTGTCGGAAATCGCCGAAATGTTTTCCGACAAAAATTTCAGAAGCGCGATGATCGAAGACGCCGATGCAAAATCTCTTCATGCCCGGCTAGTGAGCTGGCAGCCGGCCGAACGCAATCTGGCCTGAGACCCGCACTCACCACCATGCCACTCACCACGCCCCTCTCGATTCAGCAACTGTACGAAGACAACCTGGAGGCACTGAAGCTAAGCTGGCTGGCAGGGCAAGAAGGCAGACAACGTCTGATTTTTGGTGATGCGGCCTCCGCCGCCGACCAGGTCGGTCACCTGAACCTGATTCACCCCGGACGTATCCAGGTCTTCGGACAACAAGAAATCGACTACCTGCTGCGCATCTCCGACAACAGCCGCAATGCGCAAACGCGCGAACTGGTCGCCGGTGAACCGCCTGCGTTCATCATTGCGCAATCTCTGCAGGCTCATCCACAGATCGTTGGCATCTGCAACGAAAAAAACATTCCATTGCTGACCACCTCACTGCCCGCGGCACAGGTGATTGACTACCTGCGCGTGTATCTGTCGAAAAAATTAGCGATACGCGTCACGATGCATGGCGTATTCATGGATGTACTCGGGGTTGGCGTACTGATTACCGGAGAATCCGGACTCGGCAAAAGCGAGCTGGGGCTGGAACTGATTTCTCGTGACCACGGGCTGATTGCCGATGATGCCGTGGAGTTTTCGCGCATTGCGCCGAACATGATCGAAGGTCGTTGCCCGGCACTGCTGCAAAACCTGCTGGAAGTTCGCGGTCTGGGTCTGCTGGATATCCGGACCATCTTCGGCGAGACGGCGGTGCGCCGCAAGATGCGCCTGAAACTGATTGTGCATCTGGTCCGTCGCAAGACGCTGGAAGAAAATTATGAGCGTCTGCCACTAGACCAGCAGACGCAGGAAGTACTGGGTCTGCCGATACGCAAGGTTGTAATCCCGGTAGAAGCCGGCCGCAATATCGCGGTACTGCTCGAAGCTGCGGTGCGCAATACCATTTTGCAAATGCGCGGCATCGACACCCTGGCCGAGTTCATGGACCGGCAGCAGCGGGCCATGGGCAGCGAATAAGAACCGGGCAGGTTCTCAAACCGGACTCCGGCCGGCTCGGGCCGAAGCCGCTATCATGATGCCATGCGTATCGTTCTCCTTACCGGCATCTCAGGGTCCGGAAAATCCGTCGGGCTGAATGCCCTTGAAGACACAGGCTATTTTTGTGTGGATAATCTGCCGCCGTCCCTGCTGCGTGCGCTGGTCGCAACCCGCCTGAGCGAGAATGCGCAAAACCTGGCGGTGGCGGTGGACGCACGCAGTGCCTCATCGCTGACCGAGCTGCCCGCTGACGTTCTCTGGCTGAAGGAACAGGGGCATCACGTCGATGTGATTTTCCTGACCGCCAAAACCGAGTCACTGATCAACCGTTTTTCCGAAACGCGTCGAAGCCATCCGCTGTCGCACCGAATCGCACCCGCTGGCCAACCGGCCGATACGCCGACGCTGATGGAATGCATACGACAGGAGCGCGAAATGCTGTCGAGCATCGAGGGTATCGGTCATCAGATCGATACTTCCGGTCTCTCCGCCAATCAGCTGCGTCAATGGATACGCGAACTGCTGCAGACAGATCAGGGAAAATCGCTGTCGCTGCTGTTTGAATCTTTCGCCTTCAAGTTCGGTGTGCCACTCGACGCGGATCTGGTCTTTGATGTGCGCGTTGTGCCCAATCCATTTTATGACAAGCAATTACGTCCCCTGACAGGCCGCGATCAGCCCGTGATCGATTTTCTGCACGCACAGCCAGACGCTATGCATCTAATGGCGGATATCCAGTCCTTTGTTGAAAAATGGCTGCCCGCCTTCGAGCGCGACAATCGCAGCTACCTGACGGTGGCAATCGGCTGCACCGGCGGTCAGCACCGCTCGGTCTTCATGGTCGAGCAACTGGCCGCCCATTTCCGCGACCGGGCGCGCGTGCTGGTCCGGCATCGTGAGCTGGGTCAGTGATATCCGAACCCCGAGACCGTGATGAACGATACGACCTGGTTACCGCTTTTCCCCCTTAAAACGGTGCTCTTTCCCGGAGGTGTGTTGCCCTTGCGGGTGTTCGAGACACGCTATGTCGATATGGTGCGCGCCTGCATGAAAACCGATACGCCCTTCGGCGTGGTGGCCATACGCAGCGGCACCGAAGTGGGGGCTGCCGCCGAGCCCTATCCGGTTGGCACACATGCCCATATCGTCGAATGGGATATGCCGGAACTCGGCGTGTTGCTGCTGCAAACGCGGGGGGGTCAACGCTTTCGCATCTTGGAGACCCGGCGGCAAAACAATCAGTTGCTTGAGGCGCTGACTGAACCCCTGATCGCATCGCCGTCCGACCGTAACACCGACGGCGGCACAGATGCCGATGCAGATGCAAACGTGAGCGAAGCAAGCGCTGCCAGCGAAAATGCACTGGCTGTCTGCAGCCGGGTACTAAGCGTGGTCATCGAAGAACTGATGGAACGCGCCAGCGCGGAAGCCGGCGGTGCTCTAGCCAATCCCTTCCCTGAACCTCACCAACTCGACCATGCGGGATGGGTTGCCAACCGCTGGTGTGAAATGCTGCCCATCGACCTGGAAGAGAAACAGGCACTGCTGGAAATCGCTGATGATGCCCGCCGCCTTGTGCGCGTGGAGCAGTATCTGCAACAGAATGGCGTTCTGTAGCCAGCAGATCCTCAGCGTTGCTGTGCGCTGAATTCTTCCAGCAGTTTACGTACCGGCGAAGGCAATGCGGCCGAACCCATGTGGGCCAGCGCGCGCCATTGATAGTCGGACTGAGCCGCCATCAGATGACGCTCTCGCAACCGGATCTGCACCGGCGTGACCGACAAACGGTAGTGCGTAAAGCCGTGCATAAAACCAGCCAGCAGCTGAACCGATTCAATCTCTCCGAATGATGACAAGGCCTGCGCAAGCTGTGCAGGCAAATCACCCTCAACCGGCGCTTGAGACAGACGATCCAGTTCGGGCAATGAAAGCATCCCGCCCCAGATGCCTCGGGGCGGGCGCTGCTCCATCAGGATGTCGCCGTCGTGAACGACGATCAGCATGATCGTGGACTTTTCCGGTATCGATTTTTTGGGCTTTCTGGCCGGTAGTTCTGCAGTGCGTCCTGCGGCATGCGCGATGCAGCGCGCTTGCATCGGACAGCGCGCGCAGGCGGGGCGCGTGCGCGTGCAGACGGTGGCGCCGAGGTCCATTAATCCCTGGGTATAGGCTTCGATATCTTGCGCAGGCAGCAATGCCTTGGCGCGCTGCCACAGATGTTTTTCAACGGCAGCTTGTCCAGGAAATCCTTCAATACCAAACACCCGACAGAATACGCGCTTGACGTTGCCATCCATGATAGCGGCGCGCGCACCGTAGGCAAATGCGGCAATCGCTGCTGCGGTCGATTTGCCTATGCCGGGCAACAACGCCAGCGTGTCCGGATCTTTCGGGAATGTGCCCGCGTGATGGTCGACAATCTGCTGCGCACAGCGATGCAGGTTACGCGCGCGGGTGTAATACCCAAGACCACTCCAGTGCGACATCACCTCTTCGACCGGCGCAGCAGCCAGTGCAACGACATCGGGGAAACGCTCGAGGAATCGCGCGTAATACGGAATGACCGTGGTGACCTGCGTTTGTTGCAGCATGATTTCGGAGAGCCAAATCCGATACGCATCGCGGGAGCGCTGCCATGGCAACTGATGCCGACCGTGCTGCTTTTGCCAGGCAATCAGCGCGTTGGCAAAGCCCGGGTCTTGCATGGCGGGCAAATCGAGGGAGGGACTGACAATACGTTTCATGGCACCCTCTAGCGCTGGCAGCGCACACAATAAAATGTGGAGCGCTGTCCCTGCACAATGCGTCGCACTGGTGTGTGGCATTGCCGGCAGGGCTCGTCTTCGCGATCGTAAACAAAATAGTGCTGCTGAAAATAACCGGACTGGCCATCGGCACCGATAAAGTCGCGCAAGGAGCTGCCGCCCTGGTCAATGGCAGCGGCCAATACACGGCGAATAGCCATGGCCAGTTTTTCGTAGCGCGCCAGCGAAATGCGTTTGGCAGCTGTGTTGGGATGGATGCCTGCCTCGAACAGACTTTCGCACGCATAGATGTTGCCCACACCAACCACGATGTCGCCGGCGAGCAGGACTTGCTTGATGGCCGCGCTGCGCGCGCGAGTCTGACGGTGGAGCAATCCGGCCAGATCATCGTGCGCCAGCGGCTCGACTCCCAGTCCACGCAACAGCAGGTGCGATTCGATATCGCCCTCGTCCTGAGCGTGCCAGAGCACGGCGCCAAAACGCCGCGGATCAGTAAAACGCATGATTTGCGCGCCCAACAGCAGATCAAAATGATCATGCTTTTGCGGTGGATGACCGGACTGCAGCATGCGCAGATGCCCCGACATGCCCAGATGAATGATCAGCGTTCCATGCTGGAAATGAATCAGCAAATATTTGCCGCGCCGGCCGGTGCCGGTGATGCGTTTGTTCTTGAGCTGGCGCTCCAGGTCGTGCGGAAACGGCCAACGCAATCCGCTGCGTCGCAAGACAACGCCGGTCACCTCGTGGTTCTCAAGGAAGGGCGCAATGCCGCGGCGGGTGACTTCGACTTCAGGTAATTCGGGCATCAGATTGTGTTGCTCTTTTAGTCGGACTCAGCCGGTCCCGGTGATCTTCGCGGGGATTATCAAATACGCAGTTTCAGACAGGCGCGGCGATTTTTACTTTCGTCGTAAAATCAATGTCCCCATCAGGCCCTCGCCGGCAAACCCACAGGATCGTGCCTTGAAAAATTTTGCTGTCATTCTAACGCTCTCGGCATTGCTTGCCTCCGCCGGCACCGCGCAGGCGGCTCCTGAGGCACCTTCCAACGCCGAGGGCTTGCCACTGATCCCGCTGACCGAGGAACTGATGCTCAAGTATCTGTCGGCCGAACTGGCTTTTCAGCGCGGACAAGGGCTCGGCGCGCACCTGGCATTGATGACGCTGGCCCGATCCACCAGTGATCCGCGGCTGGCGCGACGCGCGACCGAAATGGCCATTGCTGCAAATAGCGCAGCCGAGGCCTTCAAAGGCGCCAAGCTGTGGCGTGAGCTGGCCCCGCGCTCGGATGAGGCGTTTCAGGTGTTACTGAGCCTGCAGATTTCAAACAATCGACTAGAAGAAGCCAAGCAGGCACTGGCGCAGCAATTGGCCGGCAGCACGCCAGAACGTTTGCCGACAGTGATCGCGATGGTGCAGCGCAATCTGGCGCGCATGTCCGACAAAACCAAGGCTGCGAATTTGATGCGTGAACTGCTGGAACCTTATCGCGAGTCGATCGACGCGCGTATGGCACTGGCCCAGTTCTCCATGATATCGGGCGATCGGGCCGGGGCGCTGCGCGAAGCAAAAGACGCACTGACCAAGTTCCCGAAATCGGAGGTCGCCGCACTGGTGCTGGCGCAAATCGTCGAGGACAAGGCCGAAGCTATTCGGGTCCTGTCGCAATTTCTGCAAAAAAATCCGAAAGCGCGCGAAGTCCGACTGGCGCATGCACGTTTACTGTACGAACAATCCAAGGTCGCCGAAGCGAAAAAAGAATTCAAGACGCTGATCGAGCAGAAGAAGGATGATCAGACGGCGCTGTTTGCCTTGGGTCTGTTGTCGGTACAGGTCAATGATCTGGCCGATGCGGAAAAATATCTGTCCACGTATATCAACACGCTCGGCGGTCAGCCCGATAAAGAGCGCGATGCGACGCAGGCGCTGATGGTGCTCGCGCAAATCGCAGAAGATCGCAATGATCTGGCAGGCGCACTCAAATGGCTGGATATGGCCGAGGTTTTGACGTACCAGGGTTCGGTGACAGCGGTGATCAAGCGTGCTCAGCTGCGGGCCAGGAACGGCGAGCTCGACGCGGGCCGTCAGCTGCTGGCGACCACCGATGTGCAAAATGATGAAGACCAGGTCCGATTGATCATCGGGGATGCGCAACTTCTGCGCGACGCCGATCGTCTGCCGGAAGCCATCAAGGTGCTGGAAGATGCGCTCGAGAGCCTGCCCGACAATATCGACCTGTTGTACGAATACGCGATGCTAGTCGAGAAAAATCGGGAATTCGAGACGATGGAAAAAACGCTGCGCAAGATCATCAAGCTTGCGCCGGATAATCCGCATGCGTACAACGCACTCGGCTACTCATTTGCCGAGCGCAATATCCGCCTCCCTGAAGCATACGATCTGATCAAGAAGGCACTGCAACTCGCCCCCGATGATGCGTTCATCATGGACAGCATGGGCTGGGTTGAATTTCGCATGGGCCGGCTAGAAAAAGCCGAAGAACTGCTGCGGCGTGCTTACGAGTTACGCGCCGATCCCGAGATCGCCGTTCATCTGGGCGAAGTACTGTGGCTGCGCGGTCGCGAAGAAGAGGCGAAAAAACTCTGGCGTTTTGCGAATGGCAAAGACCCCAAGAACGAATCCCTGAAAGGCACGCTGGAACGCCTGCAGGTGAAGCTGTAAATTTTCACGCAGATGCGGCGACTCTTTGTTCTGGTCTGCGTGTGGCTCAGCGCTTGCACGACCTTGCCGGAGGGTCCGCTCATTGAGCGGCAGTACCAGACGGCGATGACTGTTGGCGGCCGTCTGTCGGTGCGCTATCAGCAAAACGGTCAGCCGCAATCGCTGCAGGGCAAGTTCCTTTGGGAGCAGCAGAGCGAGCACACGGACATCACGCTGTACTCGCCGCTGGGTCAGACCATGGCCATCATCGCGATCAGCCCCGGACTGGCGGTGATGGCACAATCGGATGGCGAAAAACATCAGGCACCGAATGTGACCGTACTCACACAACAGGTGCTGGGCTGGCCGATGCCGGTCGATGGTTTGCGTTACTGGCTGCAGGGTTTTTTGCAGAACGACGATGGCAGCTTGCAGCAGGCCTCACCTGATCAGGCACAAAGCTTTCAAAGCGATGGCTGGCAGGTCCGCTATGTGAGCTGGCAGCGCAATGAAAACACGCTATATCCAAAACGTGTCGACCTGGCGCGTTCGACCGTTGAGGCGGGCGATATTGTTCTGCGCCTTGTGATTGACGACTGGAAGAATCGCTAGCGTCATGAAGCGCCTGCACGACTGCCGCGCCCCGGCAAAGCTCAACCTGTTTCTTCATGTGACGGGGCGTCGCGATGATGGTTATCACTTGCTGCAGTCGGTGTTTCAGCTGATCGATCTGGCTGATGTGCTGCATTTCGATCTGCGTGACGATGGCGCCATCGTCCGGATGACCGAGGTGCCCGGTGTGTCGGCCGACGATGATCTGATCGTGCGTGCGGCAAGGTTACTGGCCGATGCCGCTGCGGCACGCGGCCTGCGAGCCGGTGGTGCAGATATCGCGATCGACAAACGGATCCCGATGGGCGGAGGGCTGGGTGGCGGGTCCTCGGACGCGGCCACGACGCTGATCGCGCTCAATCAGCTCTGGCAAACGGGCCTCGCGCGCAGCGAACTCATGGCGCTGGGCCTGCAGCTGGGAGCCGATGTGCCCTTCTTCCTGCTGGGCGAAAACGCTTTCGTCGAGGGGATCGGCGAGCAGCTCACGCCGGTGTCCACTCCGCCCGCGTGGTTCGTGGTGATTCACCCCGGCGTTTCAGTGCCGACGCCCGTGATTTTCAGGGCCCCCGAATTGACACGCAACACCAAAGCGGTCAGAATAGCGGACTTTTCTGGGGGCCTCCTTGGCTTCGGAAAGAACGATTTGCAAGCAGTAGCCGCCCGGGCTTTTCCCCCTGTTGCCGACGCCACGCATTGGCTGTCCGACTTCGGTGAGGCCCGGATGACCGGCTCCGGCGCTTGTGTGTTTGCCGCTTTCGCCTCCGAACCGGAAGCAGACGCTGTGCTCCAGAGATTGCCCGCCGCATGGCGTGGCTGGAAAGCACGGTCCCTGGCGACACATCCGCTGGCCTCTCTGCTGACGTCGTAAATACGAATTCGTCCTGGCGCAGATTCGCCGGACTCTGGGTTGTGTAGGGGAATCGCCAAGTTGGTTAAGGCACTGGATTTTGATTCCAGCATTCCAAGGTTCGAATCCTTGTTCCCCTGCCATTTTTTGGCCTGCCGTCGCACAGTGCCCGGCGGGCGAAGCAGACAGCAATTCCATCGAATCGATGAAGCCGCCAACGCCGGACGCAAGACCCGGCCTTGGCGGCTTTTCAAACTGATTTCAAACTGTTAACGGACTCTGGTCAGGGATCCCATGTTGCAAGAGAACCTGATGGTTTTTACCGGAAATGCCAACCCGGCACTCGCTGACGGTGTGGCGCTTCAGTTAGGCATTCATCTCGGTAAAGCCGTGGTGTCCCGATTTTCGGATGGCGAGATCGTCGTTGAAATCAACGAGAACGTCCGCGGCAAGGATGTCTACGTGCTGCAATCCACCTGTGCACCGACGAATGATCATCTGATGGAAATCATGCTGATGGTCGATGCGCTCAAGCGCTCGTCCGCCGGCCGTATTACCGCTGTTCTGCCGTATTACGGTTATTCCCGTCAGGATCGCCGCCCGCGCTCTGCGCGCGTGGCGATTTCGGCGAAGGTGGTCGCGAATATGCTGCAAGAAGCCGGCGTGGATCGGGTGCTGATTATGGATCTGCATGCGGACCAGATTCAGGGATTTTTCGATATCCCGGTCGATAACATCTACGCCTCGCCCATTCTGCTGTCGGATCTGGTGGAAAAGCATTACGATGATTTGCTGGTGGTATCGCCCGATGTGGGCGGTGTCGTCCGCGCCAGAGCCCTGGCCAAACGCCTCAATTGTGACTTGGCCATTATCGACAAGCGTCGGCCGAAAGCCAACGTGTCGGAAGTGATGAATATCATCGGCGAAGTCGAAGGCCGCAACTGCGTGATCATGGATGACATGGTCGATACAGCCGGCACGCTGACCAAAGCGGCCGAGGTGCTGAAAGAACGTGGCGCGAAAAAGGTCATTGCTTACTGCACGCATGCGGTGCTGTCCGGTCCGGCGATCGACAGGATTGCAAAATCACCGCTGGATGAACTGGTCGTGACTGACACGATACCGCTAAGCGATGAGGCGCGGCAGTGCAAGAAAATCCGTCAGCTTTCTTGTGCTGCGCTGCTGGCGGAAACCATACGCCGAATCAGCAAAGGCGATTCGGTGATGTCGCTGTTCGCCGAAGATGAGGCAGGCGGCTAAGCGCTTTAGCTGACGGGTCTGATATAGATTTTTTGGGACAGACACAGATTGTCTGTTTTTTTTCAGATCCCCTGGTCGCGGGGGATCCAACATCGAGGGCAACAAGCCCGCAACAGGAGTCAACATGAAAGTTATCGCATTTCCACGCACTGAGCAGGGGTCCGGAGCGAGCCGCCGCCTGCGCAGAGCTGGGCAAACACCTGGCATCGTCTATGGTGGCCCAGCGACCCCGGTGAATATTTCACTGGACCATAACGCGCTGTTCCATGCGCTGAAAAAAGAAGCGTTTCACTCATCGATTCTCGATCTCGAAATCGATGGCAAATCCGAGAAAGTGCTGCTGCGTGATTTCCAGATGCATGCATTCAAACCATTGGTACTTCACGCCGACTTCCAGCGTGTGGATCCGAACCAGAAGATTCACATGAAAGTGCCACTGCACTTCACGAATGCTGAAATTTCTCCTGCGATCAAGCTTTCCGGCGGCATTATCACTCACGTGATGAATGAGATCGATATCAGCTGCCTGCCAAAAGATCTTCCGGCCTTCGTGGAAGTCGATCTGGCCCAGATGCAGGTCAACACCTCGTTCCACGTCGCCGATTTGGAACTGCCTGCAGGCGTGGTGGCCGTGCATGCGAAGGACAATCCGACGATCGCAACAGCGACCGTACCGGGTGGCAGCAAAGCCGATGAACCAGCGGCAGCAGCAGCGGCCGAAGAGAAGAAGTAATTCTCTCGCCCGTCAGGCTGAAAAGCCCGTCCACGTGGCGGGCTTTTTTTCGACCGGATTCCAGCAGGGAAATATCTAACCGCCTGAAGGATAATGGCGCATCCCACTTTCACCTCATCTCATGTCGATACGTCTGATCGTCGGGCTGGGTAACCCCGGCAACGAATACGAAGCCACCCGCCATAACGCCGGCTTTTGGCTGATCGATCGCCTGGCATCCGGTTCGCTACGTCGCGAAACACGGTTTAATGCGCTCGCCTCGAAAATTCGGGTCGCCGGCGAGGAAATATGGCTGCTCGAGCCGCAAACGTTCATGAACCGCTCAGGACAGTCCGTGGGAGCGCTGGCACGCTTTTACAAAATTGCGCCTGAAGCCGTTCTGGTTGTCCATGACGAACTGGATCTGCGCCCCGGCATCGCCAAGATAAAAAAGGGCGGTTCTTCCGGCGGCCACAACGGGCTCAAGGACATCACAGCAGCGCTGGGCACCCCGGATTATTGGCGACTGCGCATCGGTATCGGACATCCACGCGAACTGCAATTGCAGCAACCGGTGGTGGACTTCGTGCTGCATCGCCCGCGCAAGGAAGAACAAGTACTGATCGATGAAAGCATCGACAAAAGCCTGTCCGTCATTCCACTGCTCTGCGAAGGCCGCTTTGAGCAAGCGATGATGGAACTGCACACCGACAAAAAGCCGGCATCCGGCGCATAAATCTCCGCCGGCCCAACAGCGGGCTATCTCCAAAGGCTTGCGGTTACAGGCTACGCATAATCAACGCGCAGCATTTCTAATTCATATCAATAGCGTTCCGCCACTGCAATGGAACAATAACCTCAGCGCCACAGTATTAAGCGTTTATGGTTCGGATATTTCGGTAGCCGCCCGAGTCATTAATTGAGGAAACAGGACAGCAATGTTTCCGTAAATTAAAAGTAATTAACGAATATCCATAAAAATCAGCAACTTGGATTATTTGTACAAAAAAGGCAATTATTAATACTTTTTTGATAATGACTCACCTATAATGCGCCGACTGGCCGCAACGATATCGACACGTTGTGTTGAACGAAACTTCACTTGATGGGGATTGAAATGACGAGCTACAAGGAACTGCAGACTCAAATTGAAAAACTGCAAAAGGAAGCTGAACAGGCCCGAAAAAATGAACTGACCAATGCGATTGCAGATATTCAAGCCAAAATGAAGGAATACAATCTTTCACCCGAGGATCTGGGATTTGGCAGCAAGAGAAAACCGATGAAAATGGTACGTCGCCCGGTCGCACCCAAATACCGCAACACCACGACGGGCGAAACCTGGAGCGGCCGCGGAAAACCACCGAAATGGATGGCCGGACGTGACAAAGCCCAGTTTCGCATTCAGGGCGTCTGAGAAACGGGCCAGCCGACGCCACTGAGCCGCCTGCGGGCGGTTTTTTTATGTCGGACGGTCAGGGACTGTCTCGTCAGGCCGCTTTGCTTTCATCATCGCAGGAAAAACCGATGAACACCTGATCCTCAACCTGTCTTGCGGGGCAGCAAAGGGGCCACTGCGGCCCACAGCAAAATACGCGCATCCGTCAGGAAACCGGGATCCTCGATATAGCGCTTCGCATAGTCCAGACGCACAGGCAGCACTTTGTCGACGTACGCTTCTTCAAGCGCATCGCCTTCCAAATTTGCCAGCAAATGCCGTTCATCACGAAACTCGATGGAAGCGAGATCAACCAGTCCGGGCTTGACGGACAAAACAAGTTTTCGCATCTCAGTCGGGTAGCAACCGACGTAGCGCGGCAACTCGGCACGCGGGCCGACCACCGACAAATCGCCGCGCAATACCCCTAATAGCAGCGGCCAGCGCGCCAGACCCCGCTTTCGCAAAACGGCGCCGATACGGGTCACTTCCTCGCCGTGACAGCCGCCGACCGTCTCCATCGCATCCGGGTCGGCATGGGCCGTTCTGAATTCCCAGACCTTGACCATTCGCCCATTCCGCCCCACCCGATGCGACTGCGTGAATATCGGCCCCGACGAATCCAGACGAATCAGGACCACGATCAGCAATGCCAGCGGCAACGCCAGCAGTAATAACAGCGCCGCAAGAATGACATCCACCACACGCTTCATCCGGTTCCTCTCACTACAGGTATTTTTTAATAGCTAGTTGCGGAGTGTAAACAGTTTTAAACATTTTCTTGAAATTGTAATTAAAGAATATATTGCTTCGTCATTGGTGCGGGTCTCCCTCGGGCTGAGGCCCGGCTTGCCATTCACACGGCTTTGACCCATGTAATCACGCGCTGTCCATGCCCGGCCTGACGCTGCGCCGGGAACCATCGGGCAAGGCGTCCACGGGCGTTATAATCGTGAGCTTTCAGGATCAGGTGTGGGCAACCATTCGCAACCCTTGCGTTGCGCGTCTGCGCTGACCTTTCACTACCCTGCCGCCTCACGGCGCGGGTTCGGCACCTCGACGACACGAATGTCCTGTTCGGCGTGCCGTACAAATCAAGGACCTCCATGAGCCTCAAATGCGGCATCGTCGGCCTGCCCAATGTCGGCAAGTCCACCCTCTTCAATGCGCTGACCAAGGCGGGCATCCCGGCCGAGAATTATCCGTTCTGCACCATTGAACCCAATGTCGGCGTGGTCGAGGTGCCCGATCCGCGGCTGGCCCAGCTCGCGGAGATCGTCAAGCCCGAACGCATACTGGCCGCCACGGTCGAGTTCGTTGATATTGCCGGGCTGGTGGCCGGCGCTTCCAAAGGCGAAGGTCTGGGCAATCAGTTCCTCGCGCACATTCGCGAAACGGATGCCATCGTCAATGTGGTGCGCTGTTTTGAAGATGCGAATGTC
This sequence comes from uncultured Bifidobacterium sp., assembly GCA_964639465.1. Classification (GTDB taxonomy): domain Bacteria; phylum Pseudomonadota; class Gammaproteobacteria; order Burkholderiales; family Burkholderiaceae_D; genus Pernthalerella. Next base: position 3,884 of record CAZXDB010000024.1, on the reverse strand, counting down.
ATCCACGTGGCCGGCAAGGTCAGCCCGCTCGACGACATTGCCGTGATTCAGACTGAACTCGCCCTGGCTGATCTGAACACTGTCGAAAAAACCGTGCATCGCGAAGCAAAAAAAGCGCGGTCGGGTGACAAGGAAGCAGCAGCGCTGGTCGCGCTGCTGGAAAAAATACAAGTGCACCTGAATGATGCCAAACCGGTCCGTGCGATGGGTCTGGATCAGGAACAGATGGCTTTGATTAAGCCGCTCTGCCTGATCACCGCAAAACCTGCGATGTACGTGGCCAATGTGTCGGACACGGGTTTCAAGAATAATCCGCTGCTCGATCAGCTCACGGAATACGCGAATAGTCAGCACGCGCCCATCGTCGCGATTTGCGCTGCCATCGAAGCCGAGATCGCCGATCTGGATGATGAAGACAAAGGCGCCTTTCTGGCCGACATGGGCATGGAAGAACCCGGTCTGAATCGCCTGATCCGAGCCGCCTTCGGCCTGCTCGGCCTACAGACTTACTTCACCGCTGGCGTGAAGGAAGTACGCGCATGGACCATTCACAAAGGCGACAGCGCACCTCAGGCCGCGGGCGTGATTCATACGGACTTCGAGCGCGGCTTCATTCGCGCGCAAACCATTGCCTTTGATGATTACATTACGCACAAAGGTGAGCAGGGTGCGAAAGAGGCGGGCAAGATGCGCGCTGAGGGCAAGGAGTACATCGTCAAGGATGGGGATGTGCTGAATTTTCTGTTCAACGTCTAAGGCTGAACGTGTCGCAGAAACCTGGAAATTGCGACACGTTTTTCTAATCTGTCGTCGTCAGCGACATGAATTGCCACCGATCGAAAAATTCATCCATGCATGGGCTTTGGTGACGGAATAAGCCCAGACCAGCGTTCCCATACCGTCATCAACACCTCGACGACGCTGCATTCCCCCCCGATTTTAAATGCTGCCGATACCATCGCTGAAACGCCGCGGCCGGCAAGGGACGGCTAAACCAGTTACCCTGCACCTGACTGCAGCCGTGCGAACGCATGTAATCGAGGGATTGCCGGGATTCGATGCCTTCGCCCACCACATCCAATGACAACGACTTTCCCATAGCGATGATGGCTTCGGTGATGGCCTGACTGCTTTTGTCGTGCGCCAAGCGACGCACGAAAATGTGATCGATTTTCAGTTTGTCCAGCGGCAGGTGACTGATTGCCGACAAATTCGAGCACCCGGTACCGAGATCATCCAGAGCGATCAGCATACCCGCCGCATGTAACTGATTGAGCGTTTCAATTGCATCATCAACACGCTCCATGACCGTGCTTTCATTGACTTCAATCTGGAGGCAGTGCGGGTCAATGCCGGAGTTGCGCACGATACTGAGCAGGCGCGCGGCAAAGCCGCGCTGACGAAACTGCAGAGGTGAAATGTTCATCGCAATCATCATCGGCGGCAAACCATCGACGATCCATGCCTCATGCTGCCGACAGACCTCAGCAATAACCCAATCTCCCAGCTGCGCGATCATGCCCGTGGACTCAGCCACCGGAATCAGCCGGTCAGGCCCGATGGTCTCGCCATGGCCGACCGGCAGGCGCAGCAAAGCCTCGACCGTGACCATGTGCCCGGACTCGACGTCAATCACCGGCTGATAGTGAAGCTCGAAATGATTATTAAGCAAACCCGCCTTGATGCGCGCCTCGACCGAGGATGATTTGTCGACGCGAAGACTCAGCTCAGGCGTGAAAACTTGATAGTTGCCGCGCCCGTTCGCTTTAGCGTGATACATCGCCAGATCGGCCCGGTGCAGTAAGGTATCGACATCCACTCCCTGCGCAGGATAGAAGCTGATGCCCACCGATGCCGAGATAGACAAGCTCAGCTCATCAATATCGAAGGGGCGTGACAAGGCATCGATGACATGTTTTGCGACCGTGGGTGCGGTGTAGCCTTTACTCAGATAAGGCAGCACGATCACGAACTCATCACCACCGATACGACCGATCAGATCTTCATGCCGAACGCAAGCCATCATCCGTGCGGCGACCTCCTTCAATAATCGATCACCTATTTCATGACCATAGAGATCATTGATGGGCTTGAAGCGATCGAGATCGATGAACAGCAAGGCGCCACGGCTGTGTTTGCGACTGGCGGCGGCGAGCAAGTGGCCCGCATATTCAAAAATCAGTGCCCGATTTGGCAAACCGGTCAGCGGATCGTGCTGCGCCGCTTCGCGCACGCGCTGCTCCACGAGCTTTTGTTCCGTGACATCCAACATCGTGCCGATGATCTTGACCGTTTCACCACGGCTGTTTTTATCGGCAATCGCCTGCGCAGTCATGTAGCGATAATGACCATCGCGATGCTGCATGCGAAATTCGGATTCCAGTGTGCCGATCGGCTGTGCGATGAACCGCTCCAGTATGCTCATGACGCCGTCTCTGTCATCGGGATGCAAACGGTCTGACCATTCCGTGATCTGATCCGTGAGCTCCTCCGGCCGATAACCCAGCAAACGTTTCCACTGGGGTGAGAAATAAACCGTCTGGCCCGCGAGATCGCACTCCCACGAGCCTAGCTTGGCGATATCGACGGCCAGTTGCAGGCGCCGCTCGGCATCAGCGTGCGCTTTTTCAGCATGCCGCCGCTCAGTGACATCACGTATCGTCAGAACACCCATGAGCGTTTTGCCTGTACCGTCTTTGACCAGCGTACCCCCGTAACTGAGGATGCGGGACCAGTTCGTGCGCACATTTTTCAATGTGACCTCGACATCGCGTATGGACTCACCGCGCATGAGTCTCGGAATCGGCCACTCTTCAAGCGGTAGCGAACAACCCTCCCGCGTGAGGAGTCGATAATCTTTCGCGATTTCCTCGAGATTACCCATACGCGCGTCTTGCTCTGTGTAGCCGTGCAACTCCAGTGCCATACGGTTCCAATGAAGGCCGCGATCATCGGGTGAAACAACGATTAATCCTTCATGCAGATTTTCAATGATGAGATTAAGATGCTCTTCGCTCTCTTTCAGTGCAGCTTCTGCTTTTTTCTGTGCCGTAATATCGGTGAAAATGACCACGCATTCGCCGGACTGAGGACAGTAGGCATAGACTCGCAGCCATTGATTCAAATAGGTGAAATGAGTCTCGAAACTGGTCTCTCCCCCGTCTCGCGCGATGCGACCATAAATGTCGATGTAATCCATCTCGGATCCACGAATGCCGGGGAAAATTTCACTGAGAAACTTACCTTCTACTTTTTCGCGCGCAAGCCCGGTAATACGGATGTAGGCCTCATTGACCTTGTCGATACGAACATCCTGAGGTTCGTACTGCTCACCATAAATGACATGCATTTGCGCAATGGCATTGATTTCATTCTCAAAAAGTACGGCGTAATGACGCTCGCTGACATTCAGTTTTTCCTGGAAGCGTTTGAAATCATCGATATCAACGCACAAGCCAAACCAGCAGTTCGTCGTGCCATCAAAATTGAAAACGGGACGCGAGCGCATGGAAAACCAGCGATAGTCACCGCCAGCGCATTGAAAACGAAAGTCCAGCTCGAAGGGTTCGACGTGCACGGTGGCCACTGACCATTGCTGGCGAACTGCGTCCCGATCGTCTTGATGAACCAGTGATTGCCAGGCAACACCGAGGAGTTCATCCAGGCTATAACCGGTTTCCTGGAGCCATTGCGGGCTGACAAAATCCAGCCCACCGCCGGGATTGGCAATCCATAACATACCGGGCAAGCGCGAGATCATTTGCCACACTGCCGATTCATTATCGAGCAGTGCGAGATCAATACTCAGTTCCATGCCAGCACCTTGCAGGCGGGGCATGCCAATCATCGTCATGGAAAATTGATCGCCTGAAGAATCTTAGAGG
>CAZXDB010000023.1:0-29638 GCA_964639465.1 uncultured Bifidobacterium sp. | reverse complement strand
CTTCACAATCCAATTTGTTTAGACACTTAGAGCCTCTTAGTGTGGGAATGGCCAGAGGCGTAGTTTCTCTTTGGCGATTTGCCACAAACGGGCTAAACCGTGCGGCTCGACGATCAGGAAGAAAATAATCAGGGCACCAAAAACCATCAATTCCAGATGCGAGGCCACGGCGGTGGATATGCCAAGCGCATGCGCCAGCATGTTCAGCACCACAGGCAGCAGCACGATGAAACCAGCACCGAGGAAGGAGCCCATGATCGATCCGAGGCCACCAATAATCACCATGAACAGAATGCGGAACGAAAGATCAAGGCTATAGGCTTCCGGTTCTACCGTGCCCAGATAGGCGTACGCATACAGGGCGCCGGCCACACCGCAATAAAAAGAGCTCACTGCGAAGGCCAGCAGTTTGGTGTGCATCAGGCGAATGCCAATGACTTCAGCCGCGACGTCCATATCCCGCACTGCCATCCAGCAGCGACCGATATTGGAGCGGACGAGATTTTTCGCCAGCAGTGCCAATACGGACACAATGCCCAGCACCAGCAAGTATTTCGTCATCGGCGTATCAAACACAAAGCCGAGTATCTCCAGCTTTTGCGCAGTAATCACGCCCGAGGAACTGTAGTTGGTGAACCACTGCACTTTGGTCAGTGCCCACACCACGAAAAACTGCGTTGCCAGTGTCGACGCGGCCAGATAGAAGCCGCGCACACGCAGAGATGGCAATCCGAAAATAATGCCTAACGCCGCGGCGCACAAACCACCCATGACAAACGCCAGCAGCAGCGGAATGCCGGGCACGCGCAGCATGAAATTGTAGGAAGCGAAAGCACCGACTGCCATGAAAGCCGCCGAGCCTAGCGACAGCTGACCCGCATAGCCCGTCAGTATGTTCAGACCGAGTGCAGCCAGCGAAAAAATCAGGAAAGGGATCAGGATCGCCGAAAATAGATAGGGCGTGGCGACCAGCGGCACGACAAGAAATGCCAGTGCGAGCAAGAGCACGATACCGATGCGATCCTGGCGGATAGGGAAAATCTGCCCGTCGGCTTCATACGTCGATTTGAATTGTCCTGCTTCACGGTACAGCATGAAAACTCCCTGAATCCTTCAAGCGCCTCTTTCAAGCGCTTTTTTCAAAATGCCCGCAGCTGTTTTACCGACTGCGTGCGCGCTACATGGCGCCCCTCTTTTTTCTAACTCTAAAAAGACAGGTTCTAAATCCGGCGGATGATTTTTTCGCCAAACAGGCCCTCGGGCCGCACCAGCAAAAAGCCTAACGCAAGCACATAAGGGAACCAGCCTTCGATGCCGCCGCCCACAAACGGTCCGATGTAGACCTCGGCGAGCTTTTCAGAGGAGCCGATGATGAGTCCGCCGATGATCGCGCCAGGAACCGACGTGAAGCCGCCAAGAATCAGCACTGGCAGCGCCTTGAGCGCGACAAAACTCAGCGAGAACTGCACGCCATTGCGTGAACCCCAAAGCAATCCCGCCACCAGCGCGACAAAGCCGGCAACACCCCAGACAATGCCCCAGATCTGTTGCAGCGGAATACCGACCGCCAGTGCGGCCTGATGATCGTCTGCAACGGCGCGCAGCGCGCGACCGACCTTCGTTCGTGAGAAAAACAGCGCCAGCCCGGTCACCAGCAACGCACAGATCGCAGCAGCAGCCACATCAAAGCGCGAGATCACGATGTTGAACATCGTGAGCATACTTTCCATGGGTACGTCTTCGATACCCAGATCCAGCCGCTTGACATCCGAGCCCCACATCAGCTGCGCCATTCCTTCGATGAAGAAGGTCAGGCCGATCGTTGCCATGAACAGGGAGATTTCCGGTTGATTGACCAGTGGCCGCAATACAAAACGTTCAATGGCCAGTCCTAGCAAGGCCATCACGCCAATGGTCACGATGATGGCCGTCCATAGGGGCACGCCGAACTCGGTGATCGACACGCAGGTCAAGGCTGCAAAAAACACCATGGCACCTTGCGCGAAATTGAATACGCCCGACGCTTTGTAAATTAGTACAAAGCCCAGCGCGACCAGAGCGTACATGATCCCGGAGAGAAGGCCGCCAATCAAAACTTCAAAGAAAAAATTCAGGTTCATTTGTACAAAGTCCTAAAGCCACTGGATCCCGGCCTGCGCCGGGATGACAGTTTTGGCGCTAACGCCGCTCGAAAGGTCACCCCGGCGCAGGCCGGGGTCCAGCGTCTTCTTTCGCGCGACTGTCAAGCTGTTCAATGCGCCACTCCCAGATAAGCGTTGATTACATCCTGGTTATTGCGGATGTCATCCGGTGTGCCATCGCCAATTTTTTTGCCGTAATCCAGTACCACTACGCGGTCCGAGATATCCATTACGACGCCCATGTCATGCTCGATCAACACGATGGTGGTACCGAATTGTTCATTCACATCCAGAATGAAGCGGCACATGTCCTGCTTTTCTTCGACGTTCATGCCGGCCATCGGCTCATCGAGCAACAAGATCTTGGGTTCAGCTGCCAGCGCACGCCCAAGCTCGACACGCTTTTGCAGGCCATAGGGCAGACGACCGACCGGTGTCTTGCGGATGTGCTGAATTTCCAGGAAATCGATGACTTCCTCGACTTTTTTGCGATGCTCAATTTCCTCACGGCGAGCCGGACCAAGGTAGAGTGCCTGCAGCAAAAAGCTGGATTGCATTTTCAGATTGCGGCCGGTCATGATGTTGTCCAGGACCGTCATGCCCTTGAACAGGGCGATATTCTGAAATGTCCGCGCAATGCCACTCTTGGCCGCTTCATGTGTATTCATGTCATGACGATGTTCGCCGCGGTAAATAATTTCACCTTCCTGCGGACGGTAAACGCCATTGATCACATTGAGCATGGAGCTTTTGCCTGCGCCATTGGGTCCGATGATGGCGCGAATTTCATGCTCCCTCACATCGAAGGAAATATCGGTGAGTGCGCGAACACCGCCAAAAGACAGCGAGATATGGCGCAGATCCAGAATGACTTCGCCGATACGGCGCTGGTTTGGGCTGTTGTCGTTCATCATGCTGCCTTGCGCGCCGGCGCGACGGTGTTGACATTGCGAATTTCCAGATCGGCGCTGATCATTCCCTGGCGGCCGTCTTCGAATTTCACCTGCGTCTCGATGTACTGACGCGCTTTACCGGCATACAGCGCATCAATCAGCACGGCATATTTTTCAGCGATAAAACGGCGCCGAACCTTGCGTGTACGGGTCAGCTCGTCATCATCGGGATCGAGTTCTTTGTGCAGTATCAGGAAACGATGGATTTGTGACCCCGCCAGCAGCGTGTCATGGGCGAGATCGGCATTGACCTTTTCTACGCACTCGGCGATCAACGCATACACGGGCGACTGGCTGGCCAGATCGGTATAGCCCGTGTAGGGCAGATTGCGACGTTCTGCCCAGTTGCCAACGGCTTCCATATCAATGTTGATGAATGCATTGCAGGCTTCGCGGCCATCGCCGAAGGCCACGGCTTCTTTGATGAAAGGGAAAAACTTCAGTTTGTTTTCGATGTACTTCGGTGCGAATAGCGTGCCATCGGCCATCTTGCCGACATCCTTGGCCCGGTCGATGATTTTCAGATGGCCATCATCGTCGAAGAAGCCGGCATCGCCGGTGTGAAAATAACCGTTACTGTCGATGGCCTCGGCGGTGTCTTCCGGTTTTTTGTAGTAGGCGACCATCAGTCCGGGCGAGCGCACCATGACTTCGCCGCTGTCGGCAATCTTCACCTCAACACCGTCCATCGGCCGTCCGACGGTATCGAGTTTCACATCGCCCGAGCGCTGCATGCAGACGGTCACGCAGGTCTCGGTCATGCCATACAGCTGCTTGAGATTGATCCCGAGGGAGCGATAGAAATCAAACAAATCCGGACCGATGGCCTCGCCGCCGGTATAGGCGACGCGCACGCGAGTCATACCCAGCACATTCTTCAGCGGACCGTACACCAGTAACTCGCCCAGTGCATACAGCAGCCTGTCGCTCAACGACACATCGGATTTTCCGTCTAGTAGCTTTAGACCGGCGCGGCGTGCGACCCGCATGAAATAGTGAAAAATGTTTCGCTTGATCGCACTGGCATCTTCGATGCGAATCATCACTTGCGTCAGGATGTTTTCGTAAACGCGTGGCGGACCAAAATAATAGGTCGGGCCAATTTCACGCAAATCACTGGTGACGGTTGCCGGCGATTCCGGGCAGTTCAGGCAGAAGCCGCACAGATGGGACATCGCAAAGGAATACAAAAAGTCACCCACCCAGGCGAGCGGCAGGTAGCACAGCACCTCATCTTCCGGTGTGAGCCCGTCAAACGCGATCAGCGTCCGGCTGGTCGCAATCATCGCGGCATGCGAATGACAAACGCCTTTGGGTTTCCCTGTGGTGCCGGAGGTATAAAGAATGACGGCAACATCATCACTACGTCCGGCTTGCACTTCGTCCGGGAAAAACGCAGGATGTTTTGCAGCGTGCGCGCGCCCCAGCGACTGAACCTCTTCAAAGGCATGCAGACCGGCTTGCGTGTAGTTGCGCATGCCGCGGCCGTCGTCATAAATGATGTGGGAGAGTCCCGGCACGGTTTCCCGGATTTCGAGCAGCTTGTCGACTTGCTCCTGATCCTCAACAATCGCGAAATCAATACCGGCATTTTCCAGTACATAAGCCATATCGGCTGCCGGTGCATCCTGATACAGCGGAACGGCGACGCCCCCCAGGCATTGGGCTGCCGACATTGCCCAGTACAGCCGTGGACGATTGTCGCCAATCACCGCGAGATTCATGCCGCGTTTGAAGCCCAGCGCTGCCAGTCCGCAGGCGAGCTGACGTATATGTTCAGCGGCCTGCGCCCAGGTGGTGGTTTGCCAGATGCCCAGATCTTTTTCCCGGAAAGCGGCTTTCCCGGCACGGACACGTGCATGCTCTAGTAACAGGCGCGGAAAAGTATCCGCTGCCGAAGTCTCCCTGTGCTGCATGGGTCTATTGTTCGCTCTTTTTATGGTTGGTCGACGCTGCCAGTGCGAGGCACCGTAACGAATCGCAATCATAACCAGCTTGGGACTTGCCGGTAATGATTCAGCGGACTAATTCAGAAGTTTTCATGCTGCGATGCAGCATCGTCATGTCATGTCGCTGCTCAACGCGAGGAACCGTCAGCGCGGCGGCGTGTCAATAGACAACGGCTGTGTGGGGAGGGTCGGGGAGTTTTTTATTCGTCAGGTCTGCCTTGAAACCTATGCGTCCGTTCCAGCTTTCGCTGCGTTTTATTTTGCCGCTGGCGATCGTGATCGGAATATCTGCCTTGGTGCTGCTGCCTCTGGTCGATGATTTAACGCAGCGCTGGTTTTTGCGTGATCTCGACACCCGCGCGCAAATGGTGGTCGCTTCGGTGCGAGAGCCTGCAATTGAATTGCTGTCGATGGAAGATACCGAAGGCATGGAGGATTTGCTCGAACGTGCAGCGATCGATGGTCATTTGCTTGCGCTGGGTTTTTGCGACACTGCTGGAAATCTGCGCTACCGCAGCCGTGCCTTTCCATCGGTACTTGATTGTCGTGGCGCTGCGCCGCCTGCAACAAGGATCAGCGAGGCCCGGCTGGAACAAGACGGTATTTCGCTAGGCAAGTTGCTGCTGGCGCAGGACACTCGTTTCATTGAGCGACGCAGCAACGAATTCAGTCTGTATCTCACCGCCGTATTTTTGCTGATGTTCCTGCTGATTTCCGCGTTGGCCACTTGGGTCGCGCACTGGAGTTGGATGGGCTGGGTGAGTGCCCTGAAAAATCTGTTGAGACTGGAGACGGCATCTTCGATCGGAAATCATGCACCGCCCGAGTTTCGTCCGCTGGTCGGTGATTTGCGTGCGATGCTGCACCAGCTGCAGGTTGAACGACGGGTGCAGCAGGATTCCCCGCAAATGTGGACGCCCCAAAAATTGCGCTCGTTACTGCATGACGAACTCGCCGGTGATGAGGTGCTGGTCGTGTCCAATCGCGAGCCTTACATTCACGAACAAAGCGAGCGCGGTATCGTGGTTCGTCGCCCGGCCAGCGGATTGGTCACCGCAGTTGAACCGGTGATGCGGGCTTGCTCCGGCACCTGGATCGCCCATGGCAGCGGCTCGGCCGATCGTATTGCCGTTGATGCCCAGGATCGTATACAGGTACCGCCCGGGCGCCCGTCTTACACGCTTCGGCGAGTATGGCTGACCCGCGAGGAAGAAGAGGGCTACTACTACGGCTTTTCCAATGAAGGTCTGTGGCCTCTGTGCCATATGGCGCACGTGCGGCCCGTGTTTCGCACCAGCGACTGGGAACAATATGTCGCTGTCAATCAGCGTTTTGCCGATGCGGTGCTGAGAGAAGCCCGTACCGACGATCCGGTGGTGCTGGTGCAGGATTATCACTTTGCGCTGCTGCCCCGCATGGTTCGCGAGAAATTGCCCAAAGCGACCATCATCATGTTCTGGCATATTCCGTGGCCTAATCCTGAATCCTTCGGCATTTGTCCCTGGCGCGAGGCACTGCTGGAAGGATTGCTCGGCAATACGCTGCTCGGTTTTCATACGCCGTTTCATTGCAAAAATTTTCTGGAAACCGTCGATCGTTATCTTGAAACACGCATCGAGCACGAGGCATCCACGATTTCGTATGGCGGCGAGCTGACGCAGGTTGAGCCGTACCCGATTTCCATTGCCTGGCCGGATGCTGATGCAACGCTGGACGTGGTTCAGTGCCGCAATGAATTACGCGAAAATCTCCAGCTGCCGATTGCCCATCGAATCGCGCTGGGTGTGGACCGTCTCGACTACACCAAAGGTATCGTCGAACGTTTTCAGGCGGTAGATCGACTGCTCGAAATGCATCCGGAGCTGATAGGCCGATTCACATTGCTGCAAATTGCAGCACCGAGCCGATCTTCGCTGGACGAATATCAGAATCTGGAAGCACGTGTTCGTAAACTCGCCCATCAGATTAATCATCGCTATCCGTCAGCCACGCCACCGATCATTTTGCACATCGAGCATTACGATGCTGATCAGCTGGCAAAGTGTTACCGCGCCGCCGACCTTTGTCTAGTCACCAGTCTTCATGACGGAATGAATCTGGTCGCGAAAGAATATATCGCAGCCCGCGATGATGAACTCGGTGTATTGATTCTTTCTCAGTTCACGGGCGCTGCGAGGGAATTGCATGAAGCGCTTATCATCAATCCCTATCACATAGAGCAGGGTGCGCAGGCCTTGTATCGCGCATTCACCATGCCTGCCGCCGAACAGCGCGAGCGTATGCGCAGCATGCGAACGCTGGTCAGGGATTTCAATGTCTATCGTTGGGCAGGATTAATGTTGCTGGATGCGGCAAGATTGCGGCGCCGTCAGCGCGTGACGGAAAAAATCCACTCTCACAGCCGCCACTCGTTACGTCGCGCCGTATGATTTCGCTTTTCACTGAAGCGGGACGTGCCGCACTGGGTGAGTTTCTGACACAACCCGTTCTGTGCCTGTTTGATTTCGACGGAACGCTTGCGCCGATAGAGAGTGACCCGGCCCGGGTCAGTTTGCCGTATCCAATACAACAACGCCTGCAGACACTGCAGCAACGGACTCCGGTCGGCATCATCACTGGGCGCTCGCTGAACGATATAAAAAAACGTCTCGCGTTCGAGCCGGATTATCTCATCGGGAATCACGGGCTTGAAGGATTGCCCGACTGGCAGCTGTACGCCCAGGATAACTACGCGATGTGCCGCCGATGGAGAGCCACGTTGTCAGCGTTACGCACAGAGATCGGCGATGACCTCTGGGTCGAGGACAAGGCTTATTCACTGACGGTGCACTATCGTCAGGCAGCCGATCCGTCCTCCGTCGAGCAGGCGTTAATTACGACATTGTCGAAATTGTCGCCACCGCCGCGCCTCATTGCCGGCCAATTCAATGTCAGTCTCCTGCCGCCGAACGCGGGCGATAAAGGTCGGGCCGTACAGCAGTTGCTGGAATTGTCCCATGGCTACCGCGCACTTTATGTGGGTGATGATCAGACAGACGAAGACGTCTTCGCACTGCATCATCCCGCCATATTTTCAGTGCGCGTTGGCGATGAAACGCGATCGGCTGCCCACTATGGCATTACGGGCCATGGGGAAATCGTTCGTTTTCTGGATTTGCTGCTGGCCTTGTTACCCGCCAGAGCCACCGACCAATCGCTGGCTTTTGGCGAGCATCAGCAATGAGTCAGCTTGACCTCGGTCTGATCGGGAATTCCCGAACCAGTGCGCTGGTTGATAAGCAGGCGCGCATCGTCTGGTGGTGTTACCCGAATTTCGACAGCAATCCCCTCTGCTGCAGTTTGCTGCGGTCTGACGAACACAATTCGCGCACTGATGCCGCAGGTTTTATTGACCTTGTGTTTGAACATGGGCACACCGTCCGTCAGACTTACCTCCGAAATTCGGCGATTCTGCAGACCCGTATGCGGGATGATCAGGGCAATGTCATCGATGTCACTGATTTTTCACCACGGTTTTACCTGCATGGCCGCATGTTTTCGCCGGCCATGGTGGTTCGCACCATCAAGCGTATTGCAGGACGCCCGCGGATTGCCTTGCGAATGCGTCCGATGCTCAATTACGGGCAGACACGTGCTCAGGTGCGTTGTGGTGCCCACCATGTGACCTATTATGGTGGTGCACAAGCGATGCGCGTTACCACCGATGCCTCCGTCACCTCACTGACAGAAGAGCGTCAGTTTTTTCTGCATGACACCGTAACCCTGCTGATGGGACCTGATGAAACGGTCGATGGTGGGCCACGCGAACTGGGGCGCACCTTTTTTGAATCGACACTCTCCTACTGGTACCGTTGGGTACGCAATCTGGCGATACCTTTTGAGTGGCAGGATGTGGTCATCCGGGCTGCGATCACGCTAAAGCTCAATGCCTTTGATGATACCGGCGCCATCATCGCTGCAGTCACCACGTCACTACCCGAATCACCGCACAGTGGTCGCAACTGGGATTACCGTTATTGCTGGCTGCGTGATGCTTATTTCGTGGTCAATGCCCTCAATCAGCTGGGCGTGACGGCGACCATGCAGCATTATCTTGAATACATCCTCAACATCATCGCCGATTCACGCGACACGCCGCTGCAGCCGGTCTATGGCATACGCCGCGAGACCGCGTTGGACGAGTGGGTTGCACCATCGCTGGACGGCTATCGTGGCATGGGGCCGGTACGGGTGGGTAATCTCGCCTGGAGTCAGGTTCAAAACGATGTATTCGGAGCGGCAGTGCTGGCCAGCACGCATGCGTTTTTCGATACGCGACTCGAGCGTCCCGCCGGCCGCCAGATGTTCTCGGATCTCGAGCGTTTGGGTGAGCAGGCGATACGCTGTCATTTGCTGCCTGATGCGGGTCTTTGGGAGCTGCGCGGCGTCAAACGCGTACATACCTTTTCCGCGCTGATGTGCTGGGCGGCCTGCGATCGACTGCGCGCGATTGCCTTGCGACTCAAATTGCCCTTGCACGCACAGCGCTGGATGCGTGAGGCCGCTGCCATTCGAAAAACGCTGATTGATAAGGCCTGGAATCCTACCCTGGGCAGTTTCGTTTCCACCTTTGGCGGTCAGCATTTGGATGCCAGTCTCTTGCTCATGAGCGAATTTCAATTCCTTGCACCCGACGATCCGCGCTTCATCGGTACCTTAAGGGCTGTTGAGCATCATTTGCAGCGCGGTGATTTTCTGCTGCGCTACGACGAGGAAGATGACTTCGGTCGTCCGGAGGTCGCATTTCTGGTGTGCACACTCTGGTGGATACTCGCGCTGGACCGCGTCGGCGAGAAAACACGAGCGCGCGCGCTATTTGAAAAAGTACTCGCTTGTCGCAATCATCTGGGCCTGCTGTCGGAAGATGTGTCACTGGATGGCGGCGAGCTATGGGGAAATTTCCCCCAGACCTACAGCATGGTCGGACTGATTCAGTGTGCATCACGATTATCAAGTTCGTGGGAAGAGGCGTACTGATTGTCGCGCTTTATCGCGCATGCCGAACTAGTATGTCGCCACGCCATTTTTCAGTGATCAGCGCGCAACAAAAGCCCGATTTTTATGCCCTTTTTTCCTAGAATCGATGAGCTCCTCATGGATGCCGCCGTTTATTTTCAGTCGCAATTTATAACGATCAAACGCAGAAGCTTCTTGCGTTGGATTTTTTTCCAGGAAATCGATATGCAAAAATTTTTACTTACCTTACTCATCAGCATGACGTTCATTGCACCCGTTGCAGCGCAAGCAGAAGACAGTTACCTAAAATTCAGCATGGGCCGATCCGAATATAAAAATAATGATGGGGCGTCGCGCGAAACAGCGGCGTCGCTCGCTTATGGCTTTCGGGTCGATAAAAACTTCGGTGTTGAGATGGGCTATATCGATTTCGGCAAAGTAAGGGAGTCGGGTGCAGGCTATTCCAATACCACGCAGCGTCAGGCGCTTTATCTTGCGGGCGTTGGCTCAGTACCTGTCGCTGATGCTCTTTCTTTATTTGCGAAGCTGGGTCTGGCTATCAATCGTTATGAGGACAAGCTTGTCAGCATAGTGACTAATGAGACAGAGAAAGTCACCAAGGTCCGACCGGTGTGGGGTTTGGGGGCGACCTACCAGTTCAGCAAAGAGCTGGCGGGTGTTCTTGAGTATCAGCACTTGGGTGAGGTGGGTAGCGCGGATATCAAGGCCAGTGCACTGACCTTGGGTATCCAATATGGCTTTTGAAAAATCATCTGAGCGCTTGCATTGTGTGCTCCCTTATTAATGGTCATGCACTGAGTTTTTCTGCATCGTAATCATTGAGCAAAAGAAACCGTCATTTTTTTGCAACTCATCCCTGACGGTAAAGACTGTGCCTTCGTAGAATCCGGCCCGTCCTTCGTGGACTGGCTGCTTTTTTATTGGCCGATCTTCACTCAAAAAAATAGGGAATCAACATGCAGAAAAAATTATTGGCCGCGCTCTTGGGTGCGGTGCTTGTCGTGCCAGTGGCAGCACACGCTGAAGGCAGTTATTTCAAAGTGGATGTCGGTCAGTCCAAATACAAGGATGATCTCATTTCGGAAAATGAAACGGCAGCATCACTGGCCTATGGTTTCGCAATAGATAAAAACTTTGGCGTCGAACTGGGCTATATTAACTTCGGTAAATTGAAAAATTTCGTAGAAGAAGAGCCTTCCAGAACTTATCAGCAGCAAGCCTTTTATATCGCGGGCGTGGGTTCTTACCCTTTGACGGATGCTTTATCCGCTACCGGTAAATTGGGCCTTGCTGTCAATCGGCAGGAATGGAAAGTCTCTGAGCCTGACTTGATCGAAACGCATACTGAAACAAAAACAAGGGCAATGATTGGTCTGGGTCTGGCCTATAACTTCACCAAAGAAGTGGCTGGCACGTTGGAATATCAGTATTTTGGCAAGGCTAGCGAAATCAAAGTCAGCGCAATTACGGTAGGTGTCAAATACGGTTTCTGATCAATTTACAAATTAAAGGCTGCTTACTCCGCAGCCTTTTTTGTATCCTATTAATCTTCAATGCAGCCAGGGTTTAAGCACCACTTTCACACAAGCATCCTGCTTGTCACGAAACATCCGATAAGCTTCTGACGCATCCCCCAGTGGTAATCGATGCGTAATCACCCGCTCGGGATAAAAGTCACCCTGCCGTATGCGTTCTAGGAGCGGCTGCAAATAGCGCTGCACGTGCGTCTGCCCGGTTTTTATCGTGAGGGCGCGGTTCATTACTGAGCCCATCGGCACTTTGTCGATCAGGCCCCCATACACGCCGGGCACCGAGATCGTCCCGCCATTACGGCAATGTCGCATGACTTCGCGCAGCACCACCGGCCGGTCGGTTTCCACACCGATCATTTGTTTTATCCGGTCATACGCCGCCAGCAGACCCTTGCCATGCGCCTCCATGCCGACTGCGTCGATACAGGCATCCGGGCCACGCCCTGCCGTCATTTCTTTCAGCGCTTCGTCTATGTCGATTTGCTCGTAATTCAGTGTTTCCGCTCGTGACCAGTCGCTGGCCATTTGGAGTCTTTCAGGGACACGATCAATCGCAATCACCCGGTCGGCGCCCATTAAGTACGCGCTCTGAATCGCAAACTGCCCAACCGGGCCACAGCCCCAGACGGCGACGACATCACCGGGCCGAATGTCGCAGTTTTCTGCGGCCATGTAGCCGGTTGGGAGAATGTCGGACAAAAACAAGACCTTGTCATCCTCCAGCCCGTTATCGATTTTGATCGGGCCGACATCGGCAAAGGGTATGCGTGCATATTCTGCTTGTCCTCCAGCGTAACCGCCTGTCAGATGCGAGTAGCCGAAAATTCCGGCTGGTGAATGTCCCCAGAGCTTTTCGGCCATCCCTGCATTCGGGTTGGAATTTTCACAGAGTGAATACTGCGACTGCGTGCAGAAAAAACAGCCGCCACAGGCAATCGTGAAGGGCACCACCACACGATCACCGGGTTTCAGATTGCGAACGCTCTTGCCCACGTCAACGATTTCACCCATGAATTCATGACCCAGAATATCGCCGGGCTGCATGTCAGGTATAAACCCATCGTACAAATGCAGATCGGATCCGCAGATCGCTGTCGATGTGATCTTCACAATGGCATCGCGCGGATTAATCAAAATCGGGTCGGGCACCGTGTCAACCCGGACATCATGTTTGCCATGCCAGACAGCCGCTTTCATGATCTCGCTCCCCGGTGCAGCAGTCGTACCAGTGCATTGCGCCGTCCGGCAGGCTGGCCCGCTGTGGTGGCAATCTCGCCGGTTTCCATCAGTTGCTTGAAGCGGTGCAGGTCATCATCCATTTGCTGCGAAGGCTCTTCGCCGAAAATTTTCGCTAATGTCACACCGGCCTTGCCGACGCCAGTGTCGTAGCGCATCTCGATATCGAGGCGCGTTGATTTGTCATTCAGAGCCGGCAGAAAACGTACGATGCCGGTGTGTTCGATGGCTGAGCCTTCCAGCGTGCGCCAAGCCAGCTGCTGAGAGGGTATGTCGCTGAACAGTTCTGCCGTCCATTCGACATGCTGGCCCAAAGGCGCCTGTATCCACCAATGCGTGCGCGTGGCATCCACGACCTGTACTGCTTCGACGTGTTGCATGAATTGCGGGAAATTCTCAAAGTTCCTCCAGAAGCGATAACAGGCCTCTGCCGGTCGCTGAATATGCAGCGATCTATGTATGCGAATCACGCCGGGCGTATCTCGCCTCACATCGCGTCGCACCATGCGCTGGTGCCAGCTGTCATAGGCAGCGAGACTATCCAGCGCGGTCAAGCCGGCAACCAGCGCAGTCATCGTCGTCAGCCGGCGATCCTGATGCCCCCGACTGATCCAGGCCAGCAATGACAGATCAAGCAGGTCGCCGGCAACACGTGACCAACGCCAGCCGGATTGATGCGGCTGCAGAAGGATACCGGTACTCGTGACGATTTCGCGTATGCCCATCGCGCGCATCAGCTGCGGCCTTGCTGGCAGGCCCATGGTCTGCGCGAGAGCGCGCGGCGCCAGCAACTCGGCGATGCCAATACCCACACCCAGCCAGCCCAGAGCTGCACCCAGCTGGGCGGCCGTTAACCTGACGCGTGCCGCAGGCACAGGAGGCGTTGGAGGCGGCATGACATAGTCCGGCCGGTCAGCATTAACGGCATGCAGAGCGAACTGTTGCATGATTCTTCCCTGTAATCGGAATATGAACGGTTTAGGCCGCCGTGCTTTAAACGTAGTTCCCGCGAACCTTCGCTCGCGCTGCAGCAGACGATGCTGATCAAGCTCATTGACTTTGCGCGGACAAAAACTGCGGTGGTATGCTTCAGCGCATGAATTCTCCTCCTGACAGCAAGGAAATCGGCAAGCCAGCTTCGGGCTGGCGCGAGCGTGTTTACAACATTATTTTCGAAGCCGATACGCGTGCAGGACGCCGTTTTGATTTATGGTTGATTGTCGCCATCATTATCAGCGTGGTGGTGGTCATTCTCGATAGTGTGACCGTCATCTCTCAGCGCTACACCCATGTTTTCAACGTGCTGGAATGGTTGATAACTTTGCTGTTCACAGCCGAGTATCTGCTGCGGCTTGCTTGTGTCAGGCATCCGCTCCGATATATGACGAGTTTTTTCGGCGTCATTGATTTGCTCGCTATCTTGCCCACCTATGTCGCCTTGTTTTTCCCGGAAGCGTATGCGCTGATGGATGTGCGCATTTTGCGTCTGCTGCGCGTCTTCCGCGTATTGAAGCTCGTGCCTTATGTTGCCGAGTATCGTGTGCTGCTGGATGCCCTGTATGCCTCACGCCGAAAAATCCTGATCTTTCTCTCGTTCGTGATGCTGGTGGTGCTTCTGCTCGGCACCCTGATGTATGTGATCGAAGGTCCGGAAAATGGTTTTACCAGCATACCGACAGCGGTGTACTGGGCCATCACTGCGGTGACCACCGTAGGTTTTGGCGACATTGTTCCGAAAACTGATGTGGGGCGAACGATTGCGTCTGTCATGATGTTGATCGGTTGGGGGACATTGGCCGTACCCACCGGCATCCTCAGTGCAGAGCTGACCGCGCGACGCATATCGGCGACGACACGCACTTGCCCTGAATGTCTGAAAGAAGGTCTCCCGCCGGAAGATAGTTTTTGCGGTAATTGCGGCTCGAAATTGCCGCCGTATCGCCACGATTAATTTGGCACGGCTCATTCATCCACGCTGGCAAGTCATGCGGGCTGTGTACTTGCAGCTTGAGGAAAGCCCGACGAGCGATGTATTAGGCCGTCGACAGTCCGTCGGCCAGCAAACCGGTCGGTGACAGTACACTCACCGCCGCCAAGCACCGGCAGACCCAGCATGGCTGTCAGTACCGTTCGTCGTTTCATGCCACCTCCGCTGCCGGACTGACTGGCCGGATCGGTATTGTTACACCGCGTCGGGCTTGAAGAATGCGTGGTGCGCACTGGGTATCGCTGTGATAAATCACGACGCAGTCCATGCACTGAAAGCATTCGGCATAATCAATCGTGCCATTCGGCCGGATCGCCTGATAGTCGCAGCGATGGCGGCAGGTCTGGCAGGGTGTGCCGCATTCGGCGCGCCGAGGCAGCCACTGAAGCAGGCGCAGCTTGCCCAGAATCGCGAGACCCGCACCAAAAGGACACAAGTAGCGGCAGAAAAATTTGTAGACCAGTGCGCTGGCCAGCACCATCGCGACCGCATACGCGACAAAAGGCCAGGCCCGAATAAAATACAGAGTAATGCCTGTTTTGAAGGGCTCGAGTTCAACCAGGCTGTCAGCAACCGTGGGTGCAAACCAGGCTGACAGCAGTATCGCGGCCAGTGCCGCGTATTTCAGTTTTTTGAGCTTTGCGTCCATCGATCGCCGTACCCGTATTTGCGGTATGCGCAGCAAACGGGCGAGGCGCGCAACCAGCTCCTGCAGTGCGCCGAATGGACAAAGCCAGCCGCAAAATGTCGCTCGGCCCCACAGTACAAGGGTGATGGCGACGAACGACCACAGGCAGACCGTCATTGGATCGTAGAGGAAGAAAGCCAGACTGCGGCTTTCTTTGAGTGACTGCACGACAGCGGTCATATTCACAATCGACAGCTGGCCTTGCGCATACCAGCCAATGAAGCCCAGAGTGAACAGCAGAAAGCTCACGCGTATGACCGTAAAGCGTCGTGCGCTGGCCGTCAGCCATCGCTGCTGTAATAACAAAATGCTCAGTATCAGCAATGAAGCAGCAAGGATCGCTAACTCGGTCGCACGCTGCTCCCAGATGCTGACCCAGGTTTTATTGTCGCCTGCAGGCACATCATAAAAACGTTCGGGTACGTCGATTCGGTAAGGGAAGGATTGACGGATGATCTCCGGATAAATCATGCCCTTTTCTCGTTTGACATCCAGACTCAGCTCCAGTGGCTTGGACAAATCCAGCCCGGTTTGTGCGATGACCCGGAACACTTTCATGTTGTCCGGAGACACCGGAGTGCCATCGGCCAGCCGTAAATCCAGATCAAGGTCGCGCATTTCAATCGGCAGTCCGCCTTGCTTGAGCGTCAAACGTTCAGGCGAGGTGCCGGGAATAAAGTCGTCCGGTGTCAGGGTGAATCGACCACCCCACATCACGAGGATGGCATGGTCACCTTTTTCCAGGCGACCCGACAGTCGCTCCCAGCTTTGGGCATCCAGAAGATTTTTACCAATGCTTGGCACGGAGACGAGCGCACTGTAGAGATCAATGAACATGCCTTCCGGATCGGCGCTGCCCTCAGTATCCAGTCCTTCACCGGCTGTGCCGGCGTAAGCTTTTTCAACATCGCTGTTAGCCAGCGACAGATGAGACACCAGATTTTTTCCAAACAGCTGGGGACCCGTCAGGGCTTCGAAGTAATTTGCTTTAACGCGCGCAATCTGGTCCGGGTCATGGCTGCCCGAAAATCCCAGCTTCTTGCGCGCGACTGCCAGCGATGAAGTCAGCAGGGTTTGATTAATGATGCGTACTGAGGCAGTTGCTTTGGCGACCCCGTCGATACGCACATTGTTACCATCCATTTTGGATTTTGTTCGCGTGCCGGTTTCAATAGTGATGTTCTGGGTCAGTGACAAACCCTTGTACTGATTGACGAAATTAATCAGTGGTTGCGGACCGTAGCCTTCAAGGAAGACTGGTTCATGATGCGAGAGGACTTGCACATCAATGAAATTGCCTTTGGCATCGAGCGCCACGAGCAAATTGATCGGCGCACCGGCGAAGCCGGGGAGTGACACAAAATCGATGGATTCATAGACATAGCCGGTTAGCTCGGTCGATGTCATTTCCTGCTTGAAGATGGGCCAGACCGGAAGTTCAGTGTCTTTGTCGCCGACGATGTAAGGCGAGGGAAATTTCTCCGCCAGCGTGGCTTTGGTCATCACCCCTGCCTGCGCATTCAGGGTGAATGCACATAGCAGCAGGAGTGCAGCGAACAGCTGGCGCATACGAATTACATTAGTGAGCAGCGTTACGGTTTGACCGAGCGCACACCGTGTTTTGCAAACAGCGCTGCCATTTCACCAGAATCGAACATCTCATTGATGGCAGCTTGCAGTAGGCTAGCGAGTTCGGTGTTTTCTTTCGTGACCGCCATGCCCGTAACCCATCCTTTGCGGGGCAGGCGCTCGAAGGGCGCTTCAGTCACGTCGATTTGCTTGTCGTCACGAATCACGGATTCGATTTCGGAGCGTGCGGCTACCACCGCATCGAGTTCACCTGCCTTGAGTTTTTGCAATGCCTCGGCGGGTGTGGGAAAAATCTGTACGTTGTCGCGCAGGCTCGCATCGCCCAGCAATACCATCGCAGAGATGGATACCTTCTCGGCACCCAGCCGTTTACCTGTGAGTGACTCGACGCCGTTCAGATCGGGAATACTGTTCAGGCTGCGCGCCAATCGTATGGTGTCGCGGTAGTAGGGCGCGAAGATTTCGACCTTGTCGTTCTTTTGCATGACAGCCCGGTCAACGGGTACATGCATCATCACATCGGCCGGGCCAAAGCCGAGGTAATGACCTTTCCAGACCATGTTGCGCAAATCATCGTCGATGTTTTCACCGGCGGGGAAGGGGATGAAACTTGCCTTGAATCCCAGCTTTTTCGCGAGCGCCTCGGCCAGATCGACATCAATGCCGCCTGCTTTGCTGGAGAAAGGTGCGAAGTCCTCATAAACAGCGAAAGAGAGCTTGCCGCTGGCACGGATTTTTTCCATGTCCGCAAGTGCTGCGCTGTGGAAAAGTACGGAAAGGCTAGTGAGCAGCAAGGCCAACAGGCCGCGCATGGTAGAGCGAGTCATTCTTTTCCCCTGGCGTGCGCCTTGTGAACGGCGCTTATTGAATTCGGTGGATCATACACGGCAGCACCCGCAGGTGCTGCCGTCATTACCGATTTTCAGCGTGTGTCTCAGGGTTTGACGCGGCGGGTTTCCAGATAGGCTTTGATGGCCCAAACGGCTTCCTGCTGAAGGATGCCTTCGAACGGCGGCATGTAGACCGCACCGTTACGCACGCGACCTTTGCGTACCGTCGTCGCGTAGTATTCATCGTTCTCTTTGAAGCAAGCGGCTTTGCGGTCGGCGGCCTGCGTCATGCAGTCCCGGTCGAGCATGCGCAGATCCGGCGCGATGCCGCCGGAGATGGCTTCGATGCCGTGGCAGCGCGCGCAGTTCTGCGCATAGGCGGAGGTGCCGACCTTGATGGCGGCCGCATTGCCACGGTAAGGATTTTCGGCGCTCCATTTGTCGCCGAGCGTCGGCAAGCCCTTGGTATCCACCGCCTGCGGTGTTACATCGCCGTGCGCGAACGCGGACAGAGAAAAAAGAAGCACGGCAGCACCGCTGAGGCCGCGAATAGCGAGACGATTGAACAGCTTCATGAGACAAACTCCGGAGTCGGTTAATGGGACGCGGCTTAAGATCGCAATAGCCGTGCCATGTGGCAAGCACGCTCTGTGCGGTGCGATGATCAGACTTTTGCTTCAGAACGGAACAAGTGCTACATTCCATACGACAAGAACGATAAAAAAAGAAACAATCGGGCAGACGGGACGAGACATGGCTCAGGCAGGAGATCCCCACGCGGGAGGCACGACAGCGCCAGCGACACCATCGAGGCTGATATTGCCGGACAGGCAATTTTCTTCGGCGGGCATATTTCATGCCTCGGACCAGGCTGTCATGATTGAAGAATCCCATCGTCGTTCGGCATCGTTTGGGTTGGCGCCCGAATCCCAGCCGGACTACTCGCCGATCCAGAGAGCGGATCTCGTCTGCAAAGTCGAGGAAAACCGCGGCCTGTTCAGCCATGCATTGCCGGTGATGGAGACGCTCTATGAGCAGATCGTCAACACCCACAGCATGGTGATACTGACCGATGCGCAGGGCACCATCCTGCATGCGATGGGCGACGATGATTTTCTCGAGAAGGCGGACCGGGTCGCCTTGTGCGCCGGTGTGGCCTGGTCCGAGCAAAGCAAGGGTACCAATGCGATTGGTACAGCCATTGCCGAGCAGACGCCAACGCTGGTCCACGCCGATCAGCATTATCTGACCGCCAACCATTTCCTGACCTGCTCGGCCGCCCCGATCATTGATCACCAGGGTCGCCTGATCGGGGTGCTGGATGTCACCGGTGATCAGCGCAGTTTTCACAAGCACACCATGGCACTGGTGCGCATGTCGGCGCAGATGATAGAGAACCAGTTGTTTTCTGCCGCCTTCGATGATTCGATTACCCTGCATTTTCACAGTCGTCCCGAATTCATTGGCACGCTGATGGAAGGCATCGCGTCCTTTTCAATGTCGGGCCGCTTCCTCTCGGCCAACCGCAGCGGCTTGTTCCAGTTGGGGCTGCCGTTGTCGGCGTTGCAGACGCATACCTTCAGTTCCCTGTTCGGTATGCCCGTTTCGGCGCTCTTCGATCACTATCGCACCACGGTGCCGACGCTGCTCGATTTGTGTCTCCACACGGGTGTGCGCGTGTCTGCCCGAGCCGAGTTGCGTCCGGCCAGTTTGTTTTTTCAGTCAGAGAGCAAACTCGCGGACGATACGCCACACAAGACCGAGCGGCCTGCCATCAAAAAAGGCAGTGCCAGTGATGACGCCGCGCGCGGGCACCGGTTGTCGAGCCTGCATTATCTCGACACCGGCGATGAAAAAGTCGCTGCGATCATTCACAAAGTCAATCTCGTCATGGGGCGTGACATTCCCATTCTCATCACCGGCGAGACAGGGACAGGCAAGGAATTGCTGGCGCAGGCTATACACAATGATTCGCCGCGCGCTGACGGTCCTTTTGTTGCAGTCAACTGCGCATCGATTCCCGAAAGCCTGATTGAATCGGAGCTTTTTGGTTACGAAGATGGCGCATTCACTGGCGCGCGCAAAAAAGGCAGCACCGGCAAAATACTTCAGGCGAATGGCGGGTCACTTTTCCTCGATGAAATCGGCGATATGCCACTGGGATTGCAGGCGCGACTGTTGCGTGTGCTGCAGGAGCGACTGGTCATGCCCTTGGGCAGCAATAAATCGATTCCGGTGAATGTCGCGCTGATTTGCGCCACCAATCGAAATTTGCGCGACATGATCGCCAAAGCGCAGTTCCGTGAGGATTTGTACTATCGGCTGAATGGTCTGGTGGTGCGTCTGCCGCCTCTGCGCGAGCGCAGTGATCTTGAAGTCGTCATTCATCGCCTGCTGGCGGCCGAAGCCAGCGGCGAACCGCCGACTGTGTCGCCGGAAGTGATGGCTTTGTTCAAGCGACACAACTGGCCCGGCAATTTCCGCCAGCTGACCAATCTGCTGCGCACTGCGATTGTGATGGCCGGTTCGGCGCGTGAAGTCCGAGTGGAACACTTGCCCGAAGATTTTCTCGATGATGATGCATCGCTGACGATCAGACCTGAGGTCGCGCTGCAAAGCGCCACCGTGGTTGCCGCTGCGGCTGGTCGTCTGGAGGATGTGGAACTTCTGACCATCCAAAAAGCGCTGGATGAACATCGCGGTAATGTCTCGGCTGCGGCCCGTATCCTGGGGGTGTCGCGTAACACCATTTATCGCAAGCTCCAGAAATAAATCCCTGAGGTACGGCTGAAGTTTGGCTAACGTATGGTCGAGTTGCGGTTGACGTGACGACCCACAGAAACCGGCGAGTTTGCAGCTCGTCGGTTTTTTTATTCAGGCACGCAGCGTCATCACCGCATCGCGCAGCGCTGCTGCAATCAGCGGATCGGCCGGTGTGTGTCCGCCCTTCGGAACCCATTGCAGCCGGGCCTGGGGCATCATTCGTGCGAGAAGCGCCGCATTTTCCGGCGGGCAGACCAGATCATGCGTGCCATGCACGATGATGGTGGGTGTGTTGTTCAGCTGATGTGCGGCGTTGAGCAAATCGGCTTCGCGGGTGAAGCCGGCATTTAGCAGGTAATGCGCCTGAATGCGATATTTGCCAACTGCGCGCGCAGATGCTGCAGGTACTTTCACCGCTGAGTCCGTCGGTGCCGTGAGTTTGCCGGACATCGCCTGCATCACCGCATCTTCATAAGCGCCCCAGCGAGTCGCGGCATCTTCGGCCTCGCTCGCTGATCCATGCAATAGCTGTCTGCCCAGTGTGGCGAGCACTTGCTGTTTTTGTTCGTCATTCCAGCCCAGCGTCAGCTGTTCCCATGCGTGCGGCACCATCGCGCGCAATGAATGAAAAAACCAGTGCAGCTCGCGCTGACTGGCGAGAAAGCTGCCGCGCAAAATCATTGCGCTGATCCGGTTCGCATGCCGAGCTGCATACATCAAAGCCAGCGTCGCGCCCCAGGAGCCGCCGACCACCATCCATCGGTCGATGCATAGACGTTCGCGAATCAATTCGATATCAGCGACCAGTTTTGCGCTGTCGTTGTTGAGGATCTCGCCCTGAGGTTCTGATCGTCCGGCACCGCGCTGATCAAACAGCACAACGCGCTGTCGTTTGAGGTCGAACCACTCCAGTACCGAAGGCTGGGTGCCGCTGCCGGGGCCGCCGTGCAGTACGACCGCGGCGGGCGCGTCGGATTGACCGTACTGGGCCACGAACAGCGTGTGGCCGTCGGCGGTGGGCAGGTTTTGCTGGTCGAACGGTGTCGAAGACATGAATTTTTCCGGGCAGGCTTTGGGCTAGAATGAGCTTAATAAATAACATAAGAGACCAGCTTCACCCCAAGGCAATTTTCTGAAAAAACCGGCGCTGTCGTTGTAACGCGCTGTTTTCAAACGGGGTGATAGGAGATGATGATGCCTTTCTGTCTGTTCCGCCGGATTGCTTCTGCCGGCTTTCTATCACGATTGCATGCTTCAGCTATGCGCGTCCTTCGCAGGATTGTCGTCGCTTGCGTTCGAAATGACGCAAGGCTGGCTACGCACAACAATTAACCCCACCTCCTGAAAATCATGAAAATTCTCGTTTTAGGTTCTGCTGCGGGCGGCGGTTTCCCGCAATGGAATTGCAATTGCGCTAACTGTGCCGGTGTGCGCAAAGGCAGCATCAACGCAAAAGCTCGTACGCAGTCGTCGATTGCGGTCTCGGCCAATGGCACCGACTGGGTGTTGATCAATGCCTCGCCAGACATTCTCTTCCAGCTGCGCTCTAATCCTGTGTTGCAGCCAGCCCGTGCGATCCGTGACTCGGGTATCGCAGCCGTGATGGTGATGGATGCGCAGATTGATCACATTACCGGACTGCTGATGCTGCGCGAAGGAAAAAAGAAGCTCAATCTGTATTGCACGGATTCCGTCTGGGATGATCTAAACCATGGACTGCCGCTTGCCAAAGTCCTGTCGCACTATTGCGGCGTCGAGCATCATGAAATCTCCGGACTGTCGGCAGACAAGACGCACTTCGCGCCGATTGAAGTGCCGGGCATTGCAGGCATACGTTTTCACCCGCTGCCATTGAAGAGCAAGGCGCCGCCGTATTCGCCGCATCGCGCCAATCCACAGCCCGGCGACAACAATGGGCTGCTGATCGAAAATACCGAGACCGGCAAGACGCTGTTTTATGCGCCGGGCCTCGGTGAAATCGAGCCGCACGTACTGGAAGCGATGCAAAAAGCCGATTGCGTGCTGGTCGATGGCACCGTCTGGACGGGCGACGAAATGATCACATTGGGTCTGACGCAAAAGACCGCGGCTGACATGGGTCATCTGCAGTTGTCAGGTCCCGGTGGCATGATCGAAGTCCTCGACAGCGTGGGCCAGCGTCGCAAGGTGCTCATCCACATCAATAACACTAATCCGATTTTGAACGAAGACTCAGCCGAGTATGCAGCGCTTGCAACGCACGGTATTGAAGTCGCCTTTGATGGCATGGAGATTAACGTATGAACGCACCCACCAACATGACCGAACAGATGCCCTGGAGCCGCGAAGAATTTGAAGAAAATCTGCGCGCAAGAGGCAAGAGCTATCACATCAATCATCCGTTCAATATACGAATGAACAATGGTGAACTGACTCCCGACCAGATTCGCGGCTGGGTCATCAACCGTTTCTATTATCAAGTCATGATTCCTGTGAAAGACGCAGCCATCATATCCAACTGCCCCGACCGTGAAACGCGTCGCAAGTGGATAGATCGCATTCATGATCATGATGGCTATGGCGACAAGCCCGGTGGTATCGAAGCATGGACGCGCTTGGGTGAAGCGACTGGTATCTCCCGCGAAGATTTGTGGTCACTGAAAAAAGTCGAGCCGGGCGTGCGCTTTGCAGTCGATGCTTACGTTAACTTTGCACGCAGCCGCCCGTGGCAAGAGGCGGTTTGCTCATCACTGACGGAGATGTTTGCGCCCAAGATTCACAAAGATCGTCTGGCCAACTGGCCAACGCATTACCCTTGGGTGAAAGAGGAAGGTCTTGCGTACTTTCGTACCCGCGTCACACTGGCCGAGCGTGATGTCGAACATGGCCTGGCCGTCACGCTTGAACACTTCACCACGCGTGAGCAGCAGGAGCGCGCGCTGGAAATTCTGCAATTCAAGCTGGATGTTTTGTGGGCGATTTCAGATGCCATCGAAAAAGCCTACCCCTGAGAGACCATGATGAGTGAACTGAATGCAAAGCCGAAACTCGCGCGACTGTTCCGCATGCAATGGGAAGAAGCGCAAGGGGCCTATGTACTGCTGTACCCGGAAGGTATGGTGAAACTGAATCAAAGCGCCGGCGAAATTCTCAAGCGCTGCGATGGTGAGCGCGATGTGCAGGCCATCATCACCGACATCGAACAGACCTTCAATGCGACAGGCCTGGAAAAAGATGTGACTGGATTTATTGAAATTGCAACCGAGCGAGGCTGGATTGTCTGAGATTACCCCCACCCCATCTCCCACCACACCGACGCAAGTGCCGCCACCGCTGTGGCTGCTGGCCGAGATCACTTACAAGTGTCCGCTGCATTGCGTGTTCTGCTACAACCCACTGAACTACGCTGCTGATCGCAGAGAGCTGACCACCGATGAGTGGAAAGACGTTTTGCGTCAGGCCCGACAGCTAGGTGCCGCGCAGTTGGGCTTCTCCGGTGGCGAGCCGCTGGTGCGCGATGATCTGGAAGAGCTGATCGGCGAAGCGCATCAGCTGGGTTTTTATACCAACCTGATTACTTCCGGCATTGGTCTGACCGAAGCGCGCATCTCTAAGATGAAAGAGCTGGGACTCGATCACATCCAGCTCTCGTTTCAGGATTCGACCAAGGAGATGAATGACTTTCTCTCCAGCACCAAGACTTTCGATTTGAAGAACCGGGTTGCCAAGCTGATCAAGAAATACGATTACCCGATGGTGCTCAACGTCGTTTTGCATCGCTACAACCTGGATCATATCGGCCGCATCATCGAGATGGCCGTGGAGATGGAGGTTGAATATCTTGAGCTGGCCAATACCCAGTATTACGGCTGGGGCATGGTCAATCGCGATCAGCTGATGCCTACGCGCGAGCAGCTGGTGCGCGCTGAAGCGGTGGTCAACGAGTACCGCGCCAAACTGGGTAATAAAATCAAGCTGTTGTTCGTTGTGCCGGATTATTTCGAAGAGCGTCCGAAGGCCTGCATGAATGGCTGGGGTTCTGTTTTTCTGGCCGTGGCTGCCGATGGTTCAGCCTTGCCTTGTCATGCGGCGAAAAGCTTGCCGGGTCTGCAATTTCCCAATGTCACAGAGACAACGCTAAAAGATATCTGGTATAACAGCGATGCATTCAACCGCTATCGTGGTTATGGCTGGATGAAAGAGCCGTGCCGAACCTGTCCCGAAAAAGAGAAAGATTTCGGTGGCTGCCGTTGCCAGGCGTATGCACTGACCGGTGAGGCTGAAAACGCCGATCCTGTGTGCAGCAAATCGCCGCACCATGCGGATGTGAAGCAAATCGTATTGCAGGCGCAGGCGCCGCGGGCTGAAGAAAAGCCACTGGTTTATCGGAATGATGCGAATTCCATGCGTTACGCTGCGATACCGATAAAAGAAGAACGAGACAAGGTTACCTGACATGACTGACGTGGCGCGCCGGCTGTTTCCGATTTCCCGACTTTTCAAGCCTCGCGCCACAGTACTCCCGGTTTCCGGGGCAGACCGACTCTTTCTACAGTGGCTGTGTTTCGTCGGTCTCCTCATGTTTGCATCCTTTCTCATGTGGCGCGCCAATATTTGGGGCGTGTTGGTCGAAGCCGATCCCACCGGCATCACGCTGATGATCATCGCTGTGTTCGCGGGCTCGACCGTTTGGGTCGGCATGCGGGCCTGGGGTCTGATGCATGAGCGGCAGTCGCTTGAACAATGGAAGCGCGCCGCAGAATCCCATGCGCCGTCCGCAACGCCTGAGGCGACTGACACGGCAGTTCACGCCTATTTCTCCGCGCTGTTGGGTAAAAGCCGTCGCCGCGATTACGACAATGCGCAGCTCACCGAGGTGCTGGCCGAACGCCTGCATGGACCGAGCGAATCCGCGTGGTGGGTCAATGGCATACAGATCAAGCTCGGCTTGCTGGGTAAGGTGATTGGTTTCTCCATTCTCGCCATTGAAATTTCACAAATCCAGAATTTTGATGCGTCCCAGTCGCAGACGCTGCTCAAGACGCTGACAGGGGGGCTGGGCATTGCGCTGCTGACGACCGCCGTGGGTCTGGTAGCGAATATGCTGCTGGGCGTACAACTGGTCAGGCTGGATCGTTGTGGCGACGGCATACTGGCTGATTCGCTGGAGCTTGCCGAAACCGAACTGGCTACGCTCACGAATCAGGAACGGCAGTGAGTTTGCGGAAGAAACGTCGGGAAGGGGAGGTGGACCCTTTCTATGACATGTTGTTCAATATCCTGATTGCCTTTGTGTTTTGTTTCATCATCGCGCTGCTGGCGATGAACCCCAAAGCAAAAAAAGCGGGTGACATTCCGGCCAAAGCAGAGTTCATCATCACAATCACCTGGCCGGACATGAACCCGAATGATCTGGATACCTACGTACAGGATCCGGCGGGAGCGGTCGTTTGGTTTCGCGCGCGCGAGGCCGGGCTGATGCATTTGGATCGTGATGATCGTGGTTTGGCGGGCGACTCCATCAAGGTCAATGGTCGCGATGTGATCAATCCGCTCAACCAGGAAGTGGTGACGATTCGTGGCTTTTCTGCCGGTGAGTACACCGTCAATGTGCAGTACTACGAAAGCAAGAACAGCGAGGCGGTTGAGACCACGGTTTCCGTCGTCAAGGTGAATCCTCGCGCGGAGATCGTCTATTACGGGAGCTTGAGGCTGGATCGCAAGGGCGACGAAGCCACTGCGGTTCGTTTTACCGTCGATCCCGATGGCAGTGTCAGAGACATCAATACCTTACCTAAACAAATCGTCCCGCAGCTATGACCCATATTTCCTTACTCCTGACCTTTCTGTATCTGACCGTTGCGATACTGCTGCTGGTCCTGTGCCTTGCGACTTCCTGGAAACGCTGGATCAAGCTGATCATGATTCTGGTGGTAACTGCCAGTTATTTTGTCGCCAACTACACCTTTGAAGATATGCTGGGCTGGCCCACGCCGCGCATGCTGCCGGAAAAATTCATCATCGTTTCCGCAGTGATCGAAGAGCCCAACCCGGCGAAAGGGGTGGATGGTGCGATTTATCTGTGGGTATCGCCACTGGATACCCAGCGTCCCGGTACCGTTCCGCGCGGGTATAAGCTGCCCTATCTGAAAGAAAACCACTCGGAGGTGTCGGAGTCGCTGCGTCGAAGCCGGCAGGGCATCCGTCAGGTCGCCGTGATCGAAGGCGGCGGTGGCGGCAGCGGCGGTTCATGGCTGAAGATGAACACCGAGAAAAAAGTCAAGCTCAAGATCAGTGATGCGCCTGCGGCGCGCATGCCGGAGAAGTGATGATGAAGCGCCTTGCCCTCATGCCGGCGGTGCTTGCTGCGCTGGCCGGATGTTCTCAGTCGCCGGTGGGTGATTCGTATTTTCCGCTGCCGATCGGCGCGACCTGGGAATACGATGTCACCTCTGACATCAATAATATTATTTCGCACGAAACCTACACGCTCAGCGTGGATCGTATGGTCGACACCGACACTGGTGAGGTCGTCGTGCGGCGTGCCGAGGTACCCGGATCGATTGGTATTGAGTACTGGCTGCGCCAGGAAAAAGACCGTATCACGCGTATTGCGCAGCGTACCGATGCCGATGAACAGGCTAAGCTCGACCGCAACCCGCAGGTGATTCTCAAGCTGCCCGTGACCATCGGCGCAACCTGGATGGTGCCAACAGAGCTTTTTGTCATTGCGCCTAAACTCGAAATGGGCATGGGTACGACCAAAATGCCCAAGGTCTTGATGACGTATATCGTCGAAGCGCTGGATGAAACGGTTAATGTGCCAGCGGGTACGTTCAAGTCGTGCGCGCGCGTCGCGGGCAACGGCAGTTTCACATTGTATGTGGATGCAGTGCAGGGCTTTCGCGACGCACCTATTGTCAATCGCGAGTGGTATTGCAAGGGTGTCGGCTTAGTGAAGGTTGAACGTAGCGAGACCCTGCAGTCGCCTTACTATTCATCAGGCCAGATCAAGATGGAACTGGTGGATTTTAAATTGCCATAGCGCAGAATTAAAAAAGCCGACGGCATACGCCGTCGGCCAAAGTCTGCATGGGATGTAAAACTAAATTCCGTATCCCAGTGCAGGCGGGAGTAAAACTTTTTACTTCATCAGCTTGAAGACCCAGACGGATCCACCCTGCTCGAGCATGCTGACCTTCTTGGCGACTTCGCCGCCCCACAGAGGCACCGCACCACCCCAGCCGGAGACCACAGCGATGTACTGCTCGCCGCCTTCTTCCCAGCTGATCGGAGGTGCGACAACGCCAGAGCCAGTCTGGAACTTCCAGAGTTCCTTGCCGTTCTTGGCATCGACTGCCTTCAGGAAGCCTTCCGGTGTGCCGTAGAAGACCAGATCGCTGGCCGTGGTCATCACACCGCCCCACAGAGGTGCGGCGTTCTTGTTTTCCCAGACGATTTTGCCGGTCTTCGGATCGATCGCACGCAGAGCACCTATGTAGTCCTCATGCAGTGGCTTGATGGTAAAGCCTGCGCCCAGATAAGCTGCGCCCTTCTTGTAGGTCACAGGCTCATTCCAGATTTCCATGCCCCACTCGTTGGCTGGCACATAAAACAGACCGGTCTTCGGGCTGTAAGCCATCGGCTGCTGGTTTTTGCCGCCAAGGAAAGAAGGTGCGGAGAAGACCACATTACCCTTCTTGCCATCCGGACCTTTGGTGGGGTCGCCAGGACGGTTGGCAGGATCGTAGTTAGGACGACCAGTTTTCAGGTCGATGCCGGTTGCCCAGGTGATTTTCGAAACGAACGGGAAAGCGCCGTTGAGCTTGCCGTTTTTCGCATCGATCACATAGAAGAAACCGTTACGGTCAGCCGAAGCACCCATGCGCTTACCGTCCATGTCGAACGTGACGAATTCGTTCACGCCGTCATAATCCCAGCCGTCGTTCGGGGTCTTCTGATAGTGCCATGCGATTTTGCCGGTGGCGACATCGATCGCAACGGTTGCGGTTGAGAACAGGTTGTCGCCGGGGCGCAGGTGGCTGTTCCACGGTGCCGGGTTGCCGGTACCGAAGTAAGCCAGACCAGTCGACGGGTCATAGGTACCGCCAAGCCAGGTGGTTGCGCCGCCCGATTTCCACAGATCGCCAGGCCAGGTCTTGTTGGTTGTGCCGGAGATGCCGTTTTCGATCTGCTTACCGCCTTCATATTTGTAGCCCATGTGGCCTTCGACCACCGGACGCATCCAGACCATCTTGCCGGTCTTCGGATCGCGCGCTTCAACGCGGCCAATCACGCCAAATTCACCACCCGAAACGCCGGTCAGCAGCAGACCTTTAGCGATCAGCGGTGCAGCGGAAGCCGAGTAGCCAGCGGCGTAGTCGTCGATCTTCTCTTTCCAGACCACGTTACCGGTGTTCTGATCCAGAGCAACCAACTGTGCATCCAGCGTCGCGAAGATAACCAGGTTATCGAACAGCGCAGCGCCACGGTTGATCACGTCACAGCAAGGCATGATGCCATCTGGCAGACGGTGCTCGTATTTCCAGAGCTTCTTGCCAGTCTTGGCATCCAGCGCATAGATACGCGAGTAAGAACCAGTCACGAACATTTTGCCGTTGTGGATCAGCGGCTGCGATTCCTGACCGCGCTGCTTCTCGCCACCGAAAGAAAACGACCAGGCCGGTACCAGCTTGCCGATATTGCCTGCATTGATCTTGTCCAGCGGTGTGTAACGCTGACCCTGCTGACCCATACCCCAGGACAGAACGTCACCGACGCTTTGCGCGTCTTTTTCGATCATTGCGTCTGTCACGCCGGCGGCAAATGCCGACGACCCGGTGATCAGCGCGAAGCCGACCAGAGACGCCAGTAGTTTCCTCTTCATTAATTTCTCCCCCCTTGGTTATGCCAATGTTGGCTATTCGGTTGCAAGCAAAGTGCGTGGCGTGCAGCCACAGACGAGAAGCAACTG
>CAZXDB010000022.1:0-31193 GCA_964639465.1 uncultured Bifidobacterium sp. | reverse complement strand
GAGGCAAGTCATTTAACAGCAAGCCCTTGCCAGATAAACCCGCACGCGCAAGTCGCTTCAGGGATTCATTCACCTCTGCTGGCGTGGTGACGCCGGCACGCGTTGCGAGAAAAATTGCGCCTGCGTGTGCGCCCAGTACCAGACTATCGGCCACGGCAAGCAACGGTGCGGCATCAATCAGGATGATGTCGTAGTGAGGTGCGAGTTCTGCAAGCAGACTTTGCATCGTCGGTCGAAGCAGCATTTCGGAGGGGTTCGGAGGCAGGCTGCCGGTAGCAATGAAATCGAGGTGCTCCAGGACGTTGCGGCGCAGCACACCATCGACAGGTACGCCGGACAACAGATCCGACAGACCGCCTTGCCGTTCGCCATGAAAGTAACGATGCAAATGGCCGTCCCGCAAATCGCCATCAATCAGCAAGACCTTGCGGCCGCTGGCTGCCATAACGGACGCAAGATTGACAGCGACAAATGACTTGCCCATGCCTTCGGTCGGCCCGGTGATCAGCACGATATGGTTGGGCGTATGGTTCAGACAGAACTGCAGCGCCGTTCGGAAATTTCGCAAGCTCTCAACCGCGATATCCATACTGGAAATTCGCGACAGCAACGGTAAATGCGCGGACGTGTCACTGCTGCGAGCCAGATTTTCCTGGGTACGGCTGTGCGGAATACTTGCATAAACCGGCACACCCGACACTCTCTCAAGCTGCTCAGGATCATCGAACGCCGTTTGCATCGAGCGGCGCAGGAATGCGGTCAGGGTTCCGAGAAAGAGCCCTGCGAAAATGGCGATGGCAATAATCCGTGGCCGATTGGGTGTGACCGGCTTTTCGGGTTTTTCAGGTGCATCGACGAGACGGACATTGCTGGTTCTGCCGACGGTGATGAGTTGTAATTGCTGCGCCGACGATACCAGGGCTGCATACAGTTCACTATTGACTTTGACATCGCGTGCGAGCCTGACCATTTCCTGCTCGAGCACTGGCAGTGTTTTCAGCTGCACTGCGGCCTGACCCAGCTCTGTGCTGACATCGCGCGGCTGCGCATCGATACTCATGACAGCGGGATGGCTGGCCGTGTAACGCGACATTAGTTCAGTCCGCTTTTGTTCAAGTTCAATACGACGGGTGCGAGCCGCGGCCGATCGCTGCAGTGTGATACGCGCTTCCTCGCCCAGATCCACCGTGCCATGCAGATTTCGGAACTGGTTATAACGGGCCTCTGCCTGCTCGAGCTGCTGTTTGAGTTCGGGCAAGCGCTGGTTCAGATAGGCAAGCGATTTGTCCGCCTCCTCAGTACGGCGCGCGCTGTTTTGCGCCATGTACTCCGTGCCAATTTCATTGAGTAACTGATAAACCGATTCGGCGGTGCTCCCTTTCAGGGTAGCCTGCAGAATGCCCGACTGCTTGCCGATTTCACCCACATCCAGCGAGCGCTGCACTGACTCGATGGCGGCAAGGCGAGAACTGCGCACCAGATCAAAGCGCACACCAGGCCGCGCCTGTAAGGCTTCGATGTGCAAAACAAGGGGTCCATACTGCGTAGTGACTTTCACGGTCTCTCCGACCTTGCCACTGAAAACAATACCGCTTTGCGGTTCGCTGACGAGGTAACCGCTGTTTTCACCGGCCTGCACAATAAAGCGTCGGTTTTCCAGTAGAACCGGGGGGGCGAAATCGCTGACCCGGATTTTTTCATCGCTCCACGCATAGCCTTCGAGCCATCCCAGCGAGGGTAGCCAGGCCTCAGTATTCCATGTGCGCTGCGCGAGCCAGTCACCGATCAGGGGAAATCGGGCGGGCCTGGCATCAATGTACAGGCGCAGATTATCAATCGCACGTGCAATAACCAGACGCGAACGCAGCAATTCGACTTCAGCAGCGGCCGCCGTTTTATAGTCGATCATGGAACCGGCCTCACCCAGAATATTTTTGGGCTCACGCTGACTCTTTTCTTCTACATGAACCATCAGACTGGCTTCGTAGATCGGACGGGCAAGTAGTGCGTAGAGGGTACCTGCACATGTAATCGCCAGCGTAATGAAGAAGATGAGCCAGCGTTGATCCAGCATCATCTGCACATAGATCATCAGATCGGCTTCTTTGTCGTCTGAAAGAATAAGTGGTGGCTCGGATGGCGTGACGAGATGAGGGGGCAAAGAATTCATGGGGCTCCGGAAAATTAATGCAGACTGCATGCACTGCTGCGCGTCAGTACCGGCAAGCGGCACCGCAATGCGCGTTCGATCAAACGCAGCGAATGGCAGAACGCTGACAAGCCGTGCTGGTAAGGATCGGGAATATCCAGATCGCACAATTCGCCAAGGCGCTCGACTTTTTTACTGGCGACCGGATAACGCCGAATCACAAACTGCCGCTGCGCGTTGTCCATGGTGAGCACCAGATCCGCCTCTCGCATCATCCAGCTGGCCAGATTTCTGGCGCGATGCTCACTGATGTCGATACCAGACTGCCACATCAGCTCCTGCGCGCACCGATCGGCGGGAGCGCCTTCGAGCGCACACAAGCCAGCAGAAAAAATTTCGTGCGAGGGTAGCCATTCACGCGACAGCGCCTCAGCCATCGGGCTGCGGCAGACATTGCCAGTGCAAAGCAAAAGAATATTGCGGATCACTTCAACGTCCGGGGGTGGTGGCGATGACGGCCGTCGGCAGAGCGCCCGGAATCATGGCGCTGATGGTACGGTTCCAGTTGGTCAGCGGTGTTGCTGCGACATACACCACATCGCGGGGGTTCAGTTCAAACCCCTCGGCAATGGCGAGTGCGCCGGGGGCATTTGCATCGAGTTGATAAACAACCGATGATTGACTGGTGCGACGCACGACATAAACCTGACGCGCATCGCCAGTCACAGGGTTGATGCCTCCCGCCTCACCCAGCGCTTCGTTCAGCGTAAGCCGGCCATTGCGCATGGGTAGTGCGCGGGGCGAGGTGACTTCGCCCGAGATGAAGATTTTGCTCTCGTCTCGCGAGAGCACACGCACCACATCACCGCTGGCGAGCATGATCGAGGAAGGATTGACACCACGCTGCACCAGCTGCGGCAGGTTGATTTGAAAGGTCTTGCCCTCGCGGCTGACCATAATGCGGCTCTGATCGGCGGTGGGCGTGACGCCCCCCGCACGATTGATCGCCTCAGTGAGCGTCATGGGTAAATCATTGATCGGCTGCACACCAGGTTGCTTGACCTCGCCATCGACATAGACACGCTTGCTCCGATAATTCAGCACGCGCAGGGTGACTTTCGGATTTTTGAGATAGCGGGACAAGCGCCGGATCAGTTGCTCATGGGCCTCGACTGTGGTCAGACCCGCTACTTTCAGCTTGCCCGCATAGGGAAACTCAAGCATGCCCTGCTGATCGATTTCAAAACCGGACTGCGGCTGCATCGGACTGACGGCCACACCCGCGATGCCCACAGCGCCCGGTACACCGGCCGGCAGCATGGACGCAGATAATTCGGGATGGTCCCAGACGACGATGTGCAGTACATCACCCGCTTCGATACGGTAGACCTGTGCAGGCTGTAACAATGCGGTGATGTCTTCCGCCACCTGCTGCTCGCGCAACACCCTGTCTTGCCGAACCAGCCCCGGCGTGATGACGCGTATTTCGGCGGCGGGCAGTGAGAGATCAGCGTCGTTCGACTCCGCAGACGACAAGGGCGCTTTGCCAAACTGAATGCCGGGTGCCATTGCTGTGCAAGCCGATAGCCCGAGCATCCATACACCTGCCAACACCATACCGCGCATGATAAACCGCCTCTCCTGAATCGCCACGGCACACCGGGCTCTGGGAGTGACTGTAGGGCGATCGAACCGAAACGCCCTTGATACCCCTCATGCTTCTCTCAGGGTCTGTATGGGCGGCCTCGAGAGAACGTGACGCAGACCGAACCACCCACCCGAGAAGGCGCAAACGATACCGGCGCTGATGCCGGCCATCCAGACCAAGGGGCTGAACTGCCATTCGAATTCGAAGACCTGATGCGCGAGTACCCAGCCCACCAGCGATGCCCCACCGGCGGCGAGCACACCCGCAGCTGCACCAACCAGCAGGCATTCGACCCATTGCGCGCGTGACAGCTCGCGCCGGGTCGCACCCAAGGCTCGCAGCAATCCGGCTTCATGCGCACGCTCATTTTGCGAAATCAGCATCGCTGCGGCCAGCACCATCACACCCGACAACAGCGTGAACAGGAAAAGAAACTCCACGGCAGCAATCACCTGATCGATGACCTGCTGGACCTGCACCACCATACTACCCACATCAACGATGGTGAGATTGGGAAAGTTGCGCACCAATTGATTAACCAGCGATTGCTTCGCGGCGGGTAAATGAAATGCCGTGATATAGGTGGCTGGGAGATTCTGTGCCGCCGTCGGATTGAGGATCACGAAAAAATTCACACGCATCGATCCCCAGTCCAGCTTGCGCAGACTGGTTACTTTTACATCAACGCTCTGGCCGGCCACATCGAAGCGCAGCAGGTCACCGAGTTTGAGTCCCAGCGTTTTGGCCAGCCCCTGCTCCACCGAGGCTTCGGGTTGCGCGCCCTCAAACCAGCGGCCTTCGACAATCGTGTTGTGTTCCGGGAGTTGGTCGAGCGTCGACAAATTGAATTCTCGCTCGATCAGTCTTTGTGCACGCTCCTCGGTATAACTCGCACTGCTGATCTCGCGCTCGTCAATTTTCAGCAGGCGTCCGCGTATCATCGGTGACAAGTCGGCATCAGCAATGCCTTTCTGTGAGAGTTGCTGCGTCACGGACTCGCGCTGATCGGGTTGTATGTTGATGATGAAATGATTGGGTGCATCCGGTGGTGACGACTGTCGCCAGGCAGCGACCAAATCGTGCCTGACGACGGTGAGCAGCAGTAATGCCATCAGACCCAGTGACAAGGCGACGATTTGCAAGACGGTGGCTGCGGGTCGGCGCTTGAGCGAAGTCTGCGCAAAACGCCAGGCAGGCCATCCGGATGGAACACGCACACTCTGCAACAATCGCAACAGCAGCCAGCCTGCCAGCGCAGCCACGGCCAGTACCGCAATAAAACCACCCGAGGTGAGCAGGCCCAGTCGCATGTTGCCGGCCTGCCAGAGAAGCAAGCCGATGAATGAAAGCAGTGCGAGCAGGTAGCCTGACATCGTGAAAGCTTTAGGGGGATCTTGCTCGCGACGAATCACGCGGTTGTGCGGCACATTGCGCAACTGGAGTACCGGCGGAATCGCAAACCCGAGCAACAGCAACAGACCCGTGGCGACGCCCTGCACCAGCGGCAACCAGCCCGGTGGCGGCAGACGGGTCGTCATCAATGCACCCAGCCATTCCAGCAACAGAAAATGGGCACCAAATCCAATCGCAGCGCCCAGTAAACCGCCGCCCAGGCCGATGATGACAAACTCGATCAGATAAATCCGAGTGACTTCCGCTTGTCGGAGTCCCAGACAGCGAAGCATTGCGACGGCATCGATATGTCGCTGCATGAAGCGCCGCGAGGCCATCGCAATAGCGAGCGCTGCCAGCATGGCTGTCAGCAGCCCCACCAGCGATAAAAACTGACGTGCGCGCTCGAGCGTTGTTCTCATTTCGGGCCGTCCCGATTCGAGCGATTCGATCTGCACGCCACGCACGTCACCGGCTTTGATTTCTTTCTCCAGCCAGCGTTGAAAGGAAGCAATGGCTGGCGCATCCCCGGCCAGCTGCAGCCGGTAGTTAATGCGGGAGCCGTCCTGTATGAGACCGGTTGATGCGAGATCGGATAAGGCCAGCATGACGCGCGGCGCAAAGTTCATGAAGCCGGCGCCGCGATCTTTTTCAAGAAGGATTGCGCCGGAAATCGTCAGGTGACGCTCACCCAGGTTCAGTACATCACCAGGATGCAGGCCTCGCGCCGAAAGAAACGTGGCATCCACCCACACCGTACCTGCGGAGGGTGCGCCCGTCACTGACCGTTCACCCTGCGCATCCCGCAGAAGCAGGTTGCCACGCAGGGGGTAAGCGGACGATACGGCCTTCACTGCAACCAGCCGGGTGTCTTCGGTGTCCCCATGACCACTGGTGGCCATGCTGGGGAAGCTGACGGTGTCAGCCACTGCCAGACCCCGGGCAGCGGCCTCGGCGCGCCAAGACTCTCGCAACGGATAATCGCTGCGCACCAGTAAATCCGCACCCAGCAATTCGGTGGCGTCCCGCTCCAGCGCACCGTTCATGCGCTCCACGAAAAATCCAACCGCCGACAGGGCCGCCACCGCAACCGCCAGTGCGGCAAGCAAAAAGCGCAACTCACCGGCACGCCAGTCCCGGCGCGTCATGCGCAGGGCATGGCGCAAGGTCATCATTAGCTCAGACGCAACACGCATTCAGGCTCTCCAAAACCAGCCCGCGACAAACGCAGACAACAGGGGATTGTAAGAGACTGCAGGAAATCAGGCTGGCGAGCGGAAATCCGGCGCCAGCGGGTACGCTTACATACTCGAACCCTTGATGCCGTCCTGATGCGTGCGCTCGAAATGTTCCTGGCAGGGCGCACAACGCTCCGCCGAGGGTATGGCTTGCAGACGCTCGAAGGGAATTTCGTAGCCGCAAGCGATACATTCACCGTAAGTACCACTGTCGAGTTTTTTTCGTGCGAGTTCGATGGCGCGTAATTCATGCATATCGCGACCAACGGCTGCGTTACCGAGATCGATCGAAAGATTAGCGAAAGACAAATCACCCGAATCGGGGACCTCGCTGGCTAGCTGCACGTAATCATCCTGCAGACTAACTTCGCGCTTGATATCGTCACGCAAACTCTGCTCACGGTGGGCGAGCAATTGATACAAATGCGCTTTTTGCTCCTGATTAAGGCTTTCCATGAGGCGTCCTTGGTCTCGGTTAAATTGGCGTGCAACACGCGTTGCAGCCGACTCAGCAACGGGCACGCTGCGATCCATTCTGTTGCTGGCCAAGCTCGCCGAATTTGATGTAAAACAATGACGCGATCAGTGGACAAGATTTGATCAATTTGGCATCGATCATTCCGAAAATCGATATGACTTTCCCTATTCTTTGAAACTCTTAGGATAGGCATTGCAATTTTCTAAACAAAAATTTGCGTCAGCGCAGAGTGTCACCTGCCGTTGATTTGTCTCAAGCCCGAACGACTGGACTTCAAAGAAATAATCGTTAGACTGCCGTTTCTAGTGATTAACTTGCAGCCTGACACAAAGAGCGATCTCATGAATGCTTATATCAATACGACCGACCCTACCGACGAACCTTTGCCCCGCAGTGAAGATTTGATGGATGAATTTCTTGAGGCTTCGGTAAAAAGCAATGGCGGTGCGCGGGAATCTTATTTGTTGCGCGAAACCATGCTCAGTCTGGTAAGACTGCTGAAATCCGAACAGCTGGTCGACATGCGGAAAAGTGTGAACAAGTTGGTGCCGCCATCGTTGCGATCCAAACCGATCCGGCGTGCCAGCGGACGGCGTCCTCCGTTCAGCCATGCCGGTCAGTCGGATTTATTGCTGGGCCGACCGGACTGAATATTCAGCTGGTCAGCGCCTGCCTGATTTGCTCAAGCGAAGCCGGATCTTCGATCGTCGTCAGGTCACCGGGATCTCTGCCTTCGCAAAGTGCCTGAATCGAACGTCGCAGTAATTTGCCAGAACGGGTTTTTGGTAGCAGGCTGACACAATGCACGCGCGAAGGTCGGGCAACCGCGCCCAGTTGCTGATCGACCACTGCCCAGACTTCTTTCTCAAACTGCGCACGCGCGGCAGCCGTCTCGGTGCTTGCAGCAGCTTTCGGTATCACGAATGCAACAGCAACCTGTCCCTTGAGTTTGTCTTCGACGCCCACAACCGCTACTTCGGACACGTTCGGATGGCTGGAAATACTTTCCTCGATTTCGCGTGTCCCCAATCGATGGCCCGCGACATTGATGACGTCATCCGTGCGGCCAAGAATGAAGTAGTAACCGTCTGAGTCGCGAATACCCCAGTCAAAGGTTGAATAGACCTGCTCATTCGCAAAATTTGTCCAGTAGGTGTTGATGAAGCGCTGGTCATCACCATAAACCGTTTGCATGCACCCTGGCGGCAGCGGACCTTCAATCACCAACACGCCTTTTTCATTGTCGCCACAAATAGCACCGGTGGCTTCGTTGAGTAACTTGAGTCGGTATCCGGGCATCGGCACACCGGGGCTGCCCAGTCGCGTCGGTTTGTCTTCGACACCGCGCGCAATGGAGAGCACCGGCCAGCCGGTCTCGGTCTGCCAGTAGTTATCGATGATGCTCACGCCCAGTTCACCGGCAATCCATGCCGAGGTCGATTCATCGAGCGGCTCACCCGCCAGGTAGAGCGCCTTGAGTGAAGACAGGTCGTGTTGCTTCATCAGCTCGGGCGGTTGTTTTTTCAGCACACGAACGGCCGTGGGTGCGGAAAACATCCGAGTCACTTGATGCTTTTCGACGATCTGCCACCAGATACTGGCATCCGGTCGTAAAGGGGTACCCTCGTACAGTACGGTGGCCATGCCGGCGATCAGTGGCCCATACACAATGTAGGAATGACCCACGACCCAACCGATATCGGACGTCGAAAAATAAGTTTCGCCTGGCTTGCCTTCGAAGATGTAATCCATCGAAGCGGCCAGTGCGACCGCATAACCGCCGACATCACGTTGCACACCTTTGGGCCGACCGGTGGTACCGGAGGTGTACAAAATGTAGGAGATATCCTCGGAGTCCAGCCATGTCACCGGTACTTTCGCGTTGAAGTACTGCTCACGCAGCGTCGCGTAGTCGACATCGCGACCAGGCGTGGTGTCCATCGCCACACGCTGACGATCCACCAGTAATACATGTGAGGGCTTGTACGCAGAAAGCTGAATCGCCTGATCCAGCAGCGGCTTGTAAGGCACGGGCTTTCCACCTCGCGATCCTGCATCTGCGGAAACGATCAGCACAGGCTTCGCATCTTCGATACGTGTGGCCAGACTGTTCGACGCAAAGCCACCAAAGACCACCGAGTGAATCGCACCGATACGCGCGCAGGCCAGCATCGCGAAGGTGGCTTCGGCAATCATGGGCATATAGATCAGGACCGTATCGCCTTTGCTCACACCCAGCGACTGCATGATCGCCGCCATGCGTTCGACTTCAGTTTGCAGCTCAGTGAAGCTCCAGGTTTTTTCGCTGGGCGTTCCGTCCGGTGTTTCTGTGGTAATTGCAATCAGCGCCGTTTGCTCGCCCTGACGCGACGCCCAGCGATCGACAGCGTTGTGACACAGATTGGTTTGACCGCCAACGAACCAGCGCGCAAATGGTGGTCGAGAATAATCCAGCACCTGACTGAAGGGCTGATGCCAGTCGATACGTTGGGCTTCCTTACGCCAGAAAGCCTCCGGATCTTCAACCGACATCCGATAGAAATCTGCGTAGCTCATCGCGCTCTCCTCACCTGATTTTTTTATTGAGTGATGCGTGGAATTCGGATTACCGCACCCCAGCCTGTAGACGCTCTGACAAAATGCCTCTGGCCAGGCGCACCGCCACAGACAGTACACTGATACGGCAAAGCGGTGCAGCAACGCCAGCGGTTTTCTTTCCAGCGCCTCTTAAAATGCGTCGCCGGGAATGCGCACACTGCCTTCCATCAATACCCGTGCGCTGCGGCTCATGATCGCTTTGGTCACACGCCATTCGCCATCGACCTCCGTGGCTTGCGCACCAACACGCAAAGTACCGGAAGGATGTCCGAAGCGTACCGCATCGCGCGCGCCACCGCCGGCTGCCGTATTGACCAAGGTGCCGGGTATCGCGGCAGCAGTGCCGATGGCAACGGCTGCGGTGCCCATCATCGCATGATGCAGTTTACCCATGGACAGCGCGCGCACGAGCAAATCAATGCTGCCGGCGTCCACCTGTTTGCCGCTGGATGCCTGATAGCCGGCCGGTTTTGCGACAAAAGCGACCTTGGGTGTGTGCTGACGACTGGCCGCCTCATCGAGCGATTTGATCAGGCCCATGCGCAACGCGCCATGCGCGCGTATGGATTCAAACATGGCCAGTGCTTTAGCGTCGCCGTTGATCGACTCCTGCAGTTCGGTGCCGGTATAACCGATGGCGTCCGCATTCACGAAAACGGTCGGTATGCCCGCATTGATCATCGTGGCCTTCAGCGTTCCTACGCCGGGTACCTCGAGATCGTCGACCAGCTGACCGGTGGGGAACATCGCGCCACCTGCACCCTCTTCTTCTGCGGCGGGATCCATGAATTCCAGTTGTACCTCGGCTGCAGGAAAAGTCACGCCATCCAGTTCAAAATCACCGGTCTCTTGCACAGCACCGTTCGTCATGGGTACATGCGCGATGATGGTCTTGCCGATATTGGCCTGCCAGATGCGCACGACTGCGACACCATTTTGCGGTACGCGTGAGGCATCGATCAGGCCGTTGCTGATGGCAAAAGGCCCCACAGCTGCCGACAAATTGCCACAGTTGCCGCTCCAGTCGACGAAGGCTTTATCAATCGAGACCTGACCAAACAGATAATCGACGTCGTGATCCGGCTTGCTGCTTTTGGACAAAATGACGGTCTTGCTGGTGCTGGAGGTCGCACCACCCATGCCATCAATCTGTTTGCCATACGGGTCGGGGCTGCCGATGACACGCATCAGCAGCTTGTCACGCGCAGTGCCGGGCTGCTGTGCTGCATCGGGCAGGTCTTGCAGGCGAAAGAAAACGCCTTTGCTCGTGCCGCCACGCATGTAGGTGGCGGGTATTTTGATTTGAGATATTCCAGACATCTTTTTCCTTCTTGTTCAGTCAGAATCGTTAGTCACATCAAGCATTCCAGCTCACAGCGAAAGACACTGGATCCCGGCCTGCGCCGGGATGACAATGTAAAGACTGACCTTTGAAAAACCGTCACCCCGGCGCAGGCCGGGGTCCAGTGTCTTTGCTTCAGCTTTCAACCATCCTACGCAGCCTTCGACGATGCAAGAAAGTCCTGCGCAAAACGCTGCAACACGCCACCGGCATCGTAGATCGACACTTCTTCATCACTATCCAGACGGCAGGTCACCGGTACCTCGACCTTCTCGCCATTCTTGCGATGAATGACCAGCGTCAGATCAGAGCGCGGCTGGCACTTGC
Source organism: uncultured Bifidobacterium sp. (assembly GCA_964639465.1). Taxonomy (GTDB): domain Bacteria; phylum Pseudomonadota; class Gammaproteobacteria; order Burkholderiales; family Burkholderiaceae_D; genus Pernthalerella. Next base: position 20,021 of record CAZXDB010000022.1, on the reverse strand, counting down.
CGATGACATCGAAAGTCTCGGTGCCATCGATACCAAGCGTTCTCCGATTGACGCCGGGTTTGAATTCGAGCGGCATGACACCCATGCCGATCAGGTTAGTGCGATGAATGCGCTCGAAGCCTTCAGCCACGATAGCTTCAACACCCGCGAGCCGCACACCCTTTGCGGCCCAGTCACGCGATGAACCCTGACCATAATCCGCACCGGCAATGATGATCAGCGGCTGCTTGCGTTCCATGTAGGTTTCGATCGCTTCCCACATGCGCGTGACCTTGCCTTCCGGCTCGATACGCGCGAGTGATCCTTTTTTTACTTTGCCATCAACCACACACATCTCGTTCATCAAGGTCGGGTTGGCAAAGGTCGCACGCTGCGCCGTCAGGTGATCGCCGCGATGCGTTGCATAGGAGTTGAAATCCTCTTCCGGCAAACCCATCTTCGCAAGATATTCACCTGCGGCGCTGTCAAGCATGATCGCATTCGAGGGAGACAAATGATCCGTGGTGATGTTGTCGCCCAAAACAGCGAGTGGCCGCATACCCTTCATCGTTCGCTGACCTGCGAGTGCACCCTCCCAATACGGCGGACGACGAATATAGGTCGACGGTGCACGCCAGTCGTACAAAGGACTGACTTTGGTGCCGCTGTCGGCCTGAATGGCAAACATCGGCTCGTACACCTGACGAAAGTGCTCAGGCTTGACGCTGGCTTTAACGATCGCATCAATTTCTTCGTCGGCAGGCCAGATGTCTTTCAGGCGAATCTCTTTGCCATCCACGACGGTAAGAACATCTTTTTCGATATCGAAGCGGATCGTACCTGCAATCGCATAAGCCACCACCAGCGGTGGCGACGCAAGAAAAGCCTGCTTGGCGTACGGATGAATGCGTCCGTCGAAATTACGATTGCCTGACAAGACCGCCGTGGCATACAGATCGCGATCGATGATCTCCTGCTGAATTATCGGATCCAGTGCGCCCGACATGCCGTTGCAGGATGTGCAGGCATAAGCGACAACACCAAAACCCAGTTTTTCCAGATCACCCATCAGACCAGCTTCTTCCAGATACAGTGTCACAGCTTTGGAGCCAGGTGCGAGTGATGACTTCACCCAGGGCTTGCGGGACAGGCCGAATTTATTGGCATTCCGTGCCAGTAGCGCTGCGGCGATCACGTTACGCGGGTTCGAGGTGTTCGTGCAGCTGGTGATGGCCGCAATGATGACCGCGCCGTCCGGCATCTCACCGGGTTTGTCTTCCCACGCACCAGCAATGCCTTTGGCGGCCAGATCCGTCGTCGATACGCGCGCGTGTGGATTGGAGGGGCCCGCCATATTGCGCACGACCGAGGAGAGATCAAAGTTCAGTACCCGTTCGTATTCCGCATGCGTCAGACTGTCGGCCCACAGTCCGGCAGTTTTTGCGTAAGTCTCTACCAGAGCGATCTGTTCATCGCTGCGGCCCGTCAGCTTCAGGTACTGAATTGTCTGTTCATCGATGAAAAACATGGCGGCTGTGGCGCCATATTCGGGCGCCATGTTCGAGATGGTCGCACGATCGCCCAGCGTCAGTGCGCGCGCGCCTTCACCATAAAATTCAAGATAAGCCCCGACCACTTTGGACTTGCGCAAAAACTCCGTCAGCGCCAGCACGATATCGGTCGCCGTAATGCCCGGCTGCGGCTTGCCGCTCAGCTCGACACCGATAATGTCAGGCAGACGCATCCAGGACGCGCGGCCCAGCATCACGTTTTCTGCTTCGAGACCACCCACACCAATCGCAATGACGCCGAGCGCGTCGACATGCGGTGTATGGCTATCGGTACCAACGCAGGTATCGGGAAAAGCCACACCTTGCTGCGCTTGTATGACTGGTGACATTCGCTCCAGATTGATCTGGTGCATGATGCCGTTCCCCGGCGGGATTACATCAACATTCTTGAACGCATGCTTGGTCCAGTTGATGAAGTGAAAGCGATCTTCGTTACGACGATCTTCGATCGCGCGATTTTTTTCGAAGGCCTGTGGATCAAAACCACCGCATTCCACCGCCAACGAGTGGTCGACGATCAGCTGCACGGGTACGACCGGGTTGACCTTGGCCGGATCACCGCCTTGGTCAGCAATCGCATCACGCAAGCCGGCCAGATCGACCAGGGCGGTCTGCCCCAGAATGTCATGACAAACTACGCGCGCCGGGAACCACGGAAAATCACGCTCGCGCTTGCGCTCGATGAGCTGCCGGAGTGATTCCGTCAAGGTCGCAGGATCGCAGCGACGCACGAGGTTCTCGGCGAGCACACGCGAAGTGTAGGGCAGCTTGTCATAGGCGCCGGGCTGAATGGCATCGACGGCGGCTTTCGCGTCGAAGTAGTCGAGCTTGGTTCCGGGGAGGGGTTTGCGGTGGGCGGTGTTCATGGTTGGGTGGTGTGAGGTTCTGTCAGAGGTGCGTGGACGGTTTCGCCTTGCGAAGAAAGACACTGGACCCCGGCCTTCGCCGGGGTGACAATTTTGAGGCCAGCAGTTCTTAAAACGTCATCCCGGCGCAGGGTTTTAGCGGGGGTTTCATGCAGCATGCTGCATGCCCGCGAAACGGTCATGGCCTACTCGCCATGACGCGCCCTGCAAGGGGGGGTACAGCGACGTTCTCATCATCAATGAGATAAAGAAATTTCAGCTTCACTTACTGGCCTCAGGCGCAGGCCAGCGACCAGCGTCTTTGGCCTGCTGTCAAACGTATTACTTACGCTTGCCAATCGGCACAAACTTTAGATTTTCCGGTCCGACATAATTCGCGCTCGGGCGGATGATCTTGTTGTCGATGCGCTGCTCGATGATATGTGCAGCCCAACCTGATGTGCGCGAGATCACGAACAGCGGCGTGAACATCGCTGTCGGCACGCCCATCATATGGTAGGAAACAGCCGAGAACCAGTCGAGATTAGGGAACATTTTTTTGATGTCCCACATCACGGACTCGAGTCGATCGGCGATATCGAACATCTTGGTCGAGCCGGCATCTTTCGACAGATTGCGTGCGACTTCCTTGATGACCTTGTTACGGGGATCCGAGATCGTGTAGACCGGATGACCGAAACCGATGATCACCTCCTTGTTTTCGACGCGACGGCGGATATCCGCCTCGGCTTCATCAGGATTGTCATAGCGTTTCTGGATTTCAAAAGCGACTTCATTTGCACCACCATGCTTGGGACCGCGCAGCGCGCCAATAGCACCGGTAATGGCCGAGAACATATCCGAGCCGGTACCAGCGATCACGCGTCCGGCGAAAGTTGAGGCATTGAATTCATGCTCGGCATACAGAATCAGAGAAATGTGCATCGCCTTGACCCATAGGTCGGATGGCGTCTCACCGTGCAGCAGATGCAGGAAATGACCACCGATGGAATCGTCGTCCGTCTCGACCTCAATGCGTTTGCCGTTGTGGCTGTAGTGATACCAGTACAGCAGTATGGAACCGAACGATGCCATCAGACGGTCGGCAATATCGCGCGCACCCGGTGTGTTGTGATCATCCTTCTCGGGCAGCACACAGCCCAATGCCGAGGCGCCGGTGCGCATCACATCCATCGGATGCGAGGAGGCAGGCAACCATTCGAGTACGGCTTTCACGTTCGCGGGTAGGCCGCGCAGTGCCTTGAGTTTCAGCTTGTAGGCTGCCAGTTCGGCAGTGGTCGGCAGCTTGCCGTGCACGAGGAGATGGGCAATCTCTTCGAATTCGCAGGTATCAGCAACATCGAGGATGTCATATCCACGGTAATGCAGATCGTTACCGGTTTTGCCAACGGTGCACAGTGCGGTATTGCCTGCAGTGACACCCGAGAGTGCGACGGATTTTTTTGGCTTGAAGCCAGGGGTTTGTTGCTCGCTCATTATGCTTCTCCCGAATTTACTTGGATTTTTGTTGTGCAAAAAGTGCATCGAGCTTCTGCTCGAAATCGTGATAACCGATGCGGTCATAAAGTTCCATGCGTGTCTGCATGGTATCGACCACATTTTTCTGCGTGCCTTCGCGCCGTACGGACATGTAAACGTTTTCTGCCGCTTTGTTCATCGCGCGGAATGCCGACAGCGGATAAAGAACGATGCCCACATCAGCGGTACGCAATTCGTCGACTGTGTAGAGCGGGGTGGAACCAAATTCGGTAATGTTCGCCAGAATCGGCACTTTGACGGCAGCGGCAAATTGCTTGTACATCGCCAGCTCGGTAATGGCTTCCGGGAAGATCATGTCCGCACCCGCCTCAACACACGCCACCGCACGCTCCATCGCTGCTTCAAGCCCTTCGACAGCCAGCGCGTCAGTACGCGCCATAATGACGAAATTTTCATCAGTACGCGCATCGACCGCCGCTTTGACGCGATCGACCATTTCCTGCTTGCTGACGATCTCTTTGTTCGGACGATGACCGCAACGCTTGGCGCCAACCTGGTCTTCGATGTGGATGGCTGCGGCACCGAATTTGATCATGGATTTCACGGTTCGCGCGACGTTGAACGCCGACGAACCAAAACCCGTGTCCACATCGACCAGCAGCGGCAAGTCGCATACATCGGTGATGCGACGCACATCGGTCAACACATCATCCAGATTGGAAATTCCCAGGTCAGGCAAGCCGAGCGAACCGGCGGCAACACCACCGCCCGACAGGTAGATGGCGCGAAAACCAGCGCGCTTGGCCAGCAAGGCATGATTGGCATTGATGGCACCAATGACTTGCAGCGGCGATTCTTCTTTGATCGCCTGCCGGAAGCGTGCGCCGGGAGATGAGATGCTCATGAATGATTCCTGTGTTGGTCTGTTTCAGAGGGAGCTGCACGGCAGATAGTGCAATCGGCATGCCACCGGGAAGCGCACGCTCTCGGTCCGGCGGAACTACGAAAATATCCTTTGAAAACAGGCGCCTGGCTGCGATGCGGATATTCAGGCCCGGTGCAGGCTTTGACGGCGCGTTTCATTTTATGTTTCAATGTTCAATCTTTATGAAACATCGAAACGTCTGAAACATGGCACGCCCTCTCCCCGGCTCACGCGATACCACCACCCGCCCTGTCTTCTGGACAGTGTCAATCTCGCGGCTGTTTGACCTCTTTCGCGACATTACGCTGGAGTTTGATGACCGGGCCACGATCGTGCCCATCCAACTGGGCTTTGAAGAAGCGGTAGCACACATCAGGGAGCGCCTGCAGACGGAGCGCTGCGATGCGGTGATTTCTGCGGGCTCGAACGCTGCCTATCTGAAAAGTAGGCTCGCTTTGCCGGTCGTGATCGCCAAAGCCACCGGCTTCGATGTGATGCAGGCACTAGCAAGAGCGCGCAAGATCACGCCTCAGATTGGTCTGATCAACTATCAGTCACCGCTGCCGGAGTTGGAGGAATTCCAGCAGACCTTTGGCCTGCCCATCATGCAACGAACCTATGTGACTGTCGAGGACGCACGCGCGCAGGTCAGCGAAATGAAATCGGCCGGTATCCATGCCATCGTCGGCGCAGGTCTCATCACTGACCTGGCCGAGGAAGCGGGACTGGCCGGTGTATTCGTCTACTCTGCCGCATCGATACGACAGGCCTTTGAGGATGCATTTGATATTGCCAGCGCCACGCAACTGGACGCACCGCGCGGACGGCAGTACCCGGTCGCTGACCACCTGCAGACGAAACATGGGCTGGCCGATCTGCGCGGTGAATCACAACACATGCAGACCTTGCGCCAGACCGTATCACTGTACGGCCGTTCGCCTGCACCGGTACTAATTGAAGGCGAAACCGGCACTGGCAAAGAACTGGCGGCACAAGCGATTCATCGCGAGAGCCCGCGCGGACAAGGCGGCTCGCGGCCATTTTTGGCGGTGAATTGCGGTGCGATTGCCGAGTCCTTGCTGGAGTCAGAATTGTTTGGCTATGAAGAAGGCGCGTTCACCGGCTCACGTCGCGGCGGTCATGCCGGCCTGTTCGAGGCTGCGCATCGGGGCACGTTGTTTCTCGATGAAATAGGCGAAATGCCGCTGCCGCTGCAAACACGTCTGCTGCGTGTACTGGAAGAAAAAGAAATTGTCCGCGTCGGTGGCACACGACCGATACCTGTCGATGTACGGATCATCAGCGCAACCCACTGCGATCTTGCACAACGCGTCGCAGACGGCGCATTTCGCGCGGATCTTTTTTACCGTCTGGGCGTGCTGCGAGTGAGGATACCGCCGCTGCGCGAGCGCCCTGATGATGTGATTCCGCTGGCCGAATGGTGTCTGAAAAATGCGCTGGCTGATATGGGTGTCCGCCCGGGTGCCAATCTGCGCGCTGAGTTGCAGGCTTGTACGGAACTCCTGCAATCTTGCCTCTGGCCGGGGAACGTGCGCGAGCTACGCAATCTGATGCAGCGCGTCGCGCTGTTTTTGTCAGTGGAGCCATTGCAGGCACTGACACCGGGTTTCCTGCTCAAGCTTGCGCCGGAGCTCGCGCATCAGTCGCCGACAAGCGGTACTGTCACGGCACTCGCAAACGCCCCGGAAGCCGATGTCGCCGAGGTGCTCGCGCGCTTTGATGGCAACCGAGCCGAGGCAGCGGCCTTTCTTGGCATCAGCCGTACTACCCTCTGGCGTCGCATCAGATCCGCCCACCAAAAATAAGTGGTCTTCGGGTTTGCCCTACCTCTCAAGTTTTTGCAGCTGATGACGATGTGTCATTGGTGAAAATTTGCAGGATCCGGCGGGAGAAAATGTGATGGAACAAAAGCAGCTCGAGGAAAAATTCGTGCTACCGGCAGCCGGCAAGCAGCCCGGCGAACATCATTGGACACCGGGATCGGATGTCCAGTCATTATGGAAACGACACGGCTGGACACCACCCAGCGAAAAAAGACGTAGCGCCAAAAAAACGCCGGAAGCTCCAAGACCGCCATTGCACATTGTGCGAGGGTAAATTGCCCGGCCCGACCATCGAGGCAATAGCTCATCGCTCAGTCGTCCTTGCCGCCTTCGATACCCAGCTCCTGGATTTTGCGCGTGATCGTATTGCGGCCAATGCCCAGACGTATTGCAGCATCGTTCTTGCGGCCATTCGTGTGCCTGAGGGCTGTTTTAATGAGCGCCGACTCAAACTGTCTGCCCAGCGCATCCATGACTTCAGGCTTGCCGGCCGAAAGCATTTTAGCGGCCTCATGTTCAAGCATCATGATCCAGCCGTTTCGTTCCTCTGCCGTGCCCACCAAAGTTGGCGCCGAGACGGAATGTATGACGTCATTGCTCGGGTCCGGAAACACGTCCATCACCGGAGATGATGCATTCGTTACCTGCGGTGGCAATGAGGTCACCGTGCCCCCAGTGAGTTCAGCTGGCAAGTCTTTGACTTCAACCGTCTGTCCCGGTGCCATCACCGTGATCCAGTTGCAGAGATTCTCGAGCTGACGCACATTCCCCGGCAAATCCAGCGACGCGAGAAAACGCATCGCATGATCCGACAAACGCTTGGCCTCCACGCCCAACTGACGCGCACTCTGCACCAGAAAATGTTTTGCCAGCAGCGGTATGTCTTCACTCCGCTCGCGCAGCGAAGGCAGGCGTAGGCGAATGACATTCAAGCGGTGATACAAATCCTCGCGGAACAAACCCTCGCGCACGCGCTGCTCCAGATTCTGATGCGTGGCAGCGATGACGCGCACATTGGCCTTGAGTGACTGATGACCACCGACCCGATAGAAATGTCCATCAGAGAGCACGCGCAGCAACCGGGTCTGCAAATCGAACGGCATATCGCCGATCTCATCGAGAAACAGTGTGCCGCCTTCTGCTTGTTCGAAACGTCCGCGCCGCGTGGCTTGCGCGCCGGTGAAGGCGCCTCGCTCGTGACCAAATAATTCGGATTCGAGCAAATCTTTGGGAATGGCGGCGGTGTTGAGCGCTATGAAGGGCTGCGCCGCTCTCGGGCTGTGCTTGTGCAGCGCGCGCGCAACCAGCTCTTTGCCGGTACCGGATTCGCCCGTAATGAGCACCGTGACATTGGATTGAGAGAGGCGACCGATCGCACGGAAAACATCCTGCATGGCCGCAGCCTGTCCCAAGATCTCGGGCGTCTCGGTCAGCGCCTGTTCATCACCCGATTCGCGCAGACTTTCTTCGAGCGCGCGTCGAACAAGCTCGACGGCCTTGTCCAGATCAAAAGGTTTGGCCAGGTACTCGAATGCGCCCCCCTGAAAGGCGGCCACTGCCGAATCGAGGTCGGAGAAAGCCGTCATCACAATCACCGGCAGGCCGGGATATCGTGTTTTAACGATCTGCAGTAACTCCAGCCCGGATTCACCGGGCATGCGAATGTCCGACACCAGCACCTGAGGCGTGCCGGATTCCAGCGCAGCGACTGCATCACGCACATTCGAAAAACTTCGCGTCGCAAGATTCTCACGCGCCAGCGCTTTTTCCAGCACCCAGCGGATCGATTCGTCGTCGTCAACTATCCAGATTGGTTTCATTTGCCTTGCCTGACCCCTGGTTGTGCTCTGTTTCTGTCTCTGGTAAGCACCAAATTGGTGCCATTATGGCGAGGCCCACATCGGCACACTCACCGTTACCCAGCGCTGCACGAGATCAGGGCAGCGCAATCAGGATACGGAAGTCGGTTTGACCGGGCCGGCTCTCGCACTCAATGACGCCCAGGTGCTGCTGAATGAAGGTCTGTGCCAGTGTGAGTCCCAATCCGCTGCCGCCATCTTTGCCGGATACCAGAGGATAGAAAATCCTGTCTTTCAGTTCATCCGGTATACCCGGGCCGTTATCAATGATATGCAAGTCCAGTGCCAGCCGATAACGGACCTTAGCAAGCGTGATCGAACGTGCAATACGGGTGCGGAAAGTCAACTCGGCATCGCCCACTGCGATACGTGATGCGAGTGCCTGGGCTGCGTTGTGGGCAATATTCAGTACGGCCTGAATCAGCTGCTCCTTGTCACCGCGAAACTCAGGGAGCGACAAATCATAATCACGCTGTATGGCAAGGCCTTGCGGGAACTCCGCCATGATCAGGCTGCGTACCCGCTCGAACACCTCGTGAATATTCACATCACCGACAATCTGCGGGCGACGATGGGGTGCCAGCAGACGATCAACCAGCGTTTGCAGCCGGTCGGACTCTTTGATGATCACTTGCGTGTATTCCCGCAAGTCTCTCAGGTCGTGGCCGGGCAGCTCCAGTTCGAGCAACTGAGCGGCACCGCGGATACCTCCGAGAGGGTTCTTGATTTCATGGGCGAGATTGCGGATCAGCTCCTTGTTGGCCTGCGTCTGATCCAGGAGACGCTCTTCGCGATCGAGCTTGAGCTGCTGCACATTAGCCCGCAGTTCGATGAGGACCGGATTCTCGGCGTCGTCGATCGTGGTGACGATCATATTGAGCTGCAGTGGTGAGCGCCCCGCCCGCTCCAGCAGTAGATCCTCACGCTTTTCATCGAAATGGCGCGCCTTCGCCTGCTCGAAAATGAGGGTGAGTCGGTCCCCGTTCATGAATAGATCGGACAAACGCTGCTGGTGCAGCACTTTGAACGAATTCTCCAGCAAGGTCTCGGCCGCTGCGTTGGCGTAGGCGATACGACCCTGCGTGTCCAGGATGATCACAGCAGAGGCCAGCAGGTCAAGCCCGCCCAGCGATGTCGATAAGATATTCACTCTGTCCCGGAAAAGAGAAAGGCCGCACAGCGGCCTTTTATGTTGCGAGCCAATGCAAGAGCTCTATTTTAAATTACCTATCTCGCGTTTCAGGGCTTCGATGTTTTTTTCGCTTCGTTGGATATCGTCTTTCATTAGCGCGACACGCTCCTGATACTTCGCATAGTTGCGCTCGCTGCCCAAACGTTCGGGTTCACCGTTTTGGTATTCGCGCCGAAGCTCAGACAGACGGGACTCCTCCGTCCGCACCTCCTCCATCAGGATCTGCAGACGATCCTGATCGCGACGCTTCTGAATCTGACTTTCGATGCGGGGAAAGGATGGATCAATCGCTGCCGCTTTTGCCTGCTGATTGCTCGGGGGCGCGGGTATGGTCGATATGGCCTCCAAATCCAACCTGCGACAGCCGCGCATATCGCCATTGTTGCGGTATTCGCGGATGCCATTGGCCTGAACGCAGACAAAAACACCCTGGGCCATGACGGGCACTACCATCAGACAGAGTATGAAAGAGGCAAGGAGACGGCTTTTCATGGGGTATAGAACCATGGAATCGTTAAAAAAACCGGGCTGGGACGCTTCTTTTTATACCAGAAAGTCACGCAATGAATTTGTCATAAAAACAACATTTTTCCCAAAAAAGAGGGCGACATGCGTCGCCCCCCTCACCTCGCAAATCCAGCCTGCGGATTACAGCGAGTAATACATATCGAACTCGATCGGATGCGTGGTCATGCGGAAGCGAGTGACTTCCTGCATTTTCAGCTCAATATAAGCATCGATCATCGTATCGCTGAACACGCCGCCGCGGGTCAGGAACTCGCGATCTTTGTCCAGATGCTCAAGCGCCTGATCGAGTGACGCGCAAACGGTCGGGATCTTTGCATCTTCCTCGGGTGGCAGATGGTACAGATCTTTGGATGCTGCCTCGCCCGGATGGATCTTGTTCTGGACACCATCCAGACCGGCCATCATCAAAGCGGCGAAGCAGAGATAAGGGTTGGCCAGAGGATCCGGGAAGCGGGTCTCGATACGACGACCTTTTGGATTGGCCACGTGCGGAATCCGAATCGACGCCGAACGGTTACGCGACGAGTAGGCCAGCTTGACAGGTGCCTCGAAGCCCGGCACCAGACGCTTGTACGAGTTGGTGCCTGGATTGGTGATCGCATTGAGTGCACGCGCATGCTTGATGATGCCGCCGATGTAGTACAGCGCGAAGTCGGAGAGACCGGCATAACCATCGCCCGCGAACAGATTTTTGCCATCTTTCCAGATCGACTGGTGCACGTGCATGCCAGAGCCGTTGTCGCCAACGATGGGCTTGGGCATAAAAGTCGCGGTCTTGCCGTAGTTGTGGGCGACATTCCAGACCACGTACTTCAGGGTCTGGGTCCAGTCGGCGCGCTGAACCAGCGTGGAGAACTTGGTACCGATTTCATTTTGACCAGCGCCAGCTACTTCGTGGTGGTGCACTTCAACGGGAATGCCGAGGCCCTCCAGAATCAGACACATTTCCGAACGCATGTCCTGGAAGCTGTCGACGGGTGGCACAGGAAAATAACCGCCCTTGACAGCCGGGCGGTGGCCGCTGTTGCCGCCCTCAATTTTTTCGCCAGTGCTCCATGAGGCTTCTTCGGAGTCAACTTTCACGAAAGAACCCGACATGTCGACCTTCCATCGAACGCTGTCAAAGATGAAGAACTCAGGCTCGGGCCCGAAGTACGCGGTGTCGCCGATGCCGGAAGATTTCAGGTACGCCTCTGCACGCTTGGCGATCGAGCGCGGATCGCGGTCGTAACCTTTGCCGTCACCCGGCTCAATGACGTCACACTGAATGAACATCGTCGTCTCTTCCATGAACGGATCGATGCGCGCTGTGTTCGGATCCGGCATCAAGAGCATGTCCGAAGCCTCAATGCCTTTCCAGCCAGCGATAGAGGAGCCATCGAATGCATGACCCGACTCGAATTTGTCCATGTCGAAATGCGACACCGGTACGCTAACGTGCTGCTCTTTGCCACGGGTATCCGTGAAACGGAAATCAACGAATTTGACTTCGTTGTCCTTGACCATTTTCAATACATCGGCGGCCGACGTTGACATGCGGATCTCCTAGAGGTTGCAAATTAATTAATGATATTGAAGCTGTGGGTCGACCTGGCGCAAACCGCGCGTTGCTGCAGCGCGAGACATGACAAAGCCACGGGAACTCGGTCGGAGATGATAGCAGATTCCATGCCATAAACTTTACCGTGCCGGGCTGAGGCGAAGGTATTCGCTCGGTCAAATTTCTACACAGAATCAAGCTTTTACAGATGCCGCCCAAAATGGCGCCCGACGCGTAATTCACCAACAAAGTGCATCTCATTTTAATTGCACTATATCGGTGCGCTTTTAGGGACGTGCACCGACTTGGTCCCCATGAAGGGCTTGCTGAACAAGGCATTTTCGTGGACGCTTGTCGTTTTGACGAACTCCCTCAGGGAAATGATCTATGCCCTCCCCCGAACAAATACTCATCACCGCCCGCCAGCGCGCGACCATCGATTCACTTCCGTACGCTGGTGCGGTCACTCCTCAGGAAGCCTGCGCCTTATTGCAAGGAGATACGGGTGTGAAGCTGGTTGACGTCCGAACACTGGCCGAACGTGACTGGGTGGGAAGGGTTATTTTGCCTGAGCCGCAACATCTGGCCGTTCAATGGAGCCTGTACCCGGGCGGTGCGCAAAACCCGGAATTCATGACGCAGCTGGAACACCAAGCAAACCAAAATGACACGCTGCTGTTCTTGTGCCGCTCCGGTGTACGCTCACGTTATGCCGCAAAACTAGCGACCGAGAACGGCTTTACCCATTGCTTTGACATTCTTGAAGGATTCGAGGGCGACCGGGACGAACAAGGCCACCGCAAATCCATCGGTGGCTGGTGCCTTCACGGTCTGCCCTGGGTTGGTGCCTGAGCGGCGAGGCCAAACGAGCGCAGGCTGACTGCGTGCTCATTCTTCCTCATCGGTCACCGCCGCAAATTTGGCGCGACGTGCGTCGTACGACAAAAAATTTGCTGCAATGCCGAACCATGCTTCGCTAGGGATCAGTCGTTCGGCGATCTGCACCAACTCCTCTTCTCTGGCCAGCCGCCGATAAAAACTCGAGCAGCACAACTCGAGAGACTTGCAGACTTCATCCACCAAAACTCTTCCCTGGCGCAAGCCCTCCTGAATTCTTTCTTGCAGCAATGTCAGCAGCGAGTGGCTATGCGCACTGAGCGACTCCATCTCGTCCAGTAAGGGATCTGCTTCGTGGGTGAGTTTGCGTAATGCAGGAATTAGAAAAATCTGAATTTTTCGCTCTCGATAATATTTTTCGAATTGCGATAAGCGGAGCAACATATGCTCGAAATCCGTTTTACTCGTACCCTTGATGTTACGTATCCCATTCATGATGTATTGCTGGATGGAAGAAAAAGTCCAGCGGGTTTTCTTGTGCTCTACTTTCAGTGCAACGATAGAATAAGTGACAGTCAGCATAGTCGTTTCCGATCAAACTCGATAGCTTCCTCCTGCGCGTTGGTATCCCGCATCGGAAAGTAATTGGATAGATAGTGCGGAGGACTCCGCAAAGACCTGCCAAGTATAAAAACGACAAGCGGACAAGTCGTTGATGCCGCACAAATGCCTGATCAGGCATTGTCGGCTGCCTCGGTGAGGTACACAGTGAAGTGAATTGCAGTGCAGTGCCGGTCCAGACCTGCACTGCAAATCCGACACTGCCTCGACGAGCGGGACGAAGCTCAGGCCACCCTGACCGCGTGCTCACGCGTCGAGTGAAAGGTGACGCCGGGCCAGCGCTCTTGCGTCAATTTGAGATTGACACCCGAACTGGCCAAATAAGCCAGATTGCCGGCCGCGTCATGGGCGAGGTTGGCACCTGCCGACGATTTTTCAAAATCAGCGAGCATGCGTTTGTCTTCGCAGGAGACCCAGCGGGCGCTGCTGATAGAGGTGCCTTCGAACACAGCGTCCACACCATACTCATTCATCAGCCGGCTAGCGACGACTTCGAACTGCAGCACACCCACGGCACCCAGCACCAGATCACCGCCAGTGACTGGTTTGAAAACCTGAACTGCGCCTTCTTCACCCAGCTGCTGCAGACCCTTGTGAAGCTGCTTGATCTTGAGCGGATTACGAATGCGCACAGCACGGAAAAAATCCGGCGCAAAATACGGAATACCCGTGAACTGCAAAAACTCACCCTCGGAGAAACTATCGCCAATCTGCATATTGCCGTGATTGGGCAGGCCGATAATGTCACCTGCATAAGCTTCCTCGACCTGCTCACGCGAGGACGCCATGAATGTCACAACAGAGGAGACTTTGATGTCACGCGCCAGTCGCAGATGACGTACTTTCATGCCGCGCTCGAAACGACCTGAACAAACCCGCAAAAAGGCAATACGGTCGCGGTGCGCCGGATCCATATTGGCTTGTATCTTGAATACAAAACCGGAAAAAGGTACCTCATCGGGCGCAACGCTGCGCACAGTCGCGTCGCGTTCTCGCGGCGGCTGGGCCCAATCCAGCAAAGCATTCAGGATTTCACGGACACCAAAGTTATTGATTGCGGAACCGAAAAATACCGGGGTCTGCCGTCCTGCAAGAAATGCATCGAGGTCGAAAGGATGCGAGGCACCGTGGACGAGTTCGACTTCCATCTTCAGCTGCTCTATCTCCAACGGAAACATCTCTGCCAGACGCGGATTGTCGATACCCTTGATAACTTCGAATTCCTGATCAGCGCGCTCGCTGCCGGCTGCAAACAGCATGATCTCGTCGCGCATCAGATGATAAACACCCCGAAACGACTTGCCCATGCCAATGGGCCACGTGACCGGCGCGCACTGTATTTCCAACACCGACTCGAGCTCATCCAGCAATTCCAGCGGATCGCGTGTTTCCCGATCCATTTTGTTCATGAAGGTGATGATCGGCGTGTTTCGCATACGGCAGACGTTCAACAGCTTGATCGTCTGCGCCTCCACACCCTTGGCAGCATCAATCACCATCAACGCGGAATCAACGGCGGTCAGCACGCGGTAAGTGTCTTCTGAAAAATCCTGGTGACCCGGCGTGTCCAGAAGGTTGACCACGTGATCGCGATACTCGAACTGCATCACGGAGCTGGCGACCGAAATGCCGCGCTGCTTTTCGATTTCCATCCAATCAGACGTGGCGTGACGTCCGCTTTTGCGCGCCTTGACCGTGCCGGCCAGCTGAATCGCACCCGAAAAAAGCAATAATTTCTCAGTCAGCGTGGTCTTGCCGGCATCGGGGTGGGAAATGATGCCAAAGGTGCGGCGACGCGCAACCTCGCGGGCAATCTGTTCGCGTGACAGGCTTTGCGATGGCGCAGTAATTTCCTGCCCGGTCATGGGGGATTCGGTGTTGCTGGACATATCGGAGGTGGCATCTAACAGGTGTGAACTCATAAGTTTAACCGTAAAGCAAATTTGCCAGCCGAACCGCGGTGCTTAGAACCGATCTCGTCAGGCCGCTTGATCGGACCTCGACGGTACGATGGTCTGGCTGAACTCTGCCCGATTCTGACATCTAAATTGGCATGAAAATCTTTGCGGCAGATGAAACACTGCCTGTGGAAAGTTTCACAGAGCGCATTTATCCGGATGGGATACCCGCATTTGCCGATCAAAGTCTCGATCGGCTGTACGGCAGTTTGTACGCGTCCCTCCCTCAACTCCAGTGCAACAGACCCGCTCAGGTACATACCTACGCTGCCTGGCGGGGTGACGAGCTGTCTGCCCTGCTGCTGTATTGCGAGGATGGTGCGCGTATTCGGGTCATGAACGAGGGCATGCACGTACCGCCGGAAGAGTTGGACCGTTTTGCCACGACACTTTTTACCCGGCATGAGAAAACATCGGTGATCCGCTTGCACGCCTTGTCAGTCAGCGAGACAACGCTGAAGCACCCATCAGTCTGCATGGCGGTCACCGAAGACATCGTCATTGACTTGCCCGACACCGAGTCAGCCTATCTGGCGCAGCTGAGTAAATCGCGTCGCAAATCACTGCGCCAGAATTTATCGCGCGCACAGCAGGCGCTTCCGGGATTTCATCACGTGGTGATGGCAGGCGACACAATCAGCGACAACCTGGTGGACCAGATTATCAGCTTCAATCATGCACGCATGGCAGGCAAACAGCGTTCTTCGGCAATGGATACCGAAGCACGCGCGCATCTGATGGATTTATTGCGTACGCGCGGCTGGGTCGGCATTATCCGCACCGATGATCGCATTTGTGCCGGCACGCTGGGCTGTCGCTTTGGTGATGATGTGTATTCACTGGTGAATGCACATGATCCGCTTTATGACGGCTATGGCATGGGCAATCTTAGTCGCCATCTGCTGATCAATGCATCGATACGCGCAGGTGCACGTCGTTTTCATTTGCTGGGCGGGCAGTTTTCAACCAAGCGTCATGCGCTGGGGTACCGGCAGACGCTCTGCGAGGTCCGACTGTATCGGTCCCGGCTTGGGATGCTGCGAGACACGTTCAGTCTGTTGAGACTGACCCGAGATGCCGCTGTTTATCGTTTGCGCACGCTACTGGAGGAGGCACGCATGCAGCCGCAACACGGACCGATCACGCGTATCGTTTTACATCTGCCACAAGCATTCCGAACGATACGCCGCTGTTTGCGCAGTCAATTTTTACCCGCCCATTTGAGATGATGGTTCAACGGGGTTCCGACGCGACCAGCAAGCTGCAGCGCAATTTTTCCACCAGTAGCGTATCGGTGCTGCCGCGCCACCAGCGCAGTGCGAGCGGCTTTTGACGCGAATGACCAACGATCACCAGATCAACCTGTAACTGGCGCGCCAGCTCTTCAATCACGGTCACGGGCTCACCGACTTCGAGATGACGCTGAACATTCAAACCACCGGCCGTGAGCAGCGTCGCACCGGTTTCCAGTTCTTTCTCCATTTTTTCGCGTTCCGCTATCAGCCCCTCTTCGACACTGAGCACGGCGGCCGCGGCAAATTCTCCGACCAGGAGGTAAGGCGGCGGGCTGACCACCACCAGCAAATGTACCCGAGCCGACGGTGGTGGCGAGAGCCGCAAACATTCCTGCAAAGCCAGCTGACTTTCGGGGCTGCCGTTATAAGCAACCAGAATATTCTGATACATGGCGTCTCCCACGGTCATTGTGTGTAACGGTCAGCGATGAAGCGGTTTTTTGTCAGAGCCTCGACCGGACCAGCGTCTGGCAAGAACGTGTCCAAGCTTTTGTAAGCTACACCAAGTCACTCCGCCGAGCAATTCCGTGTCCGCACGGAAATTTGTGCACAGTTTCAGTGGACAGCTTTGTGGATAAGTCCATTGATTATTGCTCAAATGATTGATTTGTATTGATTTTCTTCAGTTGATCGCGATCAGGTCGATCGGTGGATATCAGGGGGACCGGCGAAAAAAAACCCGACGAGACCGAGGGTCTGTCGGGTTAAATCCATCCTTATTGGAAGGCTGGAGGAGACAATTGAACTATATCAATCGCCCACCCGCGGGTCTGCTTTTGATTGGTGATGCCAGATATAGGCGCCAGTGATGACTTGCAAAAAAAAGAACGCCAAAAAATATAAAAGCAGCGGCTAGATGATGATTCAAGCCCGAAAAAACTAGCCCGCCAGGCAACTTGCATGGCGGGCTCCGATCTCCCCTCGCTCTTCCGGCGATAGATTTTTTTATTACAGCGATCGGATTGTGCCGGGGAATCTCGCCAGCGTCATCTTGCGCTGCACAAGAGACTCCCGACCCTACCTTAGTCGCCTGACATGTCTGCCAACATCGGCCTCAGACCACCCTATTGCCTCTGGAGCGCTCAGTAGGTTTCGACATGAAACCGGCCCTCGGCCACCATGTTCGGGTGCAGGAATGTCCAGTCGAAGCCCGCAGCGTCGCAAATCTCACGCAGGGCAGCCATGACTCCCGCTTCCATGCCGCGCAAGCCACAAATATAAATGTAGGTATCCGAACGCAATAACTGGGCAACGGCTTTGCTTTGCTCGCGCAGCTTGTCCTGCACGTAGGTGCGCGGCTCGCCGTCGACACGGGAAAACGCCAGATGACTGGTAATCAAGGTCTCCGGCAGTTTGCGCAGGGGACCGAAATACGGCAGCTCTTGCGGCGCTCTCGCACCAAAGAACAGCATCAGCTTGCCCGGTACCGGCGTACCCTGCGCTGCCAGGCGCCGGCGATACTCGGTCATCGCGCGCATGGGTGCCGCACCGGTGCCGGTACAAATCATTAGCAGATTGGAACCCGCATGATTCGGCATGAGGAAACTGCTGCCGTAGGGCCCCGCCACCAGCACCTTGTCACCTTTGCTCAGGTCGCACAGGTAATTGGACGCGACACCCTTCACGGCTTGGCCTTCGTGGTCCGAGATGACACGCTTGACTGTGAGCGCAAGATTGTTATGCCCCTGCCGCTCGCCATCACGCGCGCTCGCAACCGAGTACAAGCGCATGTAATGCGGCTTGCCCGAAGCGTCGACGCCCGGCGGGATGATGCCGATCGACTGCCCTTCGAGCACTGGAAACACCTGGTTACCAAAGTCCAGCACGATGTGGCGAATGTCACTGTCCACAGCTGCATCTGTCAGCCGGAAATTACCCGTCACCGTTGCCGTCAGCGGATTTTTAATGTCATGCAAATGCAGATGCGGCTCGGCAGCCGAGCGCGGCGCAATCCCGGATGAAACGGATTGGGCCGCATTGCGCTGAACTGCATCATCCGGCGATTCGGGGAACGTCAGATCGGCATCAATTTCCTGCTGAGGTGGCAACTCATCCCAGCTCAGCTGATCTTCAATACTGTACGCCGCCACTTTCGGGAGGGTGCGCCAATGATCGATCGAGCCTGTCGGACAAGGCGGTACACAGGCATTGCATCCATTGCAGATCGTCGGATCGACTACGTAGTTGCGATCATCATGCGTGATCGCATCAATAGGACAGGTTTCCTCGCAGGTATTGCAGCGTATGCAGACCTCAGGATCGATCAGGTGCTGACGAATCAGCAGCTCGGATTCAGATGCGCCCATCAGTTTCAGTTGAAACGAACATAGTCAAAATCCACCGCCTGACGATTGATACCTATCGGTGGTGGCGCAATCCAGTTGGCCATCTTGCCCGGCTCAATGACCCGGCCCATCAGCGAAGCTACATAAGCGCGGTCTTCTTCAGTCGGCAACCAGCTGCGTACGTGGGTTTGCCATTCGGCCTCGGAAATCACTTGTCCTTCCGGTGACACACGCAGTCCCGAGAAACTGCCGATATGACGATTGAAAGCCTTGTGCGGTGCCTGCAAGCGGAAAGACAAGCCGGCTTTTTCCATCACCTTGTTCCAGCGGTTGATACCCGCGACCGAGTCCTTGATGTAATCATCACGCAGCACTTCATTGAGTGAATTCAGCATCGGTACTTCACGCTCGACGAGCTTGCCATCTTTCACCTCAAGGATGCGGTAATGGTCGCCCTTGAGTACATGATCATCCGTGCGCTTGGTCTCTTCGTAGCGACCCTTCAGGCCCGAGCTGTAAAAAGTCGCGGCATTCGACGACTGATCGGCGCCAAACAGATCGATAGTGACGCTGAAATGGAAATTCAGATAGCGCTGTATCGTCGGCAAATCGATTACACCATGACGACGCACCTGCTCGGGATCTTCAATACCGTACTGCTTCATGATCTCGCAGGTCCGCTGAATAGTCCGCGACACGCCGGACTCGCCAACGAACATATGATGCGCCTCTTCGGTCAGCATGAAACGGCAGGTACGCGACAGCGGATCGAAACCCGACTCGGCCAGCGCGCACAACTGAAATTTGCCGTCACGATCAGTAAAGTACGTGAACATGTAAAACGCCAGCCAGTCTGGCGTCTCTTCGTTGAAGGCCTCGAGAATGCGCGGATTGTCCTGATCACCTGAATTCCGGTGCAGCAGCGCTTCAGCTTCCTCACGACCATCGCGACCAAAATATTTGTGCAGCAGGTACACCATCGCCCACAAATGACGACCCTCTTCCACATTGATTTGAAAGAGATTGCGCAAATCATATTGCGATGGCGCGGTCAGACCGAGGTGACGCTGTTGTTCGACCGACGCTGGCTCGGTATCACCTTGGGTGACAATGATGCGACGCAGATTCGCACGGTGCTCACCGGGCACATCCTGCCAGGCAGCTTCACCTTTGTGCTCGCCAAAATGAACTTTGCGCTCTTGATCCTGCGCTGCCAGGAAAATACCCCAGCGATAGTCGGGC
>CAZXDB010000021.1:26835-31357 GCA_964639465.1 uncultured Bifidobacterium sp. | reverse complement strand
CAAATGGAATGCACCGCTTTTTGAGAGGTCTCAAAGCGGTGAGTCAAAGCGTGCTGGGGAAAAATAAAAAACCGTGCAGGCCTGTCGGCACTGCACGGTTTGAGGATGGTCTGGAATTTTCAGACCGGTGATGCCTGCATCGTTATTTTGGAAGTGGCGTTGCGGACAAGACACCGACGAGTGGGTCAGTGACGCCGACAACATGCAAGGCGAGCATGCCGAGCACACCAGCAAGCACCAGATAGTAAATCGTCGGAATGATAGTGATGCGGAGCGTGACGCCCTCGCGTCCGAGCAAGCCAACAGTCGCCGATGCTGCAACGACATTGTGAATCGCAATCATGTTGCCAGCCGCGGCGCCCACACTCTGAACCGCCACCATCAATGCGCCTGACAGTCCAAGCAAGCCCGCAGTTTCAAACTGGAACTGGCTTAGCATGAGGTTGCTCACTGTATTTGAGCCCGCGAGGAACGCACCCAGTGCGCCGACGGCCGGCGCAAACAGTGGGTAAATTTGTCCCATCAGATCAGCAACGCCGCGTGCCATGGCAATGGGCATACTTGCCAGCTCGTAGGCATTGACACCGGAGTTGATCATCACGCGTACCATCGGTACCGTGAAAATCAGGACAAAGCCCGCGCCGATGATCGTGCTGCCAGAGTCGCGGATGGCACGACCAAAATCCGAAATACGCATCTGATGCAGGAAGTAAGTGGCGATGCAGACCAAAATCAGCAGACCGCCGGGCAGGTAGAGCACCGGGAAATTGCCGCTGATACCTTGTTCACCGAGAATATCGACAAATTTCAGATCGACGGATTTCAGAGCATCGCCGAGTGGCTTGATGGTGCGGGACAGTACCAGTACCAGCGCCAGCAAGACATAGGGCAGCCAAGCCATGAAGCTACTGATTTTTTTCTCGGTCAGGCTATCCAGCGACATTTGCAGATTGCCGACCCACGTTGATGGCCATTCAGACGCCGGTGCGAAGTCCCAGTGATCTTTCGGCACCAGAAAACCCGCTTTGACCGCCAGCGTGACGATACCCAAACCGAGCAGACCGCCAAGGATCGAGGGGAATTCGGGGCCAAGGAAAACGCCGGCGAGCATGTAAGGCACTGTGAAACTGAATGCGGCGAAAATGGCAAACGGCAGAATCGACAAGCCTTCGGTCCATGAGCGGTTGCGTCCGAAAAAGCGGGTCATGACCATCACCAGCAGCAAGGGCATCAGCGTGCCGCAGATGCCGTGAATGATGGCCACTTCGGAGACGATCACTCTGAACAGCGCATCCCATTCCAGGCCGCGTGCCGCGAGCTGTTCAGTCAGCGCGATCTTGTCCAGGCCACCTTGCACACCCACCAGCATGGGCGTGCCGACTGCACCGAAGGAGACAGGTGTAGATTGAATCATCATCCCGAAGACGACCGCGGCCAGTGCAGGGAAGCCGGCGGCGACCATCAGCGGCGCAGCAACAGCGGCGGGAGTACCAAAGCCGGAGGCTCCTTCAATGAAGCTGCCAAACAGCCAGGCGATCAGGATGACCTGTATGCGACGGTCGGGACTGATGTTGGAGAAGCCTGCGCGAATGGTGGTGATGGCGCCCGAATATTTGAGCGTATTGAGCAGCATGATTGCGCCAAAGATGATCCACAGCAGACCCATGGTCATGATCAGTCCCTGAACCGTCGAAGCAACAACACGATTGATGCTAACACCCCAAACGCTCATCGCGATCGCACAAGTGACGACGAATACCGCCGGCATGGTGTACTTCGCTGGCAGGCGGAACCCGACCAGCAATACACCCGACAATAAAATCGGTGCAAAGGCGAGTAACGCCATTAACCCGCTATCCATAGCCATCTCCTAATTCTGATTTTGTTGTTCAGTGGATAACTAACGACCCGCAGCCGGCCGTCAGGTGCCCCTGACTTATGTTGTTTGAATGGGCAGCCCCAAATCTGACGCAGGCCATCATATTGAAGCAGGTAAACATTGTCTATCGCTTTCCCGCTGCTTTTCGGATGAAATCTTTGAACCTCAAAAATGGAGGGTGCCATGCCCCTGTCATCTCTGAACAAAGACACAACACTCTCTAGCGTTGGGCTGTCGTGACATCGCCAAAAATGGGCGGCGATCCATGCGGCAGGCACCGGAAGTACGGCGGGGCACCGGTGATTTTTCCCCCAAGGGCAGCCGCTGCGCGCCAGGGCCAGCGGGGATCGCTGACAAAGGTGCGTGCCAGTGCAACGATGTCGGCTTTGCCCTGCTGGAGAATGTCCTCCGCCTGCTGCGGCTCGGTAATGAGGCCTACAGCAATGACCGGGATATCGATCTCTTTGCGAATCGCCTCGGCAAACGGGACCTGATAGCCCGGACCGATCGTGATTTTCTGATGGGCTGCAACGCCGCCTGAAGAGACGTCGATGAAATCTGCGCCGTGCGCCTGCAACTGACGTGAAAAGGCGATGCTTTGTTCAACATCCCAGCCGCCCTCGGCCCAGTCTGTTGCCGAGAGTCGCGCGCCAACCGCGATATTCGGACCGGCTGCTTCGCGAACGGCATCAAAAATCGCCAACGGCAGACGCATGCGATTTTCCAGTGAACCGCCGTACTGATCAGTGCGATGGTTTGACAGTGGTGACAGGAACTCATGCAACAGGTAGCCATGCGCACAGTGGAGTTCGATGACATCGAAGCCAAGCGCACGAGCACGCTTTGTGGTGGCGACAAACTCTGCTGTCAGGCGCGCTATATCGTCCGCTGTCATGGCCTTCGGCGCTGTTTCATCCGACTTGTGCGGCAGGGCTGAGGGCGCGATGGTTTCCCAACCGCCTTCCTCAGGCGTCATCAGCGCGCCGCCCTCCCAGGGCCGATGGCTGGACGCCTTTCGGCCTGCATGACCTAGCTGTATCGCCAGCTTGATGGGGGAAATCGCACGAACGGCATCGACGACCCGCTTAAGCGACTGATGGTTTTCATCGTTGTACAAACCCAGGCATCCGGCAGTGATGCGACCTTCAGGGCTGACCGATGTTGCTTCAACAAAGAGCAGGCCAGCGCCGGACAGTGCGAGTGAGCCGAGGTGTGCCATGTGCCAGTCATTGGCGTTCCCATGGGTGCCGGAGTACTGGCACATTGGCGAAACCATGATGCGATTGGGTAGGGTAAGCGGCCCAACAGCGAGGGGTGTGAAGAGCAGTGGAGCGTTCATAGGAGTTCCGGCAACAAAAAGCCGTCACTTTAAGCGGGAGCGGGCCTCAGTACAAGCGGGAAAACAGACCCGAGAGCATTGCAAGGGTCAATCACTCGCAGACCAAGCGCCGCCGGGGCGGGTAAGGAGCACTGCTGAGGGTGTGTGTTGAACCTGGACGAGGGGGACGCTTTGTCGTCAGCCAGTCTGCCCGCCAGCGGCCTTCAGCTGTAGTCGAGGCGGCAGCGTGTGCACCTGACTCGCATCAGCCAGCGCGCTCTGCTTCATCATCAGGTGGTCTTTTTCCTGCTGCTCGGCGACATACGAGAGGTAGCGCATGCAGGATACGCGCAAAAAGGAGGAGAGATTGTCGACACGCCCCTGACGTTCGATGATTTCGTCATACAGCTTGCTGATGAGCTGATTGGTCGTCATCTGATCTTTGGACGCGATGCGTGCAAGGATGTCCCAGCAAAGATTTTCAAGACGAATGCTGGTCACGACACCGCGAATGCGCATGGAGCGCGTACGCTGCTCGTAATGAATAGGGTCAGCACTGGTATAGATATCGCACATGGGATCTCCTCAACATGCCATCGGATGCACAGAGGCACCCGATGACTGGTGAAGCAATTGGCTTTATTTGATGGTTTTCAGGTAGTCAATAATGGCCTTGCGAGCTGAAGCATCGTCCTGTTTGTACATCATGTAATTTCCAGGCGCGATGTTTTGCGGATCGGTCAGCCAGGCATTGAGCAGATCAGCACTCCATTTTTTTCCTTCGAGCCCTTTTTTGAATTCGGCGGAATATCGGAAGCCATCCATCATGCCAGCCTGCTTGCCGACGATGCCGGACAGATTGGGACCCATGCCCATGGGGGCATCCTTTGCGACCGCATGACAAGCGGCACACTGCTGTTTGAATAATTTTTCCCCGGCAGATTCAGCCTGAGCTGAGTCCGCTGCTGCCCCGAATAACAGGGCAGCAGCCAACATGGCCGGTGTGGTCCATGCAGCTTTCATCAAAGCTCCTTGCGCGACATGGCGTTGGCGATGTACTCGGCCTGACGGATGGCCAGCGCCACGATGGTCAGCGTCGGGTTTTCTGCCGCGCCAGTGGTAAATTGGCTACCGTCGGATACGAACAGGTTCTTGATGTCGTGCGACTGACCATGCTTGTTCACTACGCCATCACCAGCCTTCTCACTCATCCGGTTGGTGCCGAGATTGTGGGTTGACGGATAGGGCGGCGTGAAGATCACACGCTTGGCACCGATGGATTCATACAGCGCTTTCGCCTGTTTGAAACCGTGGTTGCGCATGGC
>CAZXDB010000021.1:0-26735 GCA_964639465.1 uncultured Bifidobacterium sp. | reverse complement strand
TCATCCTGAATGATGCCGGCCATGGTCGTGCCGCGGAACATGTGCACCGGATTTTCGAAGATTGCGTATACCGACCCGGTCATGTGGCGCATGTAGTTCTTGCCTACCTGACCTGAGGAATTGCCCAGACCATTGGGGAACATCGTTGATGCCGAGTTCAGCAGCAAGCGTGGCGATTCAATCGAGTTACCGGCGACACAGACCACGCGCGCCTTTTGAAGATAGCGATTGCCTTTCGAATCGCTGTACAACACGCCAGTCACTTTGCCGGACTTGTCGTGCTCGATTTTCAGTGCCTGAGCATCGGGACGCACTTCCAGGTGACCGGTTTTTTCGCCTTTGGGAATTTCGGTGTACAGCGTGGACCATTTCGCACCGGATTTGCAACCCTGGAAGCAGAAGCCGATCTGCTGGCAGGAGCCACGACCATCACGCGGCTGCGAGTTGATCGACATATTCCCAGTGTGGAATTTCTTGTAGCCGACTTTCTTGGCGCCAGCCGCAAGGACCTTGTAGTTGTTATTGCCCGGGAGACGAGGAATGCCGTTGGTACCGGTGGTTCCCATCTTGTCTTCGGCGCGAGCGTAGTACGGTTCAAGGTCTTTGAGTGTAATGGGCCAGTCGAGCAGATTGGCGCCAGCGACATTGCCGTAGTTTGTGCGCGCCTTGAATTCGTGCTCCTGAAAGCGCAGTGAAGCGCCGGCCCAGTGCACGGTAGAGCCGCCGACGGCTTTGACGATCCATGCCGGCAGATTGGGGAAGTCTTTCGACACACGCCAGGTGCCGGACGTGGTGCGCTTGTCCAGCCATGAAATTTTGCTGAACATTGGCCATTCATCATTTTCGAAATCATTGATTTCGTGACGCTTGCCTGCTTCAAGAATAACGACGTCAATACCTTTTTGCGCGAGCTCATTGCCCAGCGTGCCGCCACCGGCACCCGAGCCAATGATGACGACGACCTCATCCTTGAGGTTGAATTTTTTGGAAGCCATGCTTGTCTCCTCTTACCTTAGTTTTTTTGTAGGTGTAATCAGAATGCGTTTTAAGCGCGATCCATCCAGGTCTGGTCATTGAAGCCACGGTTGATGTAGCCGCCTTTTTCAGCGGAAGAGCCCTGGTAACCCAGTTTTGCCCATACCGCTGGCTGGTTGTACAGACTGACAACGAGATCGCCGCGCAGCTTGCCGAAGAATTCCGATTTTTCCATCGCCTTGAGGATGGTCAGACGGTCTGTTTCTTTTTCGACTTGTGCATAAGGCTTTTTGAATTTTTTAGTGGCGTCCGCGTCCAGCTTCGCTACGCCGTCAAGCAGCAGCTTCTTCAGTTTTGCATCAGCCTTCGCCTGCTCACCGTACACACCCACGGCATTCGAGTAAAGCGTGTCTTCAAAACGGTCATGCGGGAAAATGTCTCGCGCCATTTTGGTCAGTGTCTTGAATGCGTCTGCGCCCAAGACTTCGGCCGCTAGTACCGCATTGGGCATGAACATCATCGGCAGACCACCACTTGCTGTGGCGACAGTGCCCGCGGATGCGATCTTGAAAAATTGCCGGCGTTTCGGCTGTTGGGGTGATGACATGCTTGTCTCCTCTGCGTTTTATAGTTGTGAAAACGACGTCAGTGCCGCCTGTGCCGATTTTTAAACGGTCTCTGTTTTTCAGGAAACCCGGCTGTACATAATGTACCTCCAGGGGGGAGCGACTGTTAAGGATTATTCACCGCATTAATTAATTTTGGGTAGTAATGCACTACTACGCTGAAGGATTATCGCGGACGAAATTTTCGGATGTGATGCGCTGCAAAATTGATTTTTTTCGATAAAAGATCGGTATTTGCAGGCGTGTTTGGCTGAACCGCGCTGCAACGCAACAGGCGAGAGGGTGGGCGTTCAATGCTTTTGCAGGATCCGCCGTGGAGCCTGGCCACGGCATTGCGATCGTCCTCTTGCGGCAGGCTGTGGGTTTGACAGTTGCCGGCGGTTTCTCTCGCCGGCAGGGCTTAGGGAGTGGCGTCGTCGTCGGTGGGGGAGTGGGCTGGTGCGCTGATCAGCAGATGGCCGAGCTTGCTGGCCTTGGTGGCGAGATAACGCGCATTGAAGCGCGTGCTGGCGGCAATATGTTCGACACGCTCGGCCTCGATGTCGAGCTGGTTCAGCGAGTCGAGCTTGCGCGGATTGTTGGTCATGAGCTTGACCGCGCGTATGCCAAAGTGAGCGAGCATGGGTGCGCAAACAGCGTAATCGCGCAGGTCATCCGCAAAGCCCAGCTGATGATTGGCTTCAACCGTGTCGGCGCCGCCTTCCTGCAGGTTGTAAGCGCGGATCTTGTTGACGAGTCCGATACCTCTGCCTTCTTGTCGCAGATAAAGCAATACACCACGGCCTTCTTTCGCAATGCGCCTGAGCGCGCTCTCGAGTTGCGCGCCGCAGTCGCAGCGCTGGCTGAACAGAGTATCGCCCGTCAGACATTCGGAATGCAGCCGGGTCAGCACCGGTTCGCCGTTGCCGACGTCACCCAGCACCATGGCCAGATGTTCTTTGCCCGAACTCTTTTCAACAAATGCGTGCAGCCGGAAGCTGGCCCAGGGGGTCGGTAGTTCGCAGCTGGTGACGTGCTCGACTTGGGGTCGAGACAGGGACGGGGCATCGATGGATTCAGCGCGCTGCATGAGGACTGGGATAGTGTTGGCGTTCAAAAAACAATGCGGTGTCGCGAGCATTCGCGATCACCGCATTGTCGGTGCTCAAACCGGATTATGCCGCAATCAGTGCATCCATGGCGTTTCTGCTGCCGGTCACCAGGCCTTCAGGTCTTTTGTCGGTGTAACGGAAGCTCACGCCTGCACGCACGACGTGATCGATCCATGCCAGTGAGGGAGTTTTAGTAAGGAAGGTCAAATAATAAAAATTCGGCAGCCTCTGCCTGGCCAATGGAGATCTCGCGTTCACCGCTGATCTTGAGAGCATCGCCGGTAGAGAGACGCTGGCCATTGACGGTTAGCTGGCCCCGGATCAGGTGAAGGTAAGCCGTGCGTCCCGGCAACAGTTCGTGGACGACGGATTCCTCGGCCTGAAGGAGCGAGGCGTAGAGCCGTGCATCCTGATGAATCGTTACCGAACCCTCGCTGCCATCGGGAGAGGCGATCAGGCGCAGCCGGCCTTGTTTGGCGGCGACATCGAAGTGCTTTTCCTCATAGCCGGGTGCGATGCCCTTGACGGCGGGCTCGATCCAGATCTGAAGGAAATGCACCAGTTTGTCAGGCGAGTTGTTGAACTCGCTGTGCATTACGCCGGTGCCGGCGCTCATCCGTTGCACATCACCATAGCGAAGTACGGATCCGTTGCCCATGCTGTCCTTGTGGGCCAGCTCACCGTCGAGGACATAGGAAATAATTTCCATATCCCGGTGCCCGTGGGTACCGAAGCCTTTGGCCGCCTGAACCCGGTCTTCGTTGATAACGAGAAGTGGCCCGAAACCAGTATGGCGCGGATCGTAGTAATGCCCGAAGGAAAACGTGTGATGGGAATGCAGCCATCCCAAATTGGCGAGGCCGCGATCTTCACTTTTACGCACTTCGATCATGGTGATCTCCTGATGATTAATGTGCAAATATTTCGATTACCTTAAAATTATGCAATCGGCAATATTTGATGGCAGTTAGCCCAAATTTTTCGAAAAATCTGAAGGAATGCAGTATCTAGCATCTGCTAAGCTATTTGAAAGCGGATAATTTCAACCATAATCATCGAAAAATTCGAATGCTAAAGCTCAGCCTCGATGCGCTGCAGATCCTGGATGCCATTGACCGGGGCGGCTCGTTTGCAGCGGCAGCCAAAGAACTCTTCCGGGTGCCGTCGACGGTGTCTTACGCCGTGGCGAAGCTGGAAGAGGACCTGGGCGTAACGGTGTTCGAGCGGCTGGGACCTCGTGTAACGCTGACGCTGGCTGGCAAGACCTTGCTCGACGAGGGGCGCCATTTGCTGACCGCAGCCCGGCATCTGGAGCACAAGGTCAGGCGTGTGGCCAGCGGCTGGGAAACTGAATTCGCCATCGGCATGGATTTGCTGTTTTCCCCGATGTCGTTCGCCAGTGATATTCGGGATTTTTACCAGGTAGCGACCGGGACCCGGTTGCGATTTTCGCATGAGGCTTTATCAGGCACCTGGGAGGCCTTGCTGGATCGCAGGGCAGATCTGATCGTCGGGGCGGCGGGCGAGGGCCCACCGGGTGGCGGCTACGTCACCGAGCCGCTGGGGAGTATTCCTTTTGTATTCGCGGTCGCGCCGCAGCATCCGCTTGCGTCCGTGATGCGGCCGCTGACCCGATCCGATTTGCTTGCGCACCGCGTGGTGTCGGTCGCGGATACGGCCTTGCGCTTGCCGGCGCGTACTGTCGGTTTATTGCTGGGGCAGGACACACTGACCGTGCCCAGCCTAACGGAGAAATTTGCGTTTCAGCTCGCGGGACTGGGCATTGGCTACCTGCCTGAGCCGTGGGTGAGGAAGGCCATTGAGGCCGGCAAACTGGTTGAGAAACAGGTTGAGGAGCAGCGAGCGCCGGAAAATTTCTATCTCGCCTGGCGTACCGGTGAGCAGGGCGCTGCATTGGGTTGGTGGGTCCGTCGCTTGCGGGGTGTGGATTTGCTGGCGCGGCTACAGGAGCCCCCTGCCGAAACCTGAATAGGTAGAGGTTCAGCTTTGATAGATGGCCACATCCTGTCTTGCTTCCAGCGGGAAATAGGTGTGTGCGGCGTTGGGTCCACGTGCATGACGCAACACATAGCCCTCGCCATACGCGCTGATCAGTGTGAACTGGCAGCGACTGACCGCCTCGATCTTGAAGCGCAACTGGAACATGGTGACGCGAATATTGCTGCCTTCAGTTGATCGCCCAGATAACTTGAACAGCAGCAGGATGTCTTCGAGGGGAATGACGCTGCCGAAGTGATGAAGAAAAAGCTCGGCTACGGCGACTTCGGAAGGGGTCAGTTGGATGGATTCATTGCGATAGCAAAGCAAGCGCGACTCGGCAACCAGGGTGAGCTTGCCTCCGGTGACCTCTGCATGGAAGCGATGAAAACGATTCAGGCTGCCGAATATGCGCCTTACGGTTTCATGTATTGACGGTGCTGTCACCCAATCCGAAACAACCGGTGGCATGTCGAGCAACTCGGTGGTGGGCAAGTCCTCAGGCAGAAACATGATGAGTGGTGCCGGTGCATTCAGATGATTTTGAGCGGCCGTCATTCCCATGAACTCGCGGTTGCTGATGACCCAGAGATGATCAATGATGCGCAAATCATCGGCCTCGAGGAGCACGACAGGCAAGCCTTGAGAGGTATGGCGTAAATGCTCTGCGATGAAGGGCGGTTGTATTTTTTCAAGCTGCCAGCTGATCGGTTTGCCTTGCCAGTGGGTACGCGGAAAAGCGGAATTCAGGGCAGCGAGTTCTCTGGTGATGTGTTCAAACAGCGTTTGACCCATGATTCTCAAAAATACTCTCACCATGACCCCTCCCGTACGGATCGCAAAATGAAGTTAAGGACGCATTGTCGACTTCGCGTGTATGAGTGCCAGTCAGGCTAGTGAGTGGCTATGCACTGGCGGTGATCGCATCCTGGATTTCCTTAATGTCCTCCCACAAATTGGTTTGCAGCAGACGCGCTCTTTCATGCGATGCATAGAGTCGGATGTCGAGTGACGATGACCAAATTTCATTGTCACTGACAATGGCCAGACGGCCCGACAACAAGTCCTCCTGAACACAGCGTTCCGGCAACCACGCGATACCGATGCCATTGATCGCCAGCGAATGCAGCACACGCGTGTGCGGACTTTGTGCGACAACATTGAATTGCGGATTGGCGGGACGAAAGCGAATCAAGCCGTTGCAGATGCGTCCGAAAAATGTTTCAGGGGGATACGAGATCAAGGGCAGGCTTCGCAACTCGGGTTCAGACAGGCTGAAGAGCGCTTGTCCGTTGGCGTCTGACTTACATACCGGGATCAGGCGGTCCGCACCCAGAGATACCGAGGGACAGGATTTTTCATCAACCGCCATCGGCGCGGTTGGGCTGTAGTAGACCATGAGCAGATCGCAGCGGCCACCGGAGAGTGCGACCATGCCTTCATAGGTTTCCCCGGCGGAAATTTCGAATTTCAGCCCACTGATGCGGGTGTTGATCTGTCGTATCCAGTCAGGCAGAAAATGCTGAGACAAGGAGTGGGCAACAAAGAGCTTGATCCCCGAAAAAACCTTGCTCCGGTGACCCAGTGCGATGCGTGTTTCCTGAAGCTGACGCACCATTTCTCTGGCAGCATCCCGGAACAAGTGGCCTGCCATGGTCAGTCGTGGTGGAACGGTATCCCGGTCGACGAGCGGTATGCCTATCCATTCCTCGAGCGAGCGAATGCGGCGACTGAAAGCAGATTGCGTGACGTTGCGTGTTTGCGCGGCGCGCGTGAAGCTGGATAAATCCGATAGCACGAGAAAATCTTCCAGCCACTCAATATCCATGCTACCTCCGGTTGGCCGTGTTTAACGGAGCAGTGGTCAAGGCGATCTGCTCTTCGGGGTTCAGTTTCAAATTTGACTTTAAAAATATTATCAAAAAATAATGTAATGAAAAAAGTTCCTGAAAGGTAGGGGTTTTATTGCTCGTTGGTGCAATCCTTACGCCGAAAGCAGGGGCTGACGCCATAAATGTCTGATGTACACAACGCCGATCGGGGGTAGCCACCATCGTGCTGAAGGAGGGAAGACCGTATGTGTCGGAAGGGTAGCCGCCGGCGCGAATTACCGCACGATAGCGGGTGCTTTGCGGCTAAGCGGCGCTGATGCACTGTTAATGCAAATTTGCGCACGAAAAAAAACCGCCAGTGGAGAACTGGCGGTTTTAAGTTATTGCTTGCAGTTAATTAATCTGCGTGCACGTCGTTATATCGGGTTTCACGGACAAACAGTATGCCGATGACGGCGGTTACCAGTGCGATGATGATCGGATACCAGAGACCGTAGTAGATATCACCTTTGTATGCCACCAGCGCGAATGCGGTGGTCGGCAGCAAGCCGCCGAACCAGCCGTTACCAATGTGGTAGGGCAGTGACATGGAGGTGTAGCGAATCCGGGTCGGGAACATCTCGACCAGCATTGCAGCGATAGGGCCGTAGACCATGGTCACGTACAGGACCAGGAGCACCAGCAGCACCAGCACCATGGGCTTGTTGATCTGTGCCGGATCAGCTTTGGCCGGATAACCTGCGCCCTTGATGATTTCTTTCAGCGCATCGGTGAACTCTTTGTCTTTGGCGCTGGCATCTTCCTTGGACAAACCTGCTGAACTGTAGGACTCCAGAACCGTCTCACCGACTTTGATCGTCGCTATGGTTCCCGGCGCTGCGGCTTCATTTTGGTAGTTCACCGAAGCCGCAGCCAGTTTGGCTTTGGCGATATCACAGGACGAGGTGAATTTCTTCGTGCCGGTCGGATTGAACTGGAACTGACATTCCGCCGGATCGGCTGTGACGATGACCGGCGCGCTGACCTGCGCGGCTTCAAGTGCGGGATTGGCGTAATGCGTCAGTCCCTTGAAGATCGGGAAGTAGGTCAAAGCAGCAATCACGCAGCCGGCCATGATGATGTTCTTGCGACCGATCTTGTCCGAGAGTGCACCAAACACGATGAAGAAAGGTGTGCCAATCAGCAGCGCGGCGGCAATCAGAACATTGGCGGTAGCGCCATCTACTTTCAGTGTCTGCGTCAGGAAGAACAATGCGTAGAACTGACCGGTGTACCAGACTACGGCCTGACCGGCGGTCAGGCCGACGAGAGCCAGAATCACCAGCTTGAGGTTTTTCCATTGACCGAAGGCTTCCGACAGTGGCGCCTTGGAGACTTTACCCTCATCCTTCATGCGCTGGAAAGCTGGAGACTCGTTCATGGTCAAACGAATCCAGACCGAGATGGCCAGCAGGAAGATCGAGACCAGGAAAGGAATGCGCCAGCCCCATTCGGCAAATCCTTCTTCGCCGATCGATGTGCGTGTAGCCAGAATCACCATCAGCGACAGGAACAGGCCGAGTGTTGCTGTTGTCTGGATCCATGCGGTGAATGCGCCGCGTTTGTCATCCGGCGCGTGCTCTGCGACATAAGTGGCCGCTCCGCCGTATTCGCCACCTAGGGCAAGGCCCTGCACGATCCGCAGAGTCACCAGGATGATGGGCGCTGCAATGCCGATACTCTCGTAAGTCGGTAACAGACCTACAATGAAGGTCGATACACCCATCAGCAAAATCGTCACCAGAAACGTATATTTGCGACCCACCATGTCACCGAGACGGCCAAACACGATCGCGCCGAATGGTCGAACCAGAAAGCCCGCAGCAAATGCCAACAGCGCGAAAATGAACGCCGTGTTCGGATCTGTGCCGGCGAAAAACTGCTTTGCAATAATCGGTGCGAGCGCGCCGTAAAGATAAAAGTCATACCATTCAAACACGGTACCAAGCGAAGACGCGAAGATAACCTTGCGTTCTTCTGGGGTGATACTGGTTGATGGCGCCTGGGCAGTAGCCATTGATGTCTCCTTTGTATTTTGATATCGCTGAAGGCACGTACTTATCGCTTCAGATGGTCCGAGTGTAGGCAGTCAAACTTACGGGTTCCTTGCTTTAAACTTACAGAAACTTACGGGAAAAACCGAGAAACGAACGGTCGTGCGGAGGGTTATGTTATTCTCGACAACGATTCCGTATCACCCCAACTTACCCAAAACATCCTGGAGACTTTCATGACCGACGCCGTCATCGTATCGACTGCACGCACACCGCTGACCAAATCATGGAAGGGTGCCTTCAACATGACCCATGGCGCAACGCTCGGCGGCGCGACACTGGAGGCGGCGATCGCTCGCGCGGGCATCGAAGCGGGGCAGGTCGAGGACGTGATCATCGGCTGCGCGAACCCCGAGGGCGCGACCGGTTTCAATATTGCGCGTCAGGTGGCGTTGCGGGGCGGCTGCCCGGTGACGACCACAGGCATGACCATTAATCGTTTTTGTTCATCCGGCTTGCAGACGATTGCAACGGCGGCCCAGCGTGTGCTCGCGGGCGAGGGCGACATTTATGCAGCGGGTGGCGTCGAATCCATTTCTTGCGTTCAAAATGAAATGAATATGCATATGG
Organism: uncultured Bifidobacterium sp.; assembly: GCA_964639465.1. Taxonomy (GTDB): domain Bacteria; phylum Pseudomonadota; class Gammaproteobacteria; order Burkholderiales; family Burkholderiaceae_D; genus Pernthalerella. The sequence goes on along the minus strand of CAZXDB010000021.1, from coordinate 17,550 downwards.
TCCAGGACAGCTGGCTTGCGGAGCACAAGCCGGAAATTTACTGGCCGATGCTGCAAACCGCCGAAACGGTGGCCAAGCGTTACAACATCAGCCGTGAGCGTCAAGATCAATATGGCGTGCAGAGCCAGCAGCGCGCGGCGGCTGCACGCGCTGCCGGCAAATTCGATGACGAAATCATTCCGGTCAAGACCACCATGGCAGTGGCCGACAAAGAAACCGGACAAATCATCACGCGCGAAGTGACAGCCACTGCTGACGAAGGCATTCGGGGAGATACGACCTACGAAGGCGTGTCGCAGATCCGCACGGCGATCCCGGGTGGCGTCATCGCCGCAGGTAACGCCAGCCAGTTTTCCGATGGTGCTTCAATGGCGATCGTCATGAGCGACAAAGCAGCTGCCGCCGCAGGTAAAAAACCGCTGGGTATTTTCCGCGGCTTCGCCGTTGCCGGATGCGAGCCCGACGAGATGGGCATTGGTCCTGTGTTCGCCGTACCCAAGCTGTTGAAAAAAGCCGGACTGAAAGTGGACGACATCGGCCTGTGGGAACTCAATGAAGCCTTTGCAGTGCAAGTCCTGTACTGCGCCGATACGCTGGGTATCCCCATGGACCGGCTCAATGTCAACGGCGGCGCAATCGCCGTTGGCCATCCTTATGGCGTGTCCGGCGCACGACTGACTGGCCACGCGCTGATCGAAGGTAAGCGTCGCGGTGCAAAATATGTGGTGGTCACGATGTGCATCGGTGGCGGACAGGGTGCTGCCGGTTTGTTTGAAGTGGTTTGACATCGGCTGACCCGCTTCCCGGCGCTGGCCATGAGCTCTCAAATCTTGTCCAGGCGCGACCTGGACTTTCTTTTGTATGAATGGCTGGATGTCGGCACGCTCACCCGACGCGAGCGATTTGCCGAGCATAGTCGCGAGACCTTTGATGCGGTCCTTGATCTTTGCGAGCAGATCGCAACCGAACAGTTTGCTACGCATAATAAAAAAGCGGATCAGAACGAGCCGCACTTCGATGGTGAGCAGGTTCACCTTGTTCCCGAAGTCAGCATTGCGCTGAAAGCTTTTTGCGATGCCGGTCTGATGGCAGCCGGACAGGATGAAGCTTTTGGCGGCATGCAACTGCCTTGCGTTGTCGAAAAAGCCGGCTTCGCCTGGTTCAAGGGGGCCAATGTCAGCACCTCAGCGTATCCCTTTCTTACGATTGGCAATGCCAACACGCTGCTCAAATGCGGCTCACCTGAACAGATAGAGCGTTTCGTGAGGCCACTGCTGGCCGGTCGTTTTTTCGGCACCATGTGTTTGTCTGAACCGCAGGCGGGCTCCAGCTTATCGGATATCGTCACGCGCGCCGAGCCCGCTGCTGATGGCAGCTTTCGCTTGTGCGGTAACAAAATGTGGATCTCGGGTGGCGACCATGAGCTGTCCGAAAACATCATTCATCTGGTACTCGCCAAAGTGCCTGGCCCCGACGGCAAACTGATACCCGGTGTCAAAGGCATCTCCCTTTTCATTGTGCCGAAATGGCTGGTTCATGACGATGGCAGCCGGGGTGAGCGCAATGATGTAGCGCTAGCCGGGCTTAATCACAAGATGGGCTATCGCGGCACCGCCAACTGCCTGCTCAATTTTGGCGAAGGCAAGTTCAGGCCCGGCGGACACGCAGGTGCCATCGGGTATCTGGTCGGCACCCTGCACCAAGGGCTCGCAGCGATGTTCAACATGATGAACGAGGCACGTATCGGCGTGGGTCTGGGTGCGGTGATGCTTGGCTATTCAGGCTATCTGAAGTCACTTGATTATGCGCGCCATCGTCCGCAGGGAAGACACGCTGCCAGCAAAGATCCTTCGCGGCCACAAGTTCCCATCATTGATCACACCGATGTCAGACGCATGCTGCTCGCGCAAAAAGCTTATGTCGAAGGCGGGCTTGCATTAATTCTGTACTGCGCGCGTCTGGTTGATGAAGAAAAGACTGCTGAAGACGCTACAGCACGCGAGCAGGCCACACTGCTGCTGGACATACTGACGCCCATTGCCAAGTCCTGGCCTTCGCAATGGTGTCTGGAAGCGAATCATCTCGCCATTCAGGTGTATGGTGGTTATGGCTATACGCGCGAATACGATGTCGAACAGCTCTATCGCGACAATCGTCTCAATCCGATTCATGAAGGCACCCACGGTATTCAGGCGCTGGATCTGCTCGGCCGAAAGGTTGTGATGCAGCAGGGTGCTGCGCTCACTCTGCTGAGCACAAAAATTCGTGAGACGCTCTCGCGCTGTGATGAACCAGCGCTGGTTTCTGCGCTCGCTTCGCGCTGGGAGAGGCTGGAGAAGGTTACCGCATTGCTGCATCAAACCGGCGACCTCGACCTGACGCTCGCCAATGCAACCGTGTATCTGGAAGCTTTCGGCCATCTGGTGATGGCATGGATCTGGATGGAGCAATCGATCGTGGCACGTCGCGCAAGCACCGAGGACGCCAATTTTTATGCGGGCAAGCTGCAGGCCTGTCAGTGGTTCTTCCGCTGGGAATTGCCCCGCGTTGATGCTCAACTTGACTTACTCTCTGCGCTGGATAACACCACATTGCGAATGCAGAACAACTGGTTTTGAAGTTGATTTTGAAGATGGCGTTATAAATAATTTAAAAAGTGAGTTCTCTATGATCAAACATATCGTGATGTGGCAGCTGAAAGAGCATGCCGAAGGCGCTGATAAAGCCACTAATGCCGCCAAGATGAAATCCCTGCTCGAGGCGTGTACCAACATCGTTCCCGGTATGGGAAGATTCGAAGTCGCGCTCGCGCAGGACGGGCTGGAGGCCACCTATGACGTGTTGCTTTATTCCGAATTCGAATCGGTTGCCGCACTGGATGCTTATCAAAATCATCCACAGCATGTCGCGCTCAAGCCATTCGTCGCCGCCGTGCGTGCGGCGCGCCAGTGCATGGACTATGAAGTGAACTGAGGAGACATCACATGCACAGCATCCGGGAATTATTTGACCTGCAGGGCAAGACAGCGATCATCACCGGCGGTTCACGCGGACTGGGTCTGCAAATCGCTGAGGCGCTGGGCGAGCAGGGTGCATCACTGGTGATCACCTCCCGCAAACAAAATGAACTGGACGAAGCCATTGCGCATTTGAAGCAGAGGGGTATCACGGCAACGGCGATCGCTGCAGACTTGGGCAAGGCCGAGGCGATACCCGGCTTTGTGCAATCGGCAATGGGTCAGCTCGGTCACGTTGATATTCTGGTCAACAATGCGGGGGCGACCTGGGGTGCACCGGCGGAAGATCATCCGCTGGAAGCCTGGGACAAGGTGATGAACCTGAACGTGCGTAGTGTTTTTTTGCTCTCGCAAGCGATCGGCAAGCAATCCATGATTCCGCGTCGCTCGGGCCGCATCATTAGCATCGCGTCTATCGCCGGTCTCGGTGGCAATGGTGCGTCAGGCATGCAGACCATCGCTTACAACACATCGAAGGCGGCAGTCATCAATTTCACCCGCACACTGGCAGGTGAATGGGGCCAGTATGGCATTACGGTCAATGCGATAGCACCCGGCTTCTTCCCTTCGAAAATGACGCACGGTTTGCTGGAAAAACTGGGCGCCGATGAAATGGCCTCACGCGCACCACTGCGCCGACTGGGTGATGATGAGGACCTGAAGGGCGCCGTGCTGTTGTTCGCCACGAATGCCGGCAAACACATCACCGGTCAGACGCTGGCTATCGATGGCGGTGTATCGGCGGTACTGAGTTGATGGAAAAGCAGGCTTTCCCGGTCGAGATACCCTTTCTTACTGATTTGGGCGTGGAGTTTCTGGGTATGGCCGACGGGCGGGCGCAGATTGGGCTGGATCTGGCCGAGCGTCATATGAATAGCTGGCGAGTCACGCATGGTGGTGTGATCATGACCTTGCTTGATGTGGTGATGTCGCTGGCGGGTCGCTCGCTGGACCCTGAATCGCGCGCAGGCGTCACCGTCGAAATGAAAACCAGTTTTTTACAGCCGGCAGGCTCACCCGGCAGCCGTTTGATTGCCATCGGTCATGCCTTTCACCGATCAACCACGATGTGCTTTTGCGAAGCTGAACTGCACACCCATGAAAAACTGGTGGCCAAAGCGATGGGGACCTTCAAATATCTGAAGCGTCTCGATGCCGCCAACCGACTCTGAACCGGAGAATCTGATGAGTAACTATCAACGTATCGTCCTCGCATCACGTCCACAAGGTGTGGTTAGTACCGATAATTTTCGTCTTGAGGCAGTGCCACTGCCTGACATCACCGAGGGGCAGGTGCTCGTTCGCAATCACTACCTCTCGCTCGACCCTTACATGCGTATGCGCATGGAGGACGTGAAGAGCTACGCGGCGCCTCAGCCGCTCGATGAAGTCATGATCGGTGGTACTGCGGGTGAAGTGATCGATTCGAAGCATCCGAAATTTGCGGTCGGTGACAAGGTCGTTGGCATGCTGGGCTGGACCGAAGTCGCTGTCTCCGATGGCAGCTTGCTCAAAAAGGTCGATACGACCCATATTCCGCTGTCTGCGTATCTGGGTGCCGTGGGTATGCCGGGTATGACGGCCTGGTATGGGCTGACGCAAATCATTGCGCCCAAAGCAGGTGACACGATCGCGGTGTCGGCCGCCAGTGGTGCGGTCGGTAGCGTGGTGGGACAACTGGCGCGCTTGCGTGGCTGCCGCGTGGTGGGTATCGCGGGCGGCAAGGAAAAATGTGATTACGTGGTCAATACCCTCGGGTTCGACGCCTGTATCGATTACAAGGGTGGCAATCTGTTCCGCGAAGTGAAGGCGGCTGCGCCGAATGGCATTGACGGGCTGTTTGAAAACGTGGGCGGCGTGGTGATGGATTCGACGCTGGCGCGGATGAATCCCTACGGACGCATCGCCCTCTGCGGATTGATCTCCGGCTATGACGGTGTTCCGATGCCGATCCACAACATACACGCGATGCTCTCCATGCGCCTGACCATGCGCGGCTTTATTGTGTCTGAACACATGGATTTGTGGCCTGAAGGTTTGGGTGAGCTCGGCCAACTGGTCGCTTCAGGCAAACTGATTTTCCGCGAAACGATTGCCGAGGGACTGGGTGCGGCACCCGAGGCGTTCCTGGGGCTGTTACGCGGCAAAAATTTCGGCAAGCAGCTTGTCAAACTGATTTGAGGACGTAATGAAAAATTTCAGTCAGCGAGTCGCCGTCATCACCGGTGCAGCCAGTGGCTTTGGTCGTGAATTCGCACGCGTCGGTGCGCAGATGGGCATGCGTCTGGTACTGGCCGATGTACAAAAGGAAGGCCTCGCCGAGACCGCAGCAGAGCTTGAAGCACAAGGCGCGCAAGTGATTACGCAAATTTGCGACGTGCGCAAGGGCGAGCAGATCGAAGCCCTGGCGCGCACTACGATGACCAGCTTCGGTGCAGTGCATCTGGTATTCAATAACGCCGGCGTCGGTGCCGGTGGCCTGGTCTGGGAGAGTACGCAAGCAGACTGGGAATGGGTACTGGGTGTGAACCTGTGGGGTGTGATTCATGGCGTGCGTGTCTTCACACCGCTGATGCTGGCCTGCGCCAAAGACGATCCCGCGTATGAAGGACATATCGTGAACACGGCCTCGATGGCAGGCTTGCTGAATCCGCCCACCATGGGTGTTTACAACGTCTCCAAGCATGCGGTGGTGTCGCTGACCGAGAGCCTGTATCACGATTTATCGCTGGTCGAAGCGCCGATTGGCGCCTCAGTGTTGTGTCCTTATTTTGTTCAGACCGGTATCAGTCAGTCGCATTTGCACCGACCTGATGATGCGCAATCCACGTCAGCGCCGACTGTCAGTCAGCAGGTATCGCAAGCGGTGCTGGAGAAAGCGGTGGCATCCGGTAAGGTCAGCGCAGCTGAAGTCGCGCAGCGCACGTTTGACGCGATTCGCGATCAGCAGTTTTATATTTATTCGCATCCTGCGGCGTTGGGTAATGTACAGCGTCGCATGGAAGATATTGTGATCGGCCGTAACCCGGGTGACCCCTATGAGGCTGCGCCGCATGTGCGCGAGAAGCTTCAGGCCGGTCTGAAGGGAAATCACTGATGGTCGCTGCCATCAACGAGGGTCAGTATGCAGCGCTGCCGAACGGCACCCGGCTGCATTACGCGACGGCCGGTGACAAAGGCCGGCCATTGCTGCTGTTTTTGCATGGATTTCCGGAATTCTGGTTTGCCTGGCAGGCACAGCTGGCCGAGTTTGGTCAGGATTATTTTGCAGTAGCCCCCGATCTGCGCGGTTTCAATCTGTCGGACAGCCCCACCGATGTCGCAGCCTACAAACCACGGCTGATCATGCAGGACATCACCCAGCTGATCGCGCATCTTGGCTATAACCGCTGTGTGATGGTCGCGCATGACTGGGGGGGGGCGGTGGCTTGGAATATCGCGATCACCCACCCTGAGCTGCTCAGCAAACTGATCATCATCAATGCAACCCATCCGTATCCTTTTGCGCAAGGGCTGGTGCACGATCCGGCACAGCAGGCAGCCAGCGCCTACATGAACTGGCTGCGTGCATCGGGCTCGGAACAGGCGCTGGCGAAAGATAACTTTCGTGTGATGGAGCAGTTCATGCTGGGCATGGGTGAGCAGCCTGAATGGTTCGATGCGGCGATACGCGAGCGTTATCATGCCTGCTGGTCACGCGGCCTGACCGGCGGCGTGAATTACTACCGTGCCTCGCCACTGCATCCCCCCACAGAAAACGAGGCCGGTGCATCGCGCCTGGAACTGGATCCGGGGAACTTCCGGGTACACGTACCGACACGCATACTCTGGGGCGAGAAGGACAAGGCACTGCTGCCCTCATTGCTCAATGGCCTGGACGATCTGGTGGACGACGTGCGTATCGAGCGTCTGCCCGATGCCAGCCACTGGGTCGTGCATGAGTATCCAGCACTCGTCAATCAATGGCTGCGTCTTTTCCTGAGTGAGTAAACCGTTATGGCACGCAAGGATTTTTCTTTTTTTCATACGCTGCGCGTACGCTGGTCGGAAGTGGACATGCAGGGCATTGTCTTCAATGGCAATTACCTGAATTATTTTGATGTAGCCTTCACCGAATACTGGCGCGCCACGGGATTGCCGGATGTGATCGCCCAATCCGAGGCAGGACTTGAACTGTTTGCACGCAAGGCAGTCGTTGAATACCACGCGCCGTCGCGTTTTGATGATGTGCTCGATATTGGTGTGCGCTGCGCTGAACTCGGGCGCAGTTCAATGCGCTTTGTGCTCGAGATTTATCGAGGTGATGAGCAGCTGATTTCAGGTGAAATTCTGTATGTGCATGCCGACAGCCGCGTGCGCAAGAGTGAACCCGTGCCGGGATCCTGGCGCGAGGTACTGATCGGCCTTGAGAAGGCAGGAGCGGTCAAGATATGAACCCACGCATCGTCATCGGTGACTGGAATGATGTGCGCCACGATGCGCAAGGCCTGCGTGTCGAAGTGTTTGTTATTGAACAGGGCGTGCCCGTCGAGTTGGAGTGGGATGAAGGCGATGAGGTGAGTATCCATGCGGTCGCCTATGATGAATCGGGGCAGGCCGTGGCCACCGGTCGGTTGCTGCCTGACGGTCATATTGGCCGCATGGCCGTGCGAAAGTCGGCGCGCGGCCAGGGTATTGGTAGTCAGGTGTTAAAAGCGCTTCTGGATGAAGCGGCACGCGAAGGTCATACCGAGCTGCTGCTGCATGCGCAACTACATGCGTGGGCTTTCTATGAGCGTCATGGCTTCGTTGGCGAGGGGGAGGAATTCATGGAGGCCGGCATTGCGCACCGGCGCATGCGGCGCAAACTCAGCAATGCTGAAGGCAAGACCTGAAAAGCAAATCTCGGAATGTAAGCCGAGCAGCCGATCTGACCGAACAGACGATCTGACATTAGCGAATGACTTTTTCCAACAGCTGAGAATTGCCACTGGCATGGATGCGTAAGAGGGTGGATGCCCGTGTGCCATAGTCCGGTGATTCGATATAAATCGGCGAAAGTCGGCGCTCCCACTCCAGACTGACACCGGTATCCGGCAATCTGGCATCACTGGCCAAGGTGGTGTCGGCCAGCATTTCAAAGTAAGCGTCATCGGGTGCACCCTGACACAGCAGGCTGGCGAACTGCGCCTTGGCGCGCAAGACTTTGGGCCAGGGCGTATCCAGTGCGCCATTCGACAAACCATAAATGCCGGGCTCCAATGACTGTTCAGCCGAATCTGTATGGTTGGAAAACCAATACGCTGCGCTCGCATCGCCCAGCAGCAAATTGAAACCGTTGTAGTCGCCGGCGCTGGCCTTCAGTTTCTGAAGATAATCCTTTGCACTCAGATCGCCCCGTAAAAAATCGGCGACCAGTTCACCGCGGGAACGGGCTTCGGCGCGTGGGACGCTGCCATTGCGAATATTGGTCAACGCAGCAAAACGTCCCTGCTTGTTGGTACCCAGCCAAGTGCCACCGGCCTGCAGGTCGCGACCGGCATAGACATGGGGTGCATCCTCCCACCATCTCGCTGGCCGGGTAGGGCGCTCGAAAAACTCATCCCGATTGGCCGCCAGCACCAACGGGCATGCCGGAATCAGCTTCCAGGCGAAAACAATCAGGCACATACGGCAATGTCCACAAAAGTTTCGGTGTGACGACGCCCTTCGGTGAGCGCAAGTACCTGCGCCTGATCGACCGCAGATTCAAGCGCAGAGTGAAAATCATCGGGTACCTGCGTGTAAATTTCCATCCAGGTTTCGCAGCCGTCTTTCAATTCGGGCCGACGCTTGAGCGCGGTGGACACCGGCCACTGCTCGCGCAATGCGGCCTGCATATGGGTTATTTTTTTCTGCATTGTGACAGCGTGCGCTGAGGGCACAAGGTAATAAATGAACAGATCCCTGCTCATTCAGAATCTCGCAATGCATACGGCAGTTCAGAAAAATGCAGCAAACGCTTGTCTGCGGTGTCGGCGGCATTAGTAGCATCGGCTGCATCAGTGGCTCCCAGACGCACAGGTGTTTCGGCAGCGTCGAGTTTGATTTCAACCAGCAGATCCCAGAACCCTTCAGGATTGCGCTCCGCATTGACGACCAGGCCGCAGGGCTGGCCGGGGTCGGCGTCCGAAAAAATCTCCATGCCTGCCGCAACTAACGCAGCGTGTGCGCTGGCCAGCCGCATGCGACGCTTGAGCTTGCCAAGGTACTGGCTGCGCGCGACTATTTCCTGCCCGGGATAACAGCCTTTACGGAAATTTACGCCGCCCACTAGGTCAAAATTCACCATTTGCGGTACAAATTGCTCGCGCGTGGCCTCGACAATCATGGGCAAGCCGGCCCGGATATCTAGCCAGCGCCAGCGGCTGGCATCGGCTGGCGGCAAATTGGCGCTGAGCGCGTCCCAGAGTTTGATTGCCTGTTCGGCCGGGCCCATCCAGAGCGCACGCTGCAGGCCGGTGGACGGCGTCCAGCTCGCATGCCTTCCAGCGGTGTCCGGCCAGGGGATGTTTTGCTGATCGGGTGCCGCCGCACCGATCAGCACGGTCTGATCACTGACATCTGACAAGGTGACTTTTGAGCGCAGCACGAACATCTGCAGCCGCTTCTGGACGCCCGGCAATATCTCGCGCGGCATCAGCAGCATGATGCTCTCGTTGGATTTCCAGACGATCAGCGTCGCCAGCAGCCGGCCTTTGGCAGAGCAATAGCCCGCCAGATGCAAGGCGCCGGGCTCAAGCGCGAGCACATCATTGGTCAGCTGGTTGTGGAGAAAATTTTCCGCATCAGGTCCGGAGGCCGCCAGTACACCCAGATGCGTGAGCGCGGCAATCATGCCTTGATCGGCGTTCGCGTCGTCGCTGAACGGCGCTTTGCTGCTCAGGAAATCCAGCCATTCAATGTTCGAGTCAGCCATGAAATTCGGGCAGGTAATAAAGGACAGCTATCATATCGGTCTGATTATAGGGGCGGGCGAAAAAATTCGCTGCTGCCGGAAGAACGGACAGTAAAAATGGCGGTCATAAAAAAGATCATTGTCGTGCTGGTGTTGGCGGTGCTAGGGGCAGGTGCTGCCCTAATTTACTGGGCGCGTGACCCTCTGATGCCCCGCGATGCGCCCGCCTTGGAATTCACGGTAGCGCAGGGCAGCAGCATGCGCAGTGCGTTGCGACAGGCGCATGCTGCAGGTGTGCCCGCATCGCCGCTGCTGATGGAACTGCTGGCCCGGGGCCTGAGTACCCGGTCCGTCAAGCCCGGCAGCTACCGTCTCAAACCGGGCACGACGCCGCTGACCCTGCTCAGTGCGCTCTCTCGCGGCGACACCATCAAAGAATCCATCACCATTATTGAAGGCTGGACATTCGCGCAGATGCGTGCAGAGATCGCTCGGCATCCGTGGTTGACGCACGAGAGCGAAGCCTTGAATCAGGACGAATGGCTTGCCCGTGTGGTGCCCGGCTATGGACACCCTGAGGGCCTTTTTTATCCGGATACCTATGTTTTTGATCGAGGCACCAGCGATTTGCAAATTTACCGCCTCGCGCATCAGCAGCAGATGAAGAAACTGGATAGCGCCTGGGCCAGCCGCGCACCGGATTTACCGTATACATCGCCTTACGAGGCGCTGATCATGGCGTCCATCATCGAAAAAGAAACGGGCCGGGAGCAGGATCGCACCCGCGTCGCTTCCGTTTTTGTGAACCGGCTGAACCAGGGCATGCGACTGCAAACCGATCCCACCGTCATTTACGGTATGGGCGAGCGCTTTGACGGCAATCTGCGCAAACGTGACCTGCAGGAAGACACCGCCTACAATACCTATCAGCGTTCCGGCTTGCCGCCGACCCCGATTGCTTTGCCGGGGCAAGCATCGTTGAATGCATCATTGCATCCGGCGGCGAGCAATGATTTGTATTTCGTGGCCCGTGGCGACGGCAGCAGCGAATTTTCGAGCAATCTTGACGATCACAACCGCGCAGTCAACAAGTTTCAGCGCCACCGTTAACACCTCTCTCACATCGGCGCAATCATCCATGGCACAAGGAAAATTCATCAGCTTCGAAGGTGTTGACGGCGCCGGCAAGTCAACGCACGTGGGTGCCGTTGCGCAGTATTTGCGCAACCGGGGCCTGCATGTAATTACGACGCGCGAGCCGGGGGGCACACCGCTGGGCGAAAAGTTGCGCGATTTGCTGCTGCATGAGCCCATGCATCTCGAGACCGAGGCGCTGCTCATGTTTGCGGCGCGACGGGAACACATTGCCGCCGTCATTCAGCCAGCACTGGATCGTGGCGACTGGGTGATCTCGGATCGCTTCACCGACGCCAGCTTCGCCTATCAGGGAGGTGGCCGAGGTCTGGCACTGGACAAGCTGCGTACGCTCGAGCAGTGGGTTCATGCCGATCTGCAGCCGGATCTCACGCTCTTGTTCGATGTGCCACTGGAGGTTGCACGACAGCGGCTTTGTTCTGGTCGCGCGCTAGACAAATTTGAGCAGGAAAAGGATGATTTTTTTCAACGCGTTCGGGATGTTTATCTGTTGCGCGCGCAGTCTTTTCCTTCGCGCATACAGGTCATCGACAGCACACGGCCCATGACGGACGTGTCAGCACAGGTCGAGCAAGTCGTTGCTGCCTTGTGCGATGGCAGCTGAAATGACAACCGCTATTTTTCCCTGGCAGCGCAAGGACTGGGAGCGCCTGCAGGGTCTGCGGGAGCGTCTTCCCCATGCGATTCTTTTGCATGGATCCGAAGGCATTGGCAAGGTCGCCTTTGCTGAGCAGTTTGCGCAATCGGTGCTATGCGAATCTCCGGCGCTGGATGGCGTTGCCTGCGGTACCTGCGATCCCTGCGGCTGGTTTTTGCAATACGGACATCCGGATTACCGGCGCGTGCGTCCCGAAGTTCTTGATCTGGGTGATGGCGACGACGCCGCCGAAGCGGAGGAAGGCACGAGCAAAAAAAACGCTGGCAGCAAAACGCCTTCCAAAGAGATACGCATTGAGCAAGTGCGATCACTAGCGGGTTTCATGAACGTCTCAACGCACCGCAGTGGTCTGCGCGTGGTCTTGCTCTACCCGGCGGAGGCCCTCAACAGCGCCTCCGCAAATGCGTTGCTAAAGACATTGGAAGAGCCGCCACCGGAGACGCTCTTTATTTTGGTCAGCCACCGACCGGACCGACTCTTGCCGACTATCCTGTCCCGCTGCCGTCAATTTCCTCTTTCGCTGCCGGCACCTGAAGAAGCGCTGGCCTGGCTCCAGACACAGGGCGTCAGCGATGCCGCACAATGGCTAGCACTGCAAGGCGGTGCGCCTTTGGCCGCGCAGGCGGCCGCCGGGGATGAATCCGCGAGCGACAGGGAGTTGCTCCTCAGTCTGCTAGCCAAACCTGAGGCTGGTACGGCGCTGACCGTGGCGGAACGGCTACAAAAAACACCGGTGGCCTTGCTGCTGGCATGGCAACAGCGATGGTTGTATGACTTGTTTTCTTTAAAACTCGGCGGTCGGGTACGCTACTACCCCCAGCATCAGCCACGTCTTGCCGCAATCATGAACCGGGTGAGTTCCGAACGATTGCAGCAGGCATTACGCGATGCAAACAGCCGCCGTGCAGTCGCGGATCATCCGCTGTCAGCACGCCTGTTTATTGAAGACATGCTGTTGGACTACACCCGCCTGTTTGCCTGAGGACACGCCATGCAAGACCCGCAACCCGCCCATGATCCATCACTGGCACGACCCTCGGTGATGTCGCTGTCGATTCGTGAGCGTTCTGCGCTGTACGCCGCCTACATGCCATTTTTGCAGAACGGCGGCGTTTTCGTGCCGGGCAACCGCAGCTGTCAGCTGGGTGAGGAAGTTTTTCTGTTGTTGAACCTGATGCAGGATGAAGCCCGCTATCCTGTGGCCGGCAAAGTAGTCTGGATTACGCCAGCGGGCGCGGCCAACAACCACACGCAGGGTATTGGCGTGCAGTTTCCTGCGGATGATGCCGGTCGCCGTGTGCGCCAGCGTATTGAAGAAATTCTCGGTACGGCACTGGGGTCATCACGACCGACGCACACCATGTAGCCAGCGTACAATGGCGCGTTTCTGACGCCGGCAACTGCGAGGCTTTAACAAAAAGCAAGCGCCACTCTGACGCCCTATGTTCATCGATTCCCACTGTCATATCAACTTTCCTGAATTGGCCGAGCGGCTGCCCGCTATTCTGGACAAGATGGAAAAAAATCAGGTCACCCATGCGCTCTGCGTTTCGGTAACGCTGCCTGATTTTCCGCAGGTGCTGGCACTGGCTGAAGCCCATCCGAACATCTACGCATCGGTGGGTGTGCACCCGGATTACGAAGATACCCCCGAGCCCACGGTCGAGCTGCTGGTGCAGCAGGCGGAACATCCGCGTATCGTCGCGATTGGCGAAACAGGCCTCGACTATTACCGTCTGAGCGGCGATCTGGAGTGGCAGCGGCAACGCTTTCGCACTCATATCCGTGCCTCCAGAGGGAGTGGCAAGCCCTTGATCATTCATACCCGATCGGCATCGGAAGACACGCTGCGCATCCTGCATGAAGAAAAAGCAGGGACCGACCAGGGGGGCGTGGCCGGCGTCATGCACTGCTTTACCGAATCTCAGGCAGTAGCGACCGCCGCCATGGCGATGGGTTTTTATATTTCTTTCTCGGGCATCGTGACCTTCAAAAATGCGAAGGATTTGCAGGCCGTCGCACGTGACGTACCGCTGGAGCGCATGCTGATTGAAACCGACTCGCCTTATCTGGCACCCGTCCCGATGCGTGGCAAGACTAATGAACCGGGCTTTGTCAAACACGTCGCTGAATATCTGGCCGATCTTAAGGGTGTGTCATTGCAGACACTGGCTGAGGTGACCTCACATAATTTTCGAACGCTCTTTCGTGTGACGTAAATGGAGGATATCCAGAGCCCCTTTCGTCGACGGTTGCTGGTGGCTGGTTTGCTTCCCGACTTGCAGCGCTGGTTCGAACCACTGCCACCGAAAAAAGATTCTTACAGCGCGTGGTTTCAGGCGGCGCGCACGGATGATGTCGCAGTGTGCCGGGACTTGCTGGCACGGGGTTTCGATCCCAATACCATCGAGCCCGCGTTGCTCGATACCGCCTTGCTGATTGCCGTTCGTCAGGGCTCGCTGAAGGTCTTCAAACTGCTGTTGTCCACACCGGGTGTAAATCTGGATATGCGTTCACGCAATGGCGACAACGCCCTAATGCTGGCCGCCTTCAAGAAAGATGTCGCCAGCACACAGGCATTGATCGATAAAGGTGCTGAGGTCAACCGCCCCGAATGGACTGCACTCCACTATGCTGCGGCATCAGGCAGTCTGACGATCGTGCGGCTTCTGTTGGACCATGATGCTTATATCGACGCGGAATCGCCGAACAAGACTACGCCTCTGATGATGGCCGCTCGCGGTGGCCATCGTGACGTTGTGGAACTTTTGCTGGCGCAGGGGGCAGATCTGCATTTCAAAAACGAACTCGGTCTCACCGCTGTTGATTTTGCGCGCGCTCAGGGGCACTTGCCTCTTGCCGACGCTCTTGCGGTCCGCATGCGCGACAGCAAAGCACCCCAACCTGAACAAAACTGAACGAACTCCCCCGCACCTGCCCAGTCTGATACTTCATGAACGATCCTCAAGGAGGTCATCATGAAACTCAGCACCCCAATTTTTGCAGCTTGTTTGATCGTGCTTGTGACAGCATTGACGGGCAGTGCCTATGCGCAGTCATCACCGACCGACGATATTCGCGAAAGTAACGACCCCGCCCGCGCCGCGGAGGTAGAGCGCAAAGCCGAAGCCATTTCCGGACAGACCTACGGTGGCTCGGGAGCGCGCGAAGAAGAGCGCTCCGAAGAGCGTCAGCCCTCCATGCCTTCTGATGAATTTTATGGGTCAGGAGAAGACCGCAGTTCGGAAGAGTCCGGTGAAAGCGGGGGCAGCAGCGGCGAGTGGGAGGAGGGTGTGCCGTCACCTCACTCGCCATCTTCCCCCGCGGGAGCAGGTAGCAGCGGCACCGAAGAGATGGATGAGGGCAGCAGTGAAGGAAGCAGCGAAGGCGGCACGGATAAGGGCAAGATACGCGACAGCGGTCCGCCCGATATGAGTGATCCGTATTACTGAGCACGACTGACCAGGGGGCGATGGCAGAGCTGGGTCTGGTAAAGTGCCGGCATGGCAAAACTCAGTCTGGATCGCATTCTGCAGTCGCAGGGCTATGGCACACGCAAGTGGTGCCGGCAATTGATTGACGACGGTGAAGTTCAGGTGGCCGGAGAGACCGTTCGTGATTCGCGGGCCTCGTTTGAAACCGAGGGCTTGCAGTTCACGCTGTTTGGCGACACCTGGTCTTATCATGAACATGTTTACATTGCACTGAACAAACCAGCGAATATCGAATGTTCCCGCAAGCCCAGCCACCATCCCGGCGTGATGACGCTGCTGCCCGAGCAATTCAGCTGGCGCGATGTGCAGGCCATCGGGCGACTGGATCACGACACGACCGGCTTGCTGCTGCTGACAGACGATGGCGCGTTCAATCATGCGATGTCCTCGCCAAAACGGCATGTGTCGAAAACTTATCTGGCAACCACCTTTGAACCGGTCACGGAGGCGCTGACTGAGCAATTGCTCTCCGGCGTCCAGCTTAATGATGAGCCGGCACCCTTGTCGGCCACCCTGTGTCGGAAGGTTGGGGAATATCAGCTAGAGATCATTCTGGAGCAGGGCAAATATCATCAGGTCAAGCGCATGCTGGCCGCGGCGGACAATCACTGCACGGCACTTGAGAGGATTGCGATAGGCGAGCTGACGCTGTCGTCGCTCTTACTGGCACCCGGTGACTGGTGTTTGCTCAACGCGGATCAGCGCGCTTTGCTGCGCTAGCTACCCAGATTATGATGATGTCCGGTCGCCTGCTCGTTGCTGCCCAATTCCTGCTGATCACTCTGCTGATCTGGCCATGGAAAGCGCCGGTGTTTGTTGTGCCAGCCATCGTCATGGCGCTCCCGGCAGTGGTCTTCGGCCTGTGGATACTGAAACACAATCGTCCGGGCAATTTCAATATCCGGCCTGATGTGAAGCCGGGTGCGCAACTGGTGGTCGATGGCCCGTATGCGCTGGTTCGACACCCGATGTACGTCGCGGTGCTCTGGCTGGGACTGTGTGCCGTGCTGCTTTATGCCAGTGCAGCCACTTTATTGTTATGGCTGCTGTTGGGGTGGGTCCTGGACCGCAAGGCAGTGCTGGAAGAGCGCTATCTGCGCGCAAATTTTCCCGAGTACGCCGCCTATACCGACAAGGTAGGGCGCTTTCTGCCCAAACGCGTGCCCGACTAATCCCCTATCACCAGTCGATAGCTTGCCCATCCCAAGCGATAAAGCGGCCAGTGTCGACGGGCGTTGCCTGTGTCATCAAATGCAGCAGACGCTCTGCCACAAAGTCGGGCGAAAAGAGTTTTTCCTGCGACACGTTGGCCTGAAACGGCCGTGACAAGCCGGTATCCGTGGTGCCGGGATGCAGCGCCAGAACAACCGATTCGGGATTGCGACGGACAAGTTCAACCGACAATGTCTTTAGCAGCTGATTTTGCGCGGCCTTCGATGCACGGTAGCTGTACCAGCCACCTAATCGGTTATCTGCAATCGATCCGACACGCGCAGACAATGAGGCGAACACCACACGACGCCTTGCCTTTAGCCAGGGCATCAGCGCCTGAGCCAGAAGAATCGGGCCATAGGCGTTGACTGCGAATATCTGCTGCATTGCCGGCAGCGAGATTTGTTCAAGCATTTTCTCAGGTGCGACATCTTTTGCGTGTAGCAAGCCGGTAGTATTAATAATTAAATCAATACCTTGCACATGTTTTTTCAACTGAAATGTCATGTTTGATAGACTGGCCTCGTTTGTTATATCCAGGTTCAGCACCAGGCATTGTTTTCCCACTGCGCTCAGCGATGATTGCAAACGCAACAGCGGTTGACTGGACGCCGCCTGCCGCGAGCAGAGCACCAGCGTCTGAACGGCGGGCTCCGACGCCAGCCGCTCGGCCATGGCGTAACCGATGCCACCGCTGGCACCGACGATCAGCGCAGTCGTTGGGAAGAGGGTGCTCATCGGATGATGCGATAACAGGGTTGGTAGCGGGTGCCGGGCAGTTTCATGCGTCCTTGCTCCACAAAGGCTGACAGCAGGCGATCCATTTGCAGCATCACTTCGCTCTCCCCGCGAATTTCGAATAATCCATGTTTTTCCACAGCGGCGATTCCTTTCAGTTTGACATTCCCGGCAACGATTCCCGAGAACGCACGACGTAAATGGGCCGCTAATTCATGCGTCGGCTGATCCCGGCGCAGCGCTAGTGAGCGCATCGCGTCATGGGTGGGGTCGAAGGGATGCTGGAAACCGGTATCTATTTTCATGCGCCAGTTGAAGTAATACGCATCGCTGTGTTGCTTGCGGTCGCCACGCACGGCT
>CAZXDB010000020.1:0-34380 GCA_964639465.1 uncultured Bifidobacterium sp. | reverse complement strand
ATGAACCAACCAAGATAAAAAGGGGTAAACAGGAATGGAAAGCGGAGCAGCGCGGCACTTTCGTGCCGGTCGCTGCGTGCGCTAAAGCCGGAGAAACGCGGAACCGCTGACCCGTCAGGCGCCAGCGACGGTCAGGTTACCGATCAGAATAGAACCTGTTTGCTTGGTGCCACGAATCAGCACGTCATCCCCAATGGCCGCGATGTCCCTGAACATGCCTTTCAGATTACCGGCAATCGTGATTTCCTCGACAGGGTATTGAATGACACCACGCTCCACCCAATAGCCGGAGGCACCGCGCGAGTAGTCACCAGTGACGTAGTTCACGCCATGTCCCATCAGTTCTGTCACCAGCAAACCCGTATCTAGCTTTCTGAGCATCGCTTTGAAATCATCACCGTCGCGAGTCGATGACGACAGAATTTTCAGATTGTGCGAACCACCGGCATTGCCCGTCGTCTGCATGCCGAGCTTGCGAGCTGAGTAAGTAGACAAGAAGTAGCCTTGCACGATGCCATTGCTGACGACCTCTCTGCGCTGTGTACGCACCCCCTCTTCATCAAAAGGTGCCGAGCCCACAGCACCCGGCGCATGCGGATCTTCGATGATCTGAATATCCGGCCCAAAGACCGCCGTGCCCAGAGAATCGGTCAGGAAAGTGGATTTACGGTACAGCGCACCGCCCGATACCGCCTGTACAAACGCGCCCAGCAGTCCGGCTGCTAGCGGCGCTTCGAATAGGACCGGACATTTGCGCGTGTCGAGCTTGCGCGCGTTCAGGCGTGATAGGGCGCGCTCGGCCGCATAACGACCGACCGCTTCCGGCTTGGCCAGCTTTGCGGGATCGCGATCGGACGAATACCAATCATCGCGCTGCATATGGTTACCCCTGCCAGCAATCGGCGACACCGACAATGAATGACGCGAGTACGGATAACCGCCGATGAACCCCCGCGTATTGGCCAACACGAAATGCGACTGCTGTGCATAGGTATTGGCACCTTCGCTATTGGTAATGCGTTTGTCGACGGCAAAAGCGGCTGCCTCGGCACGCTGGGCAAGCGCTACCGCCTCCTCAGCCGTCAGCGTCCATGGGTGAAATAGCTGGAGATCACGTGGCTGCGTCTCCAGCAATTCCGCCTCGGGCAGGCCCGCACATTCATCTTCCGCAGTGAAGCGCGCGATGTTGTATGCAGCTTCCACGGTGTCTTTGAGGGATTGCGTTGAAAAATCCGAGGTACTGGCGTTACCACGGCGAATCGCACGGTCACGACCAAGGTAGACGGTGACACCGATGCCCTTGTCCTTATTCTGCTCGATAGTTTCGATCTGACCTTTGCGCACCGTGACGGACAGTCCCTGGCCTTCGCTGATCTCGACGGCCGCATCGGATGCGCCCTTCTCTTTGGCAAAACGCAGCACATCCTGGGCGATCTCTTTGAGCTGATCCTGGCTATGGCTGAAAAATGGTGAATTCATGGGGCGTTTTCCGAGTGTCAGGGGCAAAGCGGGTATCATAGCAGCCGTTCAAGAATGCCATAGGCCGCCCATCATGCCCAACGCCAACCGGGGCGCAGTCGGATTCCAATCCAGTGAATTCGAGCAGCAATACGACCGCCCGTCTAAATCCCAACTCAAGCGCGAAAGCACCGCACTGCAAAAGCTGGGGGAAACTCTGGTCAACGCGGCGCGCGACCGCGTCAAACGTATTGCGATGCCCGAAGACGTGAAAGAAGCCATCCTGATCTGCCAGCAAATCAGCGACCACGAAGGGCGCCGCCGCCAGCTGCAGTATGTGGGCAAGAAAATGCGCACGCTCACCGAAGAAGAAGTGAACGTCATACAAACGGCGGTCGACGGCTGGCGCGGCACCTCACGTGCCGAAGCGGCAGCATTGCACGCTGTTGAGCGTCAGCGTGATCGTTTGCTGGCCGATGACAATGTCATCACTGAACTGCGTGCGCGCCATCCTGAACTGGATGTACAGCATTTGCGCACGCTGGTGCGCAATGCGCGCAAAGAACAGGCTGAGAAAAAACCACCCAAGGCCTATCGGGAAATTTTCCAGTTACTGAAATCACTGCAAGACGACAGCCCGTCCTCGACCGAACCCGAACCCGAACAACGCGACGATGAAGAAAACCCGCAATCATCCCGATGAGCTTTTAATCGGTCTGGTGTCGATATCAGACCGTGCCTCCAGTGGCGTCTACGAAGATCAGGGCGTGCCTGCCCTGCGCAACTGGTTCTCGCAGGCGCTCAAAAGCCCCTGGCATATGGAGACACGACTCATCCCCGATGAGCAGGCACAGATCGAAAAAACTCTGATCGAACTGGTCGATGACGTTGGCTGCGACCTCGTGCTGACCACCGGTGGCACCGGTCCGGCACGCCGTGACGTCACCCCGGAGGCAACACTGGCTGTCGCCACGAAAATCATGCCCGGCTTTGGCGAACAAATGCGTCAGATCAGTCTGCGCTTCGTACCAACCGCCATCCTCTCGCGCCAAGTCGCCGTGATCCGGGAGTCCGACAACCATGCGGCGCTGATCATGAATCTGCCCGGTCAACCGAAATCCATTCGCGAAACACTCGAAGGCTTGCGCGATGAGGCCGGGCAGTCCGTGGTTGGCGGTATCTTCGCAGCGGTACCCTATTGCATCGATCTGATTGGCGGTCCTTACATCGAAACCCATGAGGCCGTCTGCAAAGCTTTCAGGCCAAAATCCGCAATCCGTGCAAAATAAATCCGAATATCTCTCTACCTCGTACTCAATCACGCGCTATGACTGCTCTGCCACGCCTGGAAACCATCGAACTTAGCACCACTGAACAACCCGAAGCGGCAGTCATCTGGATGCATGGCCTCGGCGCCGATGGCAATGACTTTGTACCCATCGTGCGCGAACTTGATTTGTCTGGTTGCCCCGGCATCCGGTTCGTGTTTCCCCACGCCCAAACCATGCCCGTGACCATCAATGGCGGCTATGTCATGCGCGCCTGGTATGACATTCTCGAGATGGATTTAGTACGCCGTGAAGATGAAACCGGCCTGCGTCAATCCGAAGCTCGCATTGCACAGTTAATCGAACGTGAAATTGCCCGTGGCATTCCGGCGGCGCGCATTGTACTGGCAGGATTTTCGCAGGGCTGTGCGATGACTCTGCAAACCGGCCTGCGCTATCCGCAGGCGCTGGCTGGCCTGCTTTGTTTATCCGGCTACCTGCCCCTAGCCACATCCGCCGCTGCCGAGCGTCACCCTGCCAATCAGCAGACGCCGATTTTTCTTGCCCATGGACGCGGCGATGGCGTCGTCACCATTGACCGTGCTGAAGCATCACGCGATAGGCTGATCGAACTGGGCTACAGCGTCGAGTGGCACGACTATCTGATGCAGCATTCAGTCTGCGAGGAAGAGATTATCGATATGGGTCACTGGCTGCGGCGCGTACTAAATAGGCCGACCCTGGCGTAAACAACGAACAAAACCAACGCCAAAATTCACCGCAGAGATTACAGAAGCGCTGATTAAATAACACCGGATATTTTATTGGCTTAAAAATGGTGCTGACCCATTGATTTGTCGGTACCTCGTATCGCACAGCTGCGTTGGCTCGCCACAAATGGTGGATTTATTCAGCGTATCGCTAATGAAAAACTACCGTTTTCACACCGTTGAGAAAAATGCGGTATCCGATGAAATATCTCACCGCCTGGACCAGCACTACCGTCTCCACATCACGACTGGTTGCAGCCAGCGCCTCCGGCGCCATCTCATGGATCCTGACGAATCAGTAAAAGCTTGCGCCGGGATAACGCAAAAAAAGATGATTTTGATCACTTGTAGAACGCGATCAAGAAGCGCTTCGCTTTCTGTAGATAACATCAGGAAGGTCATCATCAAGTTCTTCCGGAGCGCGCAATGCAATTTCTTTATCGGCCCGAAATGCTGCCTTTCGAATTCCTCGACCCTGAAAAGGATAAAGTGCTTGATTTCTGTCTGCGCAATCTGCTGTGGAGCAATCCGGAAAAACTGCGTGCCTTCATGGGTCACGATCCCACCCAAAGTCCTTTTTTTTCCGAGTTCGGCGAGAGCGGCTTCGAATGTCGACTGAAGAATGCGGAGGCACAGGAGTTGTCACGCGACTGGCCTAAATGGGCGCAATACAAAGTCACCGCCTATGACTGTTATGGTCAGGACCGGCTGGTCAGCTATTACCCGGCCCGGCTGTTCGAGGAACATATCCGCAATGGCCTGAGAAAGTACATCAAAACTTTTCCGGACAAGCGGGATGCCGTACTCCGTTTATGTACTGATCTGGCGCTGGGTGTCATCTGACCTGTGCGTCGCGTTCACGCTGATCACAGCGGAGGTGCTACATAGCGATTGCAAGAGGTAAAATGTCGGCTGAGACGGACGCGCCTCTGACAAGAGTCGCATCACAATAAAACAATAATGAACAACGCCCTCACGCCAGAGACCGCCGAAACGCCTCAAAAAGCCTTCCGAGTGCTTTTTCTCTGTATGGGCAATATCTGTCGCAGTCCGACCGCGCACGGGGTATTCCGTCAGATGGTCCGTACCGCGCGCCTCGGGCAGCTTATCGAGGTCAGCTCTGCCGGGACCCACAACTACCATCCGGGAGAACCGCCTGACCACCGCAGCCAGCACGTTGCGGCATTGCGTGGTTACGATTTGTCCGACTTGCGGGCCCGCCAAATACGGGAGGACGATTTCATCCGCCATGATCTGCTGCTGGCGATGGACTGGGATAATCTGGCACTGGCCGAACATGCTTGTCCGCCCGGGATGCGTCACAAAGTCCGTCGACTGACTGAATTTTGCCGCCATCATGACGCTGCGGTGGTACCGGATCCCTATTACAGCGGCGAGGATGGCTTCAATCAGGTTCTCGATCTGATCGAAGACGCCTGTCGCGGATTGCTGGACCATATCGGCCAACGTCTGCATCACCCCACTTCGCTGCATGCGCACCAGGGAGATCTTCAATGAAAAAAACTACCACCGTCTTGCTGACCCTCATTGTTGTCGCCGGACTGATCGTGATTGCACTGGTAAACGACCTGATCAGTTTCGACGCGGGTGACAAAAAGCAGGCTTATCAAAACAAAGGCAAGCTCGACGTCGTCTGCGATCTTGACGTCAGCAAACCGGGTGACAAGCTTGTGCCGCCTTTCGACACCGTCCGGATGACGATGCCGGCCCAGTTTGATTTTGAAGAAAACACCGGCTGGTATACCGGCGAGTACACGATTTCCATGAATCGCAAGGGTACGCTGCAGGTGCAGGATGATCTGCTCAAGGTCAGCCGGCCCGCCCTGTTCAAGCGTCACGGCGTGGCCATCATCGGCGAGCATTTCACGCTCAGCCGTCGAAACGGGGAATTCAAGCAGTGGCTTGATCTCGAAGGCGGCAAGCGACTGGAACTCATCACCGGTCGTTGCAAGCGCACCACGAATGCACCGTTCTGAATGACCGGCCATACCGATCCCGACAGCGAGACCCGTCCCCTCGTTATTGCACTATCGGGCACGCTGTCGCTGGCAGTGGCAATGGGTATCGGCCGGTTTGCGTTTACACCGCTCATGCCCATGATGCTGCATGACGGTTTACTCGATCTCAATAGCGCCAGCTGGCTGGCCAGTGCCAATTATTTTGGCTATCTGCTGGGCGCCATCCTCTGCACACTGCAACCCACGCTATGGTCGCGTCGCGGCTGGTCGCCTCTACCGGTGGCGCCGATGGTGCGTGTCGGTCTGCTGATCACCTGCGCACTGACTGCGCTCATGGCGATCAATGCGCCGACGGCCTGGCCCTGGTTACGCTTCATCGCCGGCATCATCACGGCGGTCGCTTTCGTTTACACCAGCACCTGGTGTCTGGGTCGGCTTTCCCGCATGAATCTGCCCTCTGCAGGCGGCGTGGTTTACGCAGGCCCCGGCGTTGGTATTGCCAGCAGCGGGCTGCTGGCTGGCCTCATGGTGCAGCTGGGCTGGCATGCCAGTGCGGGCTGGCTCGCGTTTGCTGTGCTGGCGACACTCATGACGGCCATGGTCTGGCCAGTTTTTCGTGATGATGCCGGACTACCCTCGCCCGCTGCCACCCATGAGCTCTCGGCAGCAGGCGGCAGCCTCACCGAAAAAGCGGCGCTGACGCTGGCCTATGGTCTGGCCGGCTTCGGCTACATCATTACCGCAACCTTCCTGCCGGTCATTGCACGCACCGCGATGCCGGGCTCTCCCTGGCCCGATCTGTTCTGGCCAATGCTCGGCATCGCTGTAGCCGTCGGCGCCGTTGCGGCTTCACGCATACCTGCGCGTTTTGATCAGCGCTATCTGCTGCTGGCCTGCTATCTGATACAGGCGGCCGGTGTCGCACTGAGCAACTGGATGCCAACCCTGGCAGGGTTTGCGCTGGGTAGCATTTTGGTGGGCTTGCCGTTCACCGCCATCACATTTTTTGCGATGCAGTTAGGCCGAAAACTGCATCCGCAATCCGCACCTGCGATCATCGGCTTGTTGTCAGCGTCGTTTGGCTTGTGCCAGATTATTGGCCCGCCCGTTGCAGCGATGTTGCTCTCGCGAGCCGGTACGCACGCTATCGGATTTGCGTGGTCGCTGAATATCGCAGCGACCACACTGGTGATGGGTGGTCTGATTTTCTGGTGGCTGGCGACTGTCTTTCCGGAGCGCGCCGCTCAAAGCGCAAGAAGCTGAACGGCCGTCTGGTCAAGACGGGCATTGCCTTTGAACCTGTCTCGTCAGGTCGACGCCAACACCGCAAGCGGCCTGGCGACAAGCTGATTAATCCGACGGCGGCGGATCGTTGTAGAGCACCGTGATGCTGATACGCCGATTACGGGGATCGGCGGGATTGTCCGGCGTGAAAGGCGCGGTATCCGCCACCCCCTCGACTCGGGCGAAACGGCCGCTCGACATACCCGCTTGCTCCAGCATGCGACGCGTCGCTTCGGCACGCTCGATCGATAACGACCAGTTGGTTCGGTCACTGCCATCGGGGAAGGGCGTGCTGTCGGTATGACCCTTGACCGCCATTTTGTTAGGCATCCCGGCCAGCGATTTCGCCACTTCACTGATCAGTGCGCGAGCGCGCGGATCCATCGCTGCATTACCATTGCCAAACATCGAAAAATTAGCCTTATCGATGATGTCGATGCGCAGGCCATCCTTTTCACGCGTGAACGTCACCTGGCTCTTGAGGTCGGACAGCTGCTGATTCAGCGAAAGTCGCTCATCAATTTCTTTCTCCAGCTTGTCGAGCTTTTCTTTCTCGGCTTGCGCTGCAATCTGCTGCTTTTGTTCTTCCGTCAGGTTTTTCGCGTACTTGGGATGCGGCTTGTCGTCGGGCGACGTTCCAAAATCCTCATTCGGACCCGCTTCGGAACGCGGCGTCACACGCTCCATGATGGCTTCCTGCTGCGGTGTATCGGGGATGCCATCAGGGTCGATGATGGAGCGGCCGCCGAACATGCCATTCGAGCCCGCTGTTTCACCCATCGCCGCTTCCCTGCGATCGGTGGGTTGAAAATATTCTGCAATACCCTGGCGCTGCTCCTCGGGGGTTGCGCCCAGCAACCACATCAGCAGGAAGAACGCCATCATCGCCGTCATCATGTCGGCCAGCGCGATTTTCCAGGCGCCGCCATGCGCACCCGCATGCCCCTCTTCGACCACCTTTTTCCACTTGACTGGCGGTTTCGGCGGCTCATCCGATGCAGGCGCCTCGGGTGGGGCCTCGGTGGCTGCGGCGGCAGCGCCGGGGACGTCCTCTTCGGGCTTTTTGTCTTCTTCTGCCATGGCTGGGGTAGGGTCTTTTTGAGGCGCGATCAGCACCAGTATTTCACACGTTGAGGACCTGCCTTGCCAGATCACTAGCGAGACAAGTCTCTAATCGGCAAATGAGGCCGCAACTGAAGTAATGCTTGGCAGAAATATATGCGAAAAGCCGGACCCCTGTCGAACTTTTACACTTATCAAAAAAATATGCGTCTGCCTTCACTCCGAAACCCCGAGCGGCGGGGAAAAGCTTCCCGCTGTCGCAGACCGACAAAGTCAACGGTTTGGTGCGCCTTCGTACGAAATCCGGTAAAGCGCCCCGGCATAATCATCTGAGACCAACAAGGATCCATCAGCCAGTTGCGCCACATCGACTGGACGTCCCAGATATTCATTCGCTGGTGTCAGCCAGCCATCGGCAAATACCTCCGTGCGATCCGCAGTGCCATCGCTCTTGAGACTGGTGAACATCACCCGCGCCCCTACCGGCGTGGTGCGATTCCACGAACCGTGCTGCGCAGAAAAAATGCCGTTCTGGTACCGGGGCGGGAACATTTTGCCGCGATAAAACATCATGCCCAGATCCGCCGCATGTGGTGTCATCTCTGCCTGAGGAAAAACGAGGTTGGACGGTGGCGTCTCCGACTTGTATTCCATCGTGCGAACCTTGCCGCCGCCGTACCAGGGAAATCCGAAGTGCTGCCCGAATCGCGTGGCACGATTGAGTTCACCTGGCGGTATATCGTCACCCATGCCATCGACCTGGTTATCGGTAAACCATAACGCACGATCCTGCGGACTAAAATCGAGGCCGACCGAATTACGCACGCCGCGCGCGACCACCTCGCGGTTCTTGCCATCCCGGTCCATACGCACAATGCCCATCATCCCGAATTTTTCATAAACGGGCAGCTTACCTGCCGGAGGGACGTTGAACGGCTGCCCGAGCGTAATGTAAAGCTTGTCGTCGGGTCCGACACGACAGGTGCGCGCACCATGGTTGAAACTTTCCTCTTCCACAGGTATCAGCTGGCCCTGCGGCACGACCTGACCCACCGCCACGTCCCCGCCTTCATAAAAAAACTCTGCTGCCGGAAATGTCAGTACTCGATTGTGCTCGACTACAAACAAAAAACCATCCGGCGAAAAACACACACCGTTCGGCACACGAAGATCCAGCGATGGCGCAAAAGCTTTGACTTCGTCAGCAACACGGCTGCGCGTTCGATCTGTTACAGCCCATACCCGGCTTTTGCGGGTACCGACAAAAACCACGCCGGTTGATGGCCCCACTGCCATATGCCTTGCATCCGGCACCAGCGCATACAAATCAATACGAAACCCCTGCGGCAGACGAATCTTCTGCAAATTCCGACGTATCGCATCGGCTTTGGGACCACTCTGAGGAATTTGCTCCATGACCACCGGACTGCCTGTCGAGCGAAAGCTTTCCAGCTTTTCCAGATTACCTGGCTGATTTTGTGCGCACACCACTGACGCAAGCAGCATGCTGAAAATTCCAACGCCCAACGTAATTTTGTTTCTGTGCATCTTTGTCTCCTTGAAAATTTTCACTGCTTTGAAGAAGCACCTAGCAAACAGCAAAGCACGCGCGATTTATTCCTATGTATAGACCGCACACATCACCTGACTTTGAAGTGACTCAATCAAATCAGAGACATCAACAAGCACTTCAATGTTGGCATCACAGCGATTTGAGAAGACGCAAAGAACACATTTCGCACTCACCTAATTTGTGCCCGTTTAAAACACAGAACGAGGCGAGATCATGAGACCGATAGGAATCGACGGTGGCAGCACCGGTGCCGCACCAAGGAAAAACTATTAATAAAAATTAAACAATCCTGTGTCGAAATGTAACGACCACTCAGCAGAGATCCTTTCCTGCCTACATTAGTCCCATGCCATGGAGGCATGAATGAACAGGTCCCAGGGAGGGATAATGAGTACGCTATCAAAGACACTTGCACCGCTCGCGTTGGTGGCCGTATGGCCAGCAGCGCAATCTCAAGAGATGGCTCGCGTCATCTCCAGCACGCCGGTCATTCAGCAAATCACCGTGCCGCGTCAGGTCTGCGCTGAGACGCCCGTCGTCCTGCAGGGACAGCGGTCGGGCGTGGGTACCGTCGTGGGTGCCGTGACCGGGGGTATCGTCGGCAGCCAGGTCGGCAAAGGCTCAGGTCGGGCGGTCGCTACCGTCATTGGCGTGATCGGCGGTGCGATTCTGGGCGATCAGATCGAAGGCGAGCCTACGCCGGAGGTCAGAACCGCCACCCGCTGCAGTCCGCAAGTGACCTATGAAAACCGGGTCGTGGGCTATCACGTTGTTTATGAATACGCGGGCCGGCAGTACACCACGCAAACGAACAGCGACCCGGGGCCGTATCTGAACATTCAGATCACACCAACGGCGCACCAGATGCAGGTCTACACCACACCGGCACCGCCCGCGCCTGTTGTTACACACACGCCAGTGCAGGTACAGACTTATCCACCCGTGGTCGTCGCGCCGATTCATCGCCCGCCGGCTTACTATGGCCCGCCGGCTCATTACAACCCGCCGGTTTATGGACTGCCCGCCGCGAATTTCCGCTGGGATTTCGGCGTAAACCATGGCCGAGGCCACGTCAAGGGACATGGCCGCCATCGCGGCCAAGGGCATCATGGCGATGCCTCTACAGGACGCTGGCGTTAAATCAGACCATCGGGTGGCGTCCAAACGCCATCGAAACAGTGCATGCAGGCGCCACCGGACTTGCATGCTTTTTTCACCTGTCACCGGGCCTGCGGTTCCTGCCTCCACGTATACTCGCAACTGATGGCAGCATCGCTGCCCCTTTTCAACAAGCCGTGGCGATACAAGAACAATGAAAGCAGGTCTGATTGGCATTGGTTCCATGGGGTTGGCCATGGCACTGAATCTTCATCGCAAAGGCCTGCCGGTCTGCGTGCACGACATCCGCCCGGAAGCGATGCAGGCGGCAAGTGCCTCAGGCATCACCATTTGCAGTAGCCCCGCTGAGCTGGCACACCAAACGGACCTGATCATTGTGGTGGTCGTGAATGCCGGCCAGATCGATCAGGTACTATTCGGCGATGCGGGCGTCACTCGCGCAGCGAGTCAGAAAAAAACGGTCATGCTGTGCTCAACGATCGCCCCCGAGGACACACTAGCCATTGCAGACCGGCTGAGTACTTTCGATATCACTGTCCTTGATGCGCCCATTTCAGGCGGCCCCAAGCGGGCCGAAGCAGGCACCATGAGCATCATGCTCGCCGGTACCGATGAGGTCATCGCGCGCCATCAATCGATTCTCGATGCGCTGTCGGACAAAATTTTCCATCTGAGTCCGCGTATCGGCGATGGCGCACGCTACAAGCTGGTCAATAACCTCCTCGCCGGTATCAATCTGGTCGCAGCAGCAGAAGCCATTGCACTCGGCACGAAACTCGGACTGGATCAGCAAAAATTGCTGGCGCTGATGAGCGCCTCCAGCGGCCAGTCAATGATGCTGGAAGATCGCATGAGCCGAGCTCTGGTAAATGATTACGCGCCCCGAGCCCACGCCCACATACTGACCAAAGATGTGGCGCTGGGTGTGGCCATGGCCGGCAAGATTGCACAGTCAACGCCACTGGCGGCTTATGCACTGGAAATTTTCAAGGCAACACTGGCCAGCGGTTATGATTCACTCGACGACGCGGCAGTATTGAAGATACTGCTGGAGGAAAACGGGGAAGATGGCACATCTTCCTGAATAAAATAAAACAACACAACACCATAACAAAACAGGAGACACGCATGGAACGACGTAAATTCATCCAGGCCGCCGGTGGCGCTGCAGCCGCTGCAATGGCGACATCCGCCTCAGCCGAGTCACTGCCTACCCTGACCTGGCGTATGGCGTCGAGCTTTCCCAAATCACTTGATACTCTCTTTGGTGGCGCCGAATTTTTCGCCAAGCGTGTGTCCGAACTCACACAGGGCAAGTTCACCATCCGCGCTTTTCCGGCGGGCGAAATTGTGCCGGCATTTCAGGTACTCGATGCGGTACAAAATGGCACCATCGAGATGGGCCATACGCCGCTCTATATTTACTTCGGTAAAGATCCGACCTTTACTTTCGATACCTGCGGCCCGTTCGGCATGAATTCACGCCAGCAGACCGCCTGGTACACAGCAGGGGGTGGCAGAGAAATCTTCCTGGAGTTCCTGAAAGACTATGGCGTCACCACTCTGCCCTGCGGTAATACCGGCTGCCAGATGGGTGGCTGGTTCCGTAAAGAGATCAAGAGCCTGGACGACATGGTCGGCCTGAAAATGCGCGTCGGCGGGTTTGGCGGGCGCATTCTGCAAAAACTGGGCGTAGTGCCGCAGCAGATTCCGGCCGGCGATATTTATCCATCGCTTGAAAAAGGCACAATTGATGCGGCTGAATTCGTCGGTCCCTACGATGATGAAAAACTCGGCTTCGACCGCGTCGCACCGTACTACTACACACCGGGCTGGTGGGAAACCGGGTCGCATCTGTCGCTTATCATCGGCAACAAACAATGGAACGCGCTGCCCCAGCTTTACCGTGCAGCGCTGACCGCAGCGTCTTATGAGGCACACGTGCAAGTGCAAGCCAAATATGATGTACGCAATCCACAGGCACTGGCCCGACTGGTCAAGCGCGGCGTCAAACTTCGCTCCTTCCCGATGGATGTAATGAAAGCCAGCCTGAAAGCGACGAAAGAAACGATGGATGAAGAAGCAGCGAAAAATGCCAACTTCAAAAAAATCTATGAGCACTACACACGCTTTCAGGAGCAGCAGAATAAGTGGTACTCGGTCGCAGAACAGCGCATGCAGAATTTTCAGATTGCTGCACTGAATGCCCGCGGCAAACGCGATTAATCCGCAACACCCTCCCGACAGGATTTGCTCATGCGACTCAATGGAAAAACCGTACTGATCACAGCAGCCGGTCAGGGCATTGGCTATGCCAGTGCTCTCGCCATGGCTGCTGAGGGTGCCCACATTCTTGCAACAGATATCAACCCTGACTTGCTGGCGCGTTTCGATGGCATGCAAAACATTCAGACCGCGGTGCTGGATGTGATGGACAAAGAGGCCATCCGAAAAATCGCGAGCACCTTATCGAAGATCGACGTTCTATTCAACTGCGCGGGCTACGTCCATGCCGGTAACGTCCTGGAAACCACCGACAACGAATGGGATTTTGCATTTGATTTCAATGTGCGTTCGCAATTCTGGATGATTCAGGCAGTACTCCCGGCCATGCTCTCGCAGGGGCATGGCAGCATTATCAATATGGCCAGCGTGGTGTCGAGCGTGAAAGGTCTGCCGAATCGCTTCGTCTACGGCGCCAGCAAGGCGGCCGTGATTGGTCTGACCAAATCAGTCGCCGCCGATTACGTTGGCAAAGGCATACGCTGCAATGCCGTCTGTCCCGGTACGGTGGACACGCCCTCGCTGCAGGATCGAATCAATGCGTATGACGATCCCGCCGAGGCGCGCAAGCAATTCATTGCCAGGCAACCGATGGGCCGACTGGCAAAAGCCGAAGAAATCGCCCCCGTGGTTGTGTTTCTGGCATCGGATGAATCCGCATTCAGCACAGGCAACGTCTATTCGGTCGATGGTGGCATGACAATCTGAGCCTCATGGCCGGCTATCGGCAGGGATGGCCGCATTCTCCCAGCATTCCCGATTTGACATCACATTTCAACTTGTGCCAACCGCCGATGCCGTGGAAGAATCAGGATTTTAACCAAGAGTAGTTTTTCATGGTCACTGCACCTGACTCTGGTCACACTCGGCCGCCTCTTTGGCTCAATGCCATGCTCTTGTGGGGAGCGATTGCGCTCGTCGCTATCAGCGTGCTTTGGACAGGCGCGTTTTTAAAAAGCCGGGCGGATCAGGACGCCGAGCGGGAGATAGGCCGGCAAAAAGTCATTGAACTCGCCAATAGCTACGCTCGGCAGCTGCATGATTCAATGGAACAGATCGATCAGCTTTCACTGCTGATTGCGCACCTGCCCCAATCTCAAAAAAAAGTCGATATGCAGCAGGTCTTTCAGGACCTGCCGTCGTACAGCTGGTTCAATCCTTTACTGATCGATTCAGAAGGCATCGTGCGCAGTTCACGCACCGAATCTTTGCTCGGATTCTCCTGGGCAAACACCGATTTTTTTCAGCGACACAAAAACTCCGACGCCACCGGACTGCAAATCAATCCTCCGGCACCAGGCTACGGCCTGCTTGAAGGAAAAAAAGTGATCCGTTTTTCGCGCCGCATCAATGATCCTCAGGGTCGTTTTGCAGGCGTGGTTTCATTGAGCGTACTGCAGGACCAGCTGACTTATTTTGGCGGCGACGTCGCTCTCAATTCGGGTGATGTTATCGCCATCAAATACCGTGAGGGCGATACGCTGACACAGCGCGTTATCGGCACGGACATTCAGCGCGATGATCTTCCATCGCACTCCAACAATACCGGTAGCACCAAAACATTTACTGAGGTTCGCCTGCCAGGCGATCTGATGTATGTCGGCAGACGGTCAATGGAAAGTTACCCATTGCAGACCCTGATTGCGATTAGTGAACGCAACATCCTCAAATCTTATGCTGCAACAAGGGAACTGCATCAGCTCTTGCAATATGCGGCAACCGGACTGATCATTTTTTTGTGCCTGTCAGGTGGCTGGCTGCAGTCACGCCGTGACACGCGCGCCTTCTATAAAAATCAGATCAACAATACTTTTCGGCTGGCGGTTGATGCTTCGCGCGAAGAACTTTACATGATCTCCCCGTTTTTCGACAAAGCGCAGGGAATAACTGACTTTATTATCGAAGACTGCAACGGTCAGGCCGCTCGTATGTCCGGCATAGAAAGAGGAGAATTGGTCGGCAAGTCTCTGAACCAAATTATCAGTGGTGCCAACCTCGCAGCCACGAAATTATTTTTGCATAGTGCGATGAATGATGGCCTTGCAGAAAAAGAAATTTTCATTTATCGCGACGGTCCAAAGAAAAAATGCTGGATGCAGGCACGTGCCGTGCGCGCCGATCTTGGACTGGCAGTCACCCTGCAGGACATTACCGAAGTCAAAGAAAAAGAACAGCAACTTGAACAGCTCGCTCTTACCGATGCACTGACCCATTTGCCCAATCGCCATTGGATGAATCAGCAACTGCCTTTCATGCTGCAAACCGCTGAAAATCAAGGTTACCAGTTCGCTGCCTTGTTCATCGATCTTGATAACTTCAAGACGATCAATGACACGCTCGGACACAAAGCGGGTGATGCCTTTCTGCAGGAGGTCGCTCGCGTACTTCAGCAATCTGTGCGCAAACAGGATCATGTACTCCGGTTGGGTGGTGATGAATTCATGATCTTGCTGCATGAACTCAGCAGCCCGGAGATCGCTCTGGAAATTGCCGGACATCTTCTGACACGGCTGCGTGAGATTGATTTGCACTCCGGGGGCAATAGTCTCTCCACTCGCGCCTCCATCGGTGTCGCCTTTTATCCTGATCATGCGACAACGCCGGAGGGCCTGGTTCAGGCAGCCGATATTGCCATGTATGAAGCCAAACGTTCGGGCAAAGACCGCGTCGCTCAGTACTCAACTCAGATGCTGGACCAGTTATCCGAGCGCATGAACATGCAGAGTGCGCTGCAGCATGCAATCCCCGATGGACAATTACTGCTGTACATGCAGCCTCGCGCAAGCGCAACCAGCGGTCATCTGGTGGGCTTTGAAGCACTGGTCCGCTGGCAGCATCCGGAACTGGGTCTGGTTTCGCCGGAACGCTTCATTCCCCTGGCCGAAGAAAGCCATCTGATTGTCGAATTGGGTAACTGGGTGGCGGCCACCGCTTGTGAGACGCTGGCGCTCTGGCGCGACATGGGTAAAAAAATAGTCCCCGTGTCGATCAATGTCTCGGCGCGACAGTTGAAAGACAGCGAGTTCCGCATGCAACTGCAGCAACATATGCAGACCCACCGCATCAAGTCTTCCGACATCGCGATCGAACTGACTGAATCCATGATGATCGGAGAGAACGACACCGTCCGGCAGGAACTGATGCAGCTCGATGAGATGGGTCTTGAACTGATGATTGATGATTTCGGTACCGGCTATTCGTCGCTGGCACGCCTGCACCGGCTGCAGGTGGATGTACTGAAAATTGATCAGTCCTTCGTGCGCAACCTCTCGGCGGGCGGCGATGGCATCGTGCTTTGTCAGGCCATGACGCAGATGGGCAAAACGCTGGGGCTGACCGTGGTCGCTGAGGGCGTAGAAACAACGGAACAGCTGCAACTGTTACAGCGAATGGGCTGCGACGAAATTCAAGGCTACATTGCCTCACCGCCCGTGCCCCTGGAAGCGGCTCTGAAGATGCTGGAAGGTCCGCCCTTCTTCGCGCCGATGGACGACATGCATCGCCTTTCCGAGACCAGCCACCACCTCGCCGAATTATCGTGACTCCGCTGACGCAATCAGACCGGCTGTCGCCAGCCGTTTTTTTCGACGGTCATTACAATAGCGGTTTTTACCGCGGATTTTCATCATGAAATATCTCCATACGATGGTCAGAGTCAATGACCTTGATGCCTCTCTGCGTTTTTATCGCGATGCGCTCGGGCTGGAACTGGTACGCCAGTTCGACAATGCCGGCGGTCGCTTCACCCTCGCCTACCTGGCCGCACCGGGTGACCACGATGCCCAGGTCGAACTGACCTACAACTGGGATCCGGAAGATCTGGGTGGCAGCCGCAACTTCGGTCATCTGGCCTATGCCGTCGATGATATCTACGCAGCATGCGAACGACTTCAAGCGCATGGCGTCACGATCCTGCGGCCACCGCGAGATGGCTATATGGCGTTCGTGCGCTCGCCTGACAACATCTCCATTGAGCTACTCCAGCGCGGCGGGCCGCTCGCCCCTGCCGAACCCTGGGCCTCCATGCCCAATGTGGGACAGTGGTAAACAGTTCTGACATGGAGAAAACGCATGCATGCCGACACGCCCACCGCTGAAACCAGAGTCTGGCCGGCGCATTTCGAAGCCGCCCACATGCCGGGCTCTCTGCCCATGGGGGGCGTGATTCCGATGACGCCGATCTTCGCCTTCGAGACCCCGGCCACACCACTGGTCCTCTCGGACGAAGCTTCACTGTCGCCGCGCCGCACCGACATCGAGCTGGGTGGTTTGCTGGCGTTTGTGATTGATGATGTCATGACCCCG
This sequence comes from uncultured Bifidobacterium sp., assembly GCA_964639465.1. Taxonomy (GTDB): domain Bacteria; phylum Pseudomonadota; class Gammaproteobacteria; order Burkholderiales; family Burkholderiaceae_D; genus Pernthalerella. The sequence goes on along the minus strand of CAZXDB010000020.1, from coordinate 17,279 downwards.
ACCGAGGCAGATGCGGTGATCGAAGCAAGCGAGCGTTTTGGTTATCGTGATGAAGCACCCGGCATCTCGACGCCGCCGGGCATGCGCATGAACAAGGCCGTGCACTGGCTGGCGGAAGAGACGCTGCTAGGGACTGTATTCGAGCGCATCGGCCATTTATTACCCGCCTCGATTGACGGTGGCACACTGTACCCCGCACTCAGCCGGCGCATCAATATGTATCGTTACGATGCCAACGACGTCTTTAACATGCACACCGACGGCGACTGGCCCGGTTACGGACTCAGCCCCGATCGTCGGCAGATGGTCGAATGGCCGGGACTACGATCCTGCATGTCGATGCTGCTTTACCTGAATGGCCCCGATGAGGGCGTTGAAGGTGGCAGCACCCGCCTCTACCGGCCTGATCGCGGCCATGTCGACATCACACCGCGCAAAGGCTCGGCTCTGTTCTTTCGTCATGGCTTCGGCCCGCACAGCGTGCTGCACGAAGGTTGCCGCGTTTTCGGGAACGTATCGAAATATGTCGCACGCATCAATGTGATGTACTCGTGGGACTGAGAACCTGTCTCGTCAGGGGTTAAATGGCCATCGCAGCAAAGCACAATGTGTATGTAGTCGAGCTGTCGAAAGATGTGCTCTACGACAGAAAATTCATCAAAGCCAATCCTGACTATCAGCCCGGCAAACCCTGTGTATACGTGGGTATGACCGGGCTTGATCCGGATCTGCGCTTTGACCGGCATATGGCCGGCATACAGTCCAACAAATACGTGCAGAAGTTTGGCCTTCAACTCTTGCCCGAGCTGTATGAGGCACACAATCCCATGCCCTACGAAGATGCGCGCTACATGGAGGTGGATCTCGCGATTCGTCTGCGCGAGGCAGGCTTCGGTGTCTGGCAAGCCTGAATCACCCGGCGCTCGTTAGCCACATGCCGGCACCTCTAATTCGGCCATGCGCCGACAGCCTGAGCACATCGCAGCGGTCATTACAGCATCGGATATTCCTCGACCAGAATAGGCTGAATCTGCTCAACGAAATTGGGCAAATCAGCGAGCAAGGTCTTGCCTTCCGGGCTCTGCAGGGCTGCATCGAGCGCCTCTTTGGATGCAAACCACAATTCAGAAAAACCGTCGTAACCGAATTTCTCCCGGTCTCCGGCGGCCACCAGATTGACTGAATAACGCTGCATACCCGGCAGCTTCATGCAGAGCTCGGCATGCACTGTCAGCCAGTGGGTCTCGAACTGTTCACGGGTCATGCTCTCCTTACGCCGGACCATGCCGATCCGTTTGACGCTGCCAGGTTTCATTTTGCCTCCGGGGGTTAAGTCAGCTGTTTTCACAAGTTATCACGAAGTATAAAAAATTCAGGCGCTGGCGACTTCTCTATTATCAAAAATAAAATGAGATGCCACCCGAATAATTAACTTATTGGCACGATTATTTTCTTCAACGCGCCGGAAAATTTGAGGTCTATAATCATGGATATCTCATCAAATCAATGAGATACCGGCCGGCGATCGCGACAGCCGATGGGCCGCGCGGCTCACAAGACAACGGAGACAGATATGCATGTGCTATCGATCGAAGATATTGAGCTCATCGTTCACCTGATCGAGACCGAATCGGTGATTACTGATTTCAGCAAGCGCCAGAAACAAATCGATAATCTGGTGAGGACGGGTTATGTACGTCCGCTGGCGGGTGTTTATGTTCTGACGGAACTTGGCCGAAGAACGGCGAGCTCGCTGCAGGCCAAATCCTATGTGCGCTCCAGAGCCGACACTGTCTTGATGCCGGCGAAATCTGCCGACGATACGCCCGTACTGGAAACCGCTCAGTAAGCGACTTCCCCATCAAAGTTCACTCTGCGTTCAAAGCGATTGAACAAAAGCGATCAGCGCATCACGCTCTTCTTTTTTCATGCCGGCGAACTGATCCCGCGCCTTCTTGGCTTCACCACCGTGCCAGAGAATCGCTTCCAGCACACTGCGCGCGCGGCCATCATGCAAGAGATCCATACTACCGTTGACTCTTCTGGACAGACCCAGACCCCATAACGGCGCGGTGCGCCAATCTCGCCCACCGGCTTTAAAATCGGGCCGGTTGTCTGCCAGATCCTCCCCCATGTCGTGCAAGAGTAAATCGGTGTACGGATAAAAGGTCTTGTTTTCTATCGCCGTCAGCAGCGGGAATTTACCCGTTTTCATTTCGGGTACATGACAGCCATTGCAACCCGCGCCGCGAAACAACTTCTCGCCCTGAATGTACTTGTCTCCATCAGGCCTTGGGCGTTTGGGGGCATCGACCCCTGCCAGGAAAAAGGTCACCGCCGCCCAAGCCTCGTCTGACAACTCGTGCTTGCCGGTCTGATGCGCGCTCAGACACTGCACCTGCACTTTCGGGCAATTCTGCTCGTGATAGAGCGACGAGGTAATCCCCATGTCACCGATATGCGCCGCCGCCACCTGCTGCTTCAGTGTCGGCTGATTGGCCTTCCAACCGAAACGTCCAAGCAGCAACTTGCCGCTGGCATCATCTGTCACATAATTCGGCCGGCCATTGAGTCCCTGAGATTTCTGTTGAGCGGCAATAGCAAGAATGTCGGCCTCCGGCACCGCATCGAGATAACCCATACCGTAAACCACCGGTGTGTTCCTTAGGGAGGTCTGCGTTTTTTCACCCAGAGGTCCGAATGCCAGTTTCGTCAGGCGGATTTGCGGGCGGCGTAATTCAACTTCGGTACCGTCGGGTAGAGTGGTCTTCAGCGGCTCCCAATCGATACGCAGATCAGCCTCACCCACCACCGGATTCGACAGCGACTCACCGAAAATACCAAACACCTGGAGTTGTGTGCCATACGCCGGATGCGCAACAGGCTCGCGACGAGTATCTGCACCCGGCAGCGACAGTCTTAGCAGCTGCTGGAATGATGGCTTGCTTGCATCGTCAATCGTTTTGCCGCGACCAAAATTACTATGACATCCGACACACGAGCTCGCATGAAAGGTCGGGCCCAGTCCCCATTCGCCGTCTATCAGCGGGAAGATCGACCAGGCAGCCTTGAACTGACGCAGGCCTTCATCAAACCGACCCGTATCAGCCTCGCTCAATCCGGCCAGGGGCTGCACAAATATCTGGTCATCCGGGGTGCATTGCTTGGTAACCGGGTTCCAGAAACATTCGTCTGATTCACTATCCGAGAGAGCGTTATTCGAGGGAGCCAGCAGGACGCCCGCCGTCACCAGTAGCACGGATATCAGCAAATATCGGGATGGATATCTGAAAAAGTGTTTCATGTTTTGATGAAAATCCGAAAATACAACCAATCAAAGGATCAGGCCCGCAGGCGTTCACGCACCTGATTCGCTGTCGCCAGCCTGCCGCCATTACTTTCGATACGCGCCCGTGCGGCACGCACCTGATCCATATTGGATACAGCATGACCGAGGGGCGCATCTTCCAGACCCACGCGCACATGTCCGCCCCGGGTGACAGCGACATCAATCAGGGGATCGATCAGTACACCGAGGCCCGCGACCATCCATTGAGCATCCGGCTCCTCAATGCCCAGCAGACGCACATAAGCCTCCACCGCCCATTCTTCGGGTGGAAAGCCAAACGTAAAATTATCTGAAAACATCAGCCGATAGACCGGCGGCGACAGGCTGCTCACCGTACGACGCAGTGCCGCACCCAAACGCATGAAACCCGGCTCGTAAATCGCATAAGACGCTGTCAGCTGATGCCGCTGGCAGAGATCCAGCCCGTGCCGGATGTGGCTCTCCGGATTCGTATAGACAAAACCCTGCTTGCCGCTGGCCACATCGCTACGTGTACTGATATTGGTCGAGCCAGGATCCACCACCGACCATTCGATCAGCCCGGCGCTGGCCAGCTTTTCTACCGCTGCATAGCGTTTCTCAGGCGTAAAGGTATCGCGGGCATCCACATCACCGGCGAAAGGCAAGGTGCCATAGCAAATCACGTCGGCTCTGGCGCGGATGCGTTCGATGATAGGGGCGTAAATCTCGTAATCATCGCGCTGGCGACCCGTGGCGGGATCGTAGGGATGAAAATGAATAATGGATGCGCCTTCGGCTGCGCAGGCAACGGCGTCTTCGACGATTTCATCGGCCGACAGCGGTATCGCAGGCTGCCGCTCGCGCGACCAGGGACCATTCAACGCAACTTCCAGCCAGACCGGGTTTTGCATAAGTATTTTTTTATCGAGTCGTTAATAAAAAATTTCACTGCGGCCTGCGAACCGACCATTTTTCAGACATGCCGTCTCAACCCGGACAACGGTGGTTTTTTCTCTGGAATGAAGCCGGCATTTAAGTGAAATTTAATGGGCATTCGCTTTCAAAAATGGTACTTTATGGCACCGAAGGCCAACAAAACGGAGCGACAAAAACACTGCGGCTAATCAGAAGTCGGACGCCTTTTTAGCGCCCTCCGATTTTCCAGTCCGGCCATCGCGATTTCAGCAATAAACAAAAATCTACGAAGGAGAAAGGTTTCATGATCAGCACCACTCGTACCATCCGCCGCAATTTTGCCGGCGCAATTCTTGTTCTCAGCAGTATGTTCTCCAGTGCGGCTTTTGCTGCCGGCGCCGTGGAAATGCAGGTCGAATCCATTATCCGGCAGGCTATGGAGGAATACAACCAGTCGATGGAGAATAATGACCCAGCCGCTTGGATCAAATATTTTTCTGATAATGTAAGCCGCACCACACCGGTCTCCAGCCAGTCGGGCAAAAAAGATTTTTCCGATTACATGACCGGTGAATACAAAACCTTCAAGGCACGCTTTGACGTCAAGAAAATGATCGTTGGTGGTCGCTCCGCTGCCGTGGTCTTTACCTGGGATGCCACCCACCGCAAATCAGGCGACTCGGTGCGTATCGACATGGTAGGCGTCTACGAGATGGGCACCAGTGGCCGCTTTGATTCCGTGGTTTACTACTTCGACCCGGCCAAAGCCGGCAAACTGATTGCCGACATGAAAGGCAACTGACGAGAACCGGCGGCGTGGCTACCGCGCCGCCCGCGATTCTGGCATGCCCAGCAGGCCGCCAGATCCCTGCTGACACCATAATAAACGAGACACCCATGAAGAACACGACTTACCCTACCCTGAAAGCGATCATGTCCAGCCTGGTGCTGAGCCTTGCCATCAGCCATGCACCAGTCAGCGCAGAAGACGACCCGGCGCTGTGCCCGAGCGGGGATGCAAAACAGTGCGCTTACGAAAACGAGAGTTTGTCCTTATTCATCAAAGGAACCGACGCTTACGATGCAGGTCGTCAAACCGGTGACCTGAGCGAAGCTCGCAATATCGCCAGACAGCTCATCGAGCGTAAAAACAAGTATGGCAAACGCATGATGAAACAGGTCTACGTGCAACTTGCTCTGGGCGTTCATAAAAACTATGTCGAGGCCTATCGCTGGCTGGCTGAGGCTATGGCGAATGAAGAGAAATATCCCCGCCTTGAGATCAACCGCTTGCTGGACCAACTGTCCGAAAAAATGACCCCGGAGCAGCTGGCCGAAGCAAAGAGCAAGTGAAGTAGAAATAACACGGCACAAATAAAAAACTCGCCTGCCCAACGGGCGGCGAGTCAGATTTTTGGCTCTATGCAGCCGGATGCTTATTTAATCTTCAGACCCCTTGGCGCATCTTCCTTGATGAACTCCGCCACCAGACGAATATTTTCTTCATCGATCAGACCTTTGAATGCCGGCATACCACGGCCAGCACGACCATTGGTAATCACGTGTACCACCATATTGACATCCAGCGGTGTCTTGCGCAGATCGGCGCCATAACCACCTTCATTCTGTCCGCCGCGTCCATCCGGCATATGGCAAGTCGTACAGAACTGCGTGAATGCTACCTTGCCACCACCGCGGGGCACGTTCTTGGGACGATCATCGTCCTCGGCCATTGCCGATGGCGCCACAGCCATCAGTACCCAAGCTGACAAAGCCGCTGCTGCCACGACTTTCAAGTTTGCGGTCAAACGTTTCATTACCTTTACCTCTGTATCTCGTGGGATGTGTGAACTTGTCTGAAAAAAATCGGACTGGTGTTGCCACCAGCCCGACCAGTCAACCAGGATTACTTATCCAGGCCGAATACGTACAGAATGTTGCTTGGTACCTGAGTTTTGAGTTCAGGTGTCGCAGTGACGAACCACTGCGGCCATGCACCACCCAGACCGACTTCGATTGCAACGTACTGCTTGCCATCCGACGAGAAGCTCATCGGTGGAGCGTTAATTGCCGAGCCAGTCTCGAAGCGCCACAGCTCTTCCAGGGAAGCCGCATCATAGGCAACTACAGCGCCTTCAGCGTGACCCGAGAACACCAGACCGCCCGCTGTGGTCAGCAGACCACCCAGCTGTGGGTGCTCGGTGCGGACCTTCTTGGCGACCTGACCGGTGCGCACGTCGATTGCTGTGATGGAGCCGGTGATACGGCCGCAACTTGCATCTTCAAACGTGGAGTAAGGTGCGCCGCCCAGGAACAGCTGACGTGGCTTGTGAGCGCCAGGAACCGTGACTTCAGCAAACGCCTTGTTGCAACCCTCGATGGTAGGGATGTAATACAGGTTGGTTTGCGGGCTGTAAGTCGTCGGTGGCCAGTTCTTGCCACCCATGTGACCTGGCTCCAGGACGCCGTCAACCGTACCACGACCTTTGGTCGCTGTACCGCGCTGAGCAGCTGTACCCTTCATGTAGGTCTGAACATCGGCCTTCGGGTTGTATGACTTTGGTTTGCACTTGGCATCCAGACCGCCCGACCAGTTCAGCTTGTCGACGAACTGGGTGCACCACAGAGGCTCACCTGTCTTACGGTCATTCGCATACACATAACCATTACGGTTGGAGTGGATGGTCATGCGACGGAAGGCACCGTTGACCTGCGTGTCAACGAAAGTGTTTTCGTTGATCGAGTCAAAGTCGTACGGATCGTTTGGCGTGTGCTGGAAGCCCCACTTGATTTTGCCGGAGTCTGCATCCAGCGCGATCGTGGAGTCGGTCCACAGGTTGTCACCAGGACGGTAAGCATTGTCCCAGTCCGGACCCGGATTCGCTGTACCCCAGATGATGAGGTTCAGTTCAGGATCGTAGGAACCGGTCACCCAAGTTGTACCGCCACCCGTTTTCCATGCGCCGTGCTTGTCCTTCCACGTTTCATGACCAGGCTCGCCCGGACCAGGAATCGTGTAAGTTCTCCAGCGACGCTTGCCGTCCTTCAGATTGATCGCTTCGAGCCAGCCGCGAACGCCGTACTCAGCGCCAGCCATGCCGGTCACAACCATGTCTTTAACGATCAGCGGTGCACCGGTAATGGTTTCGCCTTTGCCTGGGTCAGCCACTTGTGCCTCCCAGATCTTCGAACCATCGGTCTTGCTCAGTGCAACGATACGACCGTCGATGACAGGCGAGATGACCATGTTGCCGGCCAGAGCCACACCGCGGTTGTTAATGCCGCAGCAAGCAACCGTGGTTGCGTAATCGCGGTCAGGATTCGGGCTGTATTTCCAGACCATGCGAGGCACACCACCGCGGGTGTCCAGCTTGGTCACAGTACCCCAGCCAGTGGTCAGGTACAGGAAACCGTCTTCAGCAATCGGCGTCCCCTCCAGGCCGGCAAATTGCCACTGAATGACTTCCTTGCCGCCACCATGCATGTCGCCCATCGCCCAAGTGAAGGCCACTTTCAGGTTCTTGACGTTTTTGGTGTTGATTTGATCGAGGCCGGAAAAACGATGTGCCTCGAGGTTGCCGTGGTGATTAAGCCAGTTGCCTGGTTCTCTTTCGCTGTTGATCAGACGCTCGGTCGTCACTTCCTGCGCTATTGCCGGAGTGGCAGACAACACCGCTCCTGCTATGACCGCTCCCATTAGGGCAAGCGATTTACGGGCCTTCTTCATTGGTGTCCCCCCTTTATTGTTTAAGCAGCTATGAGACAAAGAAAATCTGATAGCTGGCAGTAATCTAGCCCTCTGCATTTCAAAAGTCAATTAAAGCAATAGTATTAGTACGCGAAGTTTTATTGTGACTAAGCAGTCATTTTTTAATCCTTTTATGAATACAGAAACACGAAGAAATATGCATCAAAAATGTGCGCCGCAACGAGTTTGAAGGGCTCGGTTTTAATCTTTAAAACCTGCAATTTGCAAAAAAAAGAATGGGAAAGTCTGTCGGTGTTTTGTTGTGTTGCAGCAAAATCGGAGGTACACGGGCGGCGTCATGTCGGTCCGGATTCGTCTACATTGCGTACATCAACCACCGGTTCAGCAAAAATTGTCGTGTCCGGTGCGCTGATGATTTGGACACTATTTATTTTGGTGACAATGAATTTAACTGGGAAGCGATACCTTTATGCCACACATTCTTTACGCAATATCGATCATTACCCTACTCATCAGTGCCAGCACACAAGCGGAACCGAAGAAAATATTCCGGGATTGTCCACAATGTCCGGAGATGGTCACGATACCTGCCGGAAAATTTTTGATGGGGACTAAGCGTCTGTCGTCGCGCGAAGGTTTGTCTGAAGAACAGCTGAAATATGCGGGTGAATTCGAAGAATACCCACAGCATGAAGTAACGATCAAATCATTTTCAATGGGTATAAAGGAAGTGACTCAGCAAGAGTGGGTTTTCATTATGGGCAGTAATCCCAGTGAAAATAAAGGCGATGATCTGCCGGTAGAAAATATCACCTGGGAAGAAGCCAAAGCATTTGCACATAAACTGAGCGAGAAAACCGGGAAGCATTATCGATTGCCAACCGAAGCCGAGTGGGAATATGCGGCTCGTGCGGGCACTCAGTCAGTTTTTTATTTTGGAGATAATCCCGCGGCGCTGAACGACCACGGCTGGTTCCGGGACAATTCGGACGGCAAGCCGCAAAGAGCCGGCGTGAAAAAAGCCAATCCCTTCGGCCTGTACGACATGCTCGGCAATGTCTGGGAACGCATAGAGGATTGCTGGCACATCGACTATGAAGACGCGCCCGCCGATGGTAGCTCTTGGGAAGCTGAGGATTGTCAGTTCCGGGTGGTGCGTGGCGGCTCACGGGTCAACCATGCGCAGTTTCTGCGCTCCGCTTTTCGTTTCCGCTACGCACCTGGCAGCCGCTATGAATTCGTCGGGGTGCGCATCGTGCGCTCGGATTAATCAGGGCGCTTGCCTGGCCCGGGCCCAGTTTTATCCCTGTGAACGAGGCAGTACAACAGCGGCAACACCAGCAGCGTGAGCAGTGTCGATGACAGAATCCCGCCAATCACCACCGTTGCCAGAGGCCGCTGCACCTCGGCACCGGTGCCCGTTGCAATCGCCATCGGTAAAAATCCCAGTGAAGCCACCAGCGCCGTCATGAGTACCGGACGCAGGCGCGTCATCGTTCCCTCTCGCACGGCCTCATGCAGTGGCAGACCCTGATCCTGCAGGGCGCGGATGAACGAGATCAGCACCAGCCCGTTCAGCACTGCCACGCCAGACAACGCGATGAATCCGATGGAGGCCGAAATCGATAAGGGTATGTCCCGCAACCACAAGGCCAGCACACCGCCGGTAAGTGCAAACGGGATACCAGTAAACACCAGCAAGCCGTCTTTCAGATTGCCGAACATCGCAAACAGCAAAACAAACACCAGAAACAGCGCTGCGGGTACCACCAGCTTCAGACGTTCGGTAGCGGACTGCAGATTTTCGAAAGTCCCACCCCAGGCAGTCCAGTATCCCGTCGGCAGCGCAATGGCCTCGATACGCTGACTGGCCTCATCGACAAAACTACCGACATCACGATCCTGAACATTCGAGGTCACGACAATGCGACGCTTGCCGTTTTCCCGGCTGACCTGGTTCGGCCCCGGTGCCAGTGTCAGCGTCGCCACCTCGGCCAACTGGATAAATCCGGTCGTACCTTGCGCTCCCTGCGCTGGCAGTGAGACTGGCAGACGTTTCATCGCCTCGATGTCACCACGCAAATGCTCGGGCAGTCGCACCACGATATCAAACCGGCGATCGCCCTCGAACAGCGTACCTGCTTTGCTGCCACCAATCGCCGCCGCCACCACATCCTGCACTTCCATTAAGGTCAGTCCATAGCGGGCGAGCTTCTGGCGATCAATAACCACCGTCAGCATCGGCAAACCCGTGGTCTGCTCCACTTTGACATCCACCGCGCCCGGCACCTGACGTAACACCTGCGCTGCCTCCTCGGCCAGCCGGTGTAGCTGATCCATGTCATCGCCGAAAATCTTCACCGCTACATCGCTGCGCACACCCGAAATCAGTTCATTAAAACGCAGCTGAATCGGCTGAGAAAAATCATAGTTATTGCCGGGTATTTTCCAGACCGTGTCGCGTATTTCCTGCAGCAACTGGTCCCGGGTTTTTCGAGGATATGGCCAGCTTTCAATCGGCTTGAGCATGATGTAGCCATCCGACAAACTGGGCGGCATGGGGTCAGTGGCAATCTCGGCGGTACCGATACGAGTGAATACGCGGTCAATCTCCGGAAATTTCGCTTTTAGCGTTGTTTCGATCTGCGCCTGCATCGCCACCGCCTGGGTCAGACTGACACCCGGCGCGCGTATCGTCTGAAACGCCAGATCACCCTCATTGAGATTGGGAACGAATTCGCTGCCAGTGCGCGTCAGCAGCAGCCCGGCAAGCATCACGGCGACCAGCGCAAACGTCAGCACCACCGCACGTGTCTGCATCACCCAGTCGTACATGGGTACATACCAACGCTTGGCCCAAACCATCAGCGCGATTTCTTTTTCTTTCACACGCCCCGTCACTAGCATCGCCACGGCAGCAGGCACAAAGGTGATCGATAAAATCATCGCACCCAACAAAGCGGCGACGACGGTGAACGCCATCGGATGAAACATTTTTCCTTCGACACCCGAGAGCGCAAAAACCGGCAGATACACCACCATGATGATGAACTGTCCGTACAACAGCGGCCGGCGCGATTCACGCGCGGCCTCAAAGACTTCATGAAATCTTTCCTCACGGGTGAGCGTGCGTCCGTAAACTGACTGCGCATGCGCCAGCCGCCGAATACAGTTCTCCACGATGACCACTGCACCATCAACAATGATGCCGAAATCCAGTGCGCCCAGACTCATTAAATTCGCACTGACCTGGTAGTGGACCATGCCGGTGAAGGTAAACAGCATAGCCAGCGGAATCACTGCCGCAGTGATGATCGCTGCGCGCAGATTACCCAGAAACACGAACAGCACCACAATCACCAGAATCGCACCCTCGAGCAGATTTTTTCGGACCGTGGCGATCGCTTTATCGACCAGAATGGTGCGGTCATACACCGTCACTGCCTGAACACCTGCGGGAAGATTGCGATTGATCTCTTTCATTTTCAGATCTACCGCTTGTGACACCGTGCGACTGTTCTGACCCATCAGCATGAACACCGTGCCCAGCACGACTTCCCTGCCATTGGCCGTCGCCGCGCCGGTGCGCAATTCACGACCGATATCGACCTCGGCCACATCCCTCACACGTACTGGAATACCGCCGGCATTCTTGATCACGACATTGCGAATATCTTCCACTGTTCGTACCTGCCCCGGTGCGCGCACCAGATACTGCTCACCCCGCTTCTCGATATAACCCGCGCCGGTATTTTGATTATTCTGGTCAATCGCCGTGACCAGATTTTCCATCGACACACCCAGCGATGCCAGCCGCTCGGGGTTGGGTGCGATCTGGTATTCCTTGACATAGCCACCAATCGAATTAATCTCGGTCACTCCGGGCACATTGCGCAGCTGCGGCTTGATCACCCAGTCCTGTATCTCGCGCAGATCGGTATCGGTATAAGGCGAGCCATCAGCTTTTTTTGCACGCCTGTCGGCCTCGACGGTCCATAGATAAATCTCGCCCAGCCCAGTCGCGATCGGCCCCATTTCGGGTGTCACGCCTGGCGGCAGTTTGTCGCGCGCCTGCGTGATGCGCTCATTGACCAACTGACGCGCAAAATAAATATCGGTACCCTCTTTAAAAATGACCGTTACCTGCGACAGACCGTAACGCGACAAGGAACGTGTTTGCTGCAAATTGGGCAAACCGGCCATCACGATTTCAATCGGATAGGTAATGCGCTGCTCGGCTTCCAGCGGCGAGTAGCCAGGGGCTTCCGTATTGATTTGCACCTGAACATTGGTGATATCCGGCACCGCATCAATCGGCAGGTGCTGATAGCTCAGTACACCGGCCAGCGCAATGCCCAGCGTGGCCAGCAACACCAGCGCGCGCTGGGCAATGACAAACTGAATCAGTTTTTCAAACATGGTGAGGCTCCTGTTGCGGTCAGTAGCCTTCTTCTGACGTGAGTTTTGTCAGCTCGGACTTGATGATGTAACTGCCGCGCGCAGCGTAGCGCGTGCCCGGTGGCAGTCCCTCCAGCACCTCGGTATGTTTGCCATCACTGATACCCAGCTTGACGCTGCGTGCGATGAAACCCTTGTCCTCACGTACGAACACCACCTGACGATCACCCAGTGTCTGAATGGCTTCACTGTCCACCGCTACGGGAACCCGCTGATTGGCCGCATTGATTTCAACATTCACAAACAAACCAGGACGCCAGGCACCCTGAGGGTTGGCAAGCACAATACGCGCTCGGGCCATACGGGTTTGCTCACCGACCAGCGCGCCGACAAAAGCCACCGTACCCGTCGCCTGCGCATCAAATGCCGTGGCGCGTACCCGCAGTTTTCCGCCGACCCGCACCAGCGGCAGATCTTTAGCGGGAATGCTGACCTCGACCCAGACCGAGGACATGTCCGAAATCGTCATGATGTGCGTATCTTCTCTAACCGCCTCGCCGATACTGAGCTTGCGCTCAACCACCAGACCGTCATAAGGCGCACGCAATTCAAATCGATTCAGGCCCGCACCGGCACTGGTCGCAACACCCAGCGCACTGAGCTTCTGCTGGGCATTTTCAACAGCGATCTCGGCTTCACGCAGCGCCGTTTGCGCCTGCAGAAAATCCTGCTCGGCCGTTATTTTTTGCTCCCAGAGCTTTTTCTCGCGCTCGTAAACCGTCTGCGCCAGACTCTGACGCTTCAGCGCCGTATGCAGCGCACTGCGCTGCTCGGAGATGGACTGACTGGAAAAAATCGCCAGCGTTTGCCCACGCCGCACGGTCTGTCCGGTACTCACCAGCACCGCCTCCGCAATGCCCGGTACACGCGGTACAACGTGAACCGTACGATCATCATTGAGCTGCACTTCACCGGGAAACTGCACCACCGAGGCAATCTGCGCCACATCGGCCTTGGCGACATCAATTCCTGATGCCTCGATCTGTGCATCGTCCATCGATACTCGCGGCACGTCCTGTTCTTGTTTCTGTAGACTCGGCGTCTGCACTGCTGCCGGGCGAGGGCCATCGTCATCATCGGCCGGCCGCGCGGCTTTTCTGTCGGTCTGCGTGAGGATCAGTAGCGCGAGGAGTGCGCCGATCACAATAATCAGCAACACCGCAACCAACTGCCCCTTACCCGAATTCTTCCCTGATGTATTCATTGTCATACCCTGTGGTGTTACCGGTTTTCCGCAGACGGTGATGTGGACGAAGCGACCGATTCCGACTGACCCAGAATACTTTCAAGGTCCGTCACCGCACGATGCAACGCCGCCAGTGCATTCAGATACTGCGATTTCGCGCTGAAAAAAGTACGCTGTGCATCCAGCACCTCCAGAAAACTGAATTTGCCGTTTTCAAATCCGATCGTCGCCGCTTCATAGGCACGTTTGGCGCCGGGCAGCACTTCATCACGCAGCAGTTCGGCCTCCTGCCGACGCGCAGAGAGGCGCTCGACCACCTGATAAGCTTCGCTGGCCAGCGTGATGCGGGTAGCGACCAGCTCATCGCGCGCCTTGTCTTCACGACGTAGGGCTTCCAGCAGGTTGCCCTGATTCCGGTTGTAGAGCGGAATCGGCACCGAAATACCCACCATCATCTGCTCGCGCTGCGACTCTTCACGGCGCTGCACACCCACACTGACCGTAAAATCCTGCACCGTCTTGCTCTGCTCGACATTCACCAGCGACTTGCGCCGTTCCAGTTCCAGCCGCGCCCGCTCCAGCAAAGGCGAGTTGCTCAGACGCTGCTCAATAACGTCAGGATCGGGCAAGGAGGGCATCCGATCGACATCGCCCAGCGCTTCACTGAAACGCGGCGAAGGATTGCCCCACCAGCTCGCCAGACGCCGGCGCGCATTACGTAATTCGCTCTGCGCCTGCGTCAACGACACACGCACACCGGCTTCGGCGACGCGCGCCTTGGTTTCTTCGACCGGCGACACCTTGCCCGCCGCCACACGCTTGGCAGCAATATCGGTGGCACGCCGCGCGAGCGCCGCGCTGTCCTGCGCTAGTGCCAGCAACTCCTGAGCAGCCAGCACATCAAAAAATGCTGCCATCACAGCAGCACGCACTTTCAATTGGCGCCCACTCAAATCCGACACGGCCACATCGCGGCCGCGTTGCGCGGCATCGACACGCGCGGCGCGTTTGTCACCACGCTCAATCGGCAGCTCCACCTGCGCCGAAGCCGAACGCGAAACCCTGCTCGCATTTTCGGTGGCGACGCTGAATCCGGGATTTGGCCGCAGCGAACCCTGCAGCACCTGCGCCTCGGTCGCCTCGATTTCACGACGGGCGGCTGCAATGGTCGGGTTGCTCTCCAGCGCGAGCCGGATCGCTGCCGCCATCGTCAGCGGTTCGGCGGGCTCCTGAAAGATGCGACTCAGATCGCTTTGCCTTGCCGTTTCCTCGCCCAGGGTTTCTCGCAAGAGTTCCTGCGCCTGGGTCAGGCTGAATGAGAGGCTTGTGCAGAGCAGGCCGGCAGCGCTGACAACCACAAGACGCTTGCGCGCCGCGGTACTGTTCATGATTGAATTATTTTTTCGTTCAGACATCCGGTTCTCCCACAGTTGAACTACGCACCAACTGACATTGGCGTAGCACCGGGATAAAAGACAGGGGCGCTGCAAGAAACTTGGCGAACCCTGACCAGAGCGTCGCTTGACCCATCGGCCAAACGGCGCGTCAGGCAGACTTTGGCCAGTTAGGCCGCTCAGGCCTGTCGAGCGGTGGGGGCGGCGCCTGCCCGGCCATCGTCGCGATGGGATCGGCGTGGGGAAGAGACAACGTAACGAGCGTGAGTTCGGACGGGAAACCGAAGATGACACCGGCCTGACACATGCTGCAGTCAGAATCGGTACCGGTAGCGTTTTCCGGATGCGCTTTCTTGTGCTGGTGCTCGTGATGACCGACATGCTTGGCCACCGCATCCTGCTCATGCTGGCAACAGGAACCGATCGCCGCTGCAGCTGCCTGCAGGGACATCAAAGCAATCAGAATGATGGCAATGAGGGTACGCATGACGCCGGAGTTTAACAGCTTTGCCACGCGGCAATCCAACCAGTCTGCGCAAGACCTGACGATTAAAAACATGGTCGAGATGATCCACATCATGCCTGCAGTGACTTTCTTCGATGTTGCAAAAAACCGAGGGGGTCGGTGCATCGACCATCTTCGGCCTCTCCCCCGCCGGGTCGCCCAAACAGCTTTTCGGGGGACCGGACGGAACAGTGGCACAATAGGGCTCACGCCCACCCGCTCAAAAAGCGAGTTGAAATATACTGTACATTTATACAGTATAATCAGGCCAGGCTAACGCAATGCCGCAACAGCCTCCCTTACGAAGGAGTTATTGAAATGAGAACGAATCTGGCGTACCTCAGCCCGGCTGCGAATGATCTCCCTATCCGTCCCAAAGCCGATGTGCAAAGCCTGTGGCGCAAACGTGGCTGGATGCCACCCAGCGAGTACCGCAATGATTTTTCCCAGTCCTGCCGCCCCGCGATTCTGGCGGGCATGAAGACACTCGAACTGGTCAAATGGCGGTAAGTGATTTTTAAAATAGCAATACTTCACATGAGCGCCGAGGCAAGCTGATATTGCCGCAGGGCGCTCTGGTCGCGCTGGCGACCGCTCGGCCTTCATGGCCGAGGCAGCCCCAAGCCGCTGCACAGGTTTAGAGTGGGGCGATGCCGGTGGTCTGTACCCAACAAAGCGTACGCTGCATCACACGACCTCCGCTGTGTTCATCGGATGCAAAGGAATCACCGTTCTGGGCATTTTTTTCTGCTGTATCAACGGCAGACATCGTTTGTCGTCCTGATAAATCGATACGCAATCCAGACACTGAAAGCACTCGCTGTAGTTAATTTGTCCGGTCGGCGCAATGGCCTGATATTCACATCGGTGGCGACAAGACTGGCAGGGGGTACCGCAAGCCTCACGGCGAGGAATCCAGGACCAGCGCTGCAGAAAATTGACCGATGCCAGCGCCGCACCCAGCGGGCAGATATACCGGCAATAGCCACGGTAAACAAAAACACCAAGCAATAGACAGACAACAGCCCAGGCAACGTACGGCCAGTCGCGCTGAAAGTAGAAGCTGATGGCTGTTTTAAACGGCTCGATCTCAACCGCTTTTTCAGCAAAACTCGGCGCAATGAACAGCGATCCCAGCAGTGTGGCCAGCACCCCATATTTCACCCACTTCAGCTTCGCATCCCAGACCGCACGCAGACGTTTCTGGCGAAGTCCAATCGCATTGGCGACCAGACTGATGAGTTCTTGCAGTGCGCCGAAAGGACACAGCCAGCCGCAAAACGTGCCACGACCCCAGACGAGCAAGCTTACCCCGGTAAATATCCAGAGCATGACCGTCATCGGATCATTCATCAAAAAACTCAAATCGCCGCCCGAGGTCAGCGATTCAAGCGCCGCGGTGACATTGACAATCGTTAGCTGGCCCTGCGCATACCATCCGATGAAAACCAGCGTGAACAGGAGATAGGCCGTGCGTAGCCTACGGAAACGTCGGCTATTGGCACTGAAACGTTTCTGCGCAATCAGCCCCAGGGTTAGAACGCACAAGCCAGTCATTAAAATCGCTATATCCATCCAGCGTGACTGCCAGAGACTGATCCATTCCCTTCGGGCTTCCTCATCGTCCGACAGGTAGGACGCTGCACTATCAGGCGCAGTCAACGTACCGGACACCGGACGCTGACCGGGCTCGGAGGGTCCGGTCGTTGTTGACAGCGGATCTTCCCCCGACGCTTTGACTGTTTCCTTGACTGTTTCCTTGACTGTTTCCTTGACTGTTTCCTTGACTGTTTCCTTGACTG
>CAZXDB010000019.1:23477-35868 GCA_964639465.1 uncultured Bifidobacterium sp. | reverse complement strand
GGGATGACGGTAGGAATTTTACGGTCGCCACAATAACAACCGTCATCACCTGCATGTGATGACTGCTTCGTGGGCGGATCGCATGCGATCGGAATTCACCACTCGCTCCCGGCGTAGGCCGGGATCCAGCGACGTTCCAATATCTAAAATTTTCTGCTTAACTGACTCATGTTAGGTCTGCGCCGGGATCCATGACTACTCTAGCAGCGCGCCAGTCGGTTTAGCTTACCAAGACTCAATCCGTTTTCGCCAGACGACGTTGGCGAACCGCTGCAGCGAGACCATCCAGTACGGTGAGGCTGCTGTCCCAGTCGATGCAACCATCGGTGATGGACTGACCATAGGTCAGCTCTTTGCCCGTCACCAGATCCTGACGGCCGCCGACCAGATGGGACTCGACCATCACGCCGATGATGCGGTCGTCACCTGCCGCCACCTGAGCGGAGATATCGGCACACACGGGCACCTGGTTCTCCGGCTTCTTCGAGCTGTTCGCGTGGGACGAATCGATCATCAGTTTCTGGGACAGCCCGTTGGAGGCCAGCGCTTTGGCGGCTTCCTCGACACTGGCAGCGTCGTAATTCGGCGCCTTGCCGCCGCGCAGAATGATGTGGCAATCCTCATTGCCGTTGGTCGACACGATAGCCGAGTGACCGCCTTTGGTCACGGATAGGAAATGGTGCGGCTGTGAGGCGGCCTTGATCGCATCGGCGGCGATTTTGATATTGCCATCGGTGCCGTTCTTGAACCCGACCGGGCAGGACAAACCGGAAGCCAACTCACGGTGAACCTGTGATTCAGTGGTGCGGGCGCCGATCGCGCCCCAGCTGATCAGGTCAGCAATGTACTGCGGGCTGATCACATCCAGAAACTCGGTGCCTGCGGGCAGACCCAGCTCGTTGATGTTCATCAGCAGCTCGCGCGCGAGGCGCAAACCGTCATTGATGCGGAAACTGTTGTCCAGAAACGGGTCATTGATCAAGCCCTTCCAGCCTACCGTGGTGCGTGGCTTTTCGAAATAGACGCGCATGACGATTTCCAGATCATCTTTCAGGCGCTCGCGCTGCTCGATCAGACGATGCGCGTATTCCATTGCCGCTTTGGTGTCGTGAATCGAGCATGGGCCGATCACGACCATCATGCGGTCATCCTGACCATGCAGGATGCGATGCAAGGCCTGCCGTGAATTCGCGGTGACGGTCGCGATTTTTTCCGAGCACGGAAATTCGCGTATCAGGTGCGATGGCGGGGTCAGTTCCTTCAACTCTCTAATCCTCAGGTCATCAGTGCGTGGCATGGGTTTCTCCAGGAATGTTTCGCGCAAAAATAAAAAAACCGCCATCCCTGGCGGTTTCTAAGATTCGGTTCGTGTTCGCTTTGCTTTTACGTGAACTTACCGCTTCTCCACCGCCGTAGGGCTGGGGTAGCTAAAGTAAAAGAAAAAATAAAAGCGCAGCAGAGACATCGGTTTATACAAGTCGGCGTCAGTCAGAAAGCGGATGGTGCTATAAATCCTTCGGTTTGGCAAGTCAACTTGCCAAACCGATAATCAGGAGGGTAAGCAGGGTAAAGACAATTAGCCCGTACCGCCAACCGTGAGATCCTCAATGCGCAAGGTCGGCTGCCCTACCCCCACAGGTACGCTCTGCCCGTCCTTGCCGCAGACACCAACGCCGGAATCAAGGCGCATGTCATTGCCGATCATGGACACCCGGTTCAGCACATCCGGGCCATTGCCAATCAGCGTGGCGCCCTTGACCGGGTAGGCGAGCTTGCCGTTTTCTATCATCCAGGCCTCACTGGCCGAGAAGACAAATTTGCCGTTCGTGATATCGACCTGGCCACCACCGAAATTGACGGCATAGAGACCATTTTTTACCGAGGCGAGGATTTCCTCCGGATCGCGATCGCCACCAAGCATGTAGGTGTTGGTCATGCGAGGCATGGGCAGGTGAGCATAGGATTGGCGCCGGCCATTGCCAGTGGCGGGCATTTTCATGAGGCGCGCGTTCAGCGTGTCCTGAATATAGCCCTTCAGAATGCCATCTTCGATCAGCGTGGTGCACTGAGTGGGATTACCTTCATCATCGACATTTAGGGAACCGCGACGGTCAGCGATAGTGCCGTCATCAACAACGGTTACACCTTTGGCAGCGACGCGCTGGCCAATACGTCCGGAGAAAGCACTGGATCCTTTGCGGTTGAAGTCACCCTCGAGGCCATGGCCGATCGCTTCGTGCAGCAGCACGCCCGGCCAGCCCGGTCCCAGCACGACGGTCATGGGGCCAGCAGGTGCTGGTCGCGATTCAAGATTGACGAGTGCGGCGTTCACCGCTTCGGATGCATATTTTTCAAGCAGTTCATCGCTGAAATAAGCAAAGTCATAACGGCCACCACCACCGGCAGTACCGACTTCGCGGCGGCCGTTCTGCTCGGCGATTACCGTCAATGAGAGGCGCACCAGCGGGCGAATATCCGCTGCGATCACGCCATCACTGCGAACCACCAGCACCACATCATGCTCACCGGCCAGACCAGCCATGACTTGCACGATGCGGGGATCCTTGGCGCGCGCAATTTTTTCGATTTTTTCCAGCAAATTCACTTTCGCAGTCGCATCCAGTGACACAAACGGATCCTTGGGCAAGTAAAGCGAGCGCGCAGTACCTGCTTGGATGGCCGAAGCGACTTTGATCTTGCCCGCACCCTGACGTGCGATGGTGCGTGTTGCGGCGGCAGCTTCAAGCAGCGCGCGCTCGGAGATCTCATCCGAATACGAGAAAGCGGTTTTATCGCCAGATACGGCACGCACACCAACGCCCTGATCAATCGAGAAACTACCTGTCTTGACAATGCCCTCCTCCAGGCTCCAGCTCTCGCTTTTGGTGAACTGGAAATAGAGATCGGCGTAGTCAACACGATGCGTGAAAATCGAGCCCAGCACCTTGAGCAGATGACCCTCATCCAGGCCATTCGGCGTCAGCAGTACCTGACGGGCAGCAGTCTGAGTCTGGAGGTTAGGTTCGATGAGTTTCATAGCGGTGGTTTGCCTGAGGTAAGTAAACAGTGAAAAAGGAACAATGCAACAGGTTCAGCGCCTGTTTTTACAGGCATTAGAAGCTGAAATCATACTGGATAGGGCCCGTTCATGCTCGCCCCGGCCAGAGGGTGCGGTGAGCGAGTGCCGGCAGACTTTCACGCACGCCGGACTGTCGATCAGAATCCAGCTCCCCGAGGACCAGTCCTTCGCCTTCCGGTAGCGCGGTACGGACCTCACCCCAGGGATCGATGAACATGCTGTGCCCCCAGGTCCGGCGGCCATTCAGATGCGTGCCGCCCTGCGCGGCCGCGAGGACGTGGCACTGGTTTTCGATGGCGCGCGCGCGCAACAGCACTTCCCAGTGTGCGCGACCGGTGGTGTAGGTGAATGCCGCGGGCATGACGATCAGGTCGCAGGTTCCCATCGCGCGATACAGTTCGGGGAATCGCAAGTCATAACAAATCGACAGTCCCACGCGGGCGAACGGCGTCTCCAGCACGCCGACTTCACTGCCGGGCACGATGGTGCGCGATTCGTCGAAGGATTCATCGCCCCGATTAAAACCAAACAGATGAATTTTGTCGTAGCGCGCGCGCTGCTGCCCGTCGGTATCGTAAGCGAGCAGGGTATTGAGTACCTTGCCGGGCACGCCGGATAACAGTGGCACCGTGCCGCCCAGTAGCCATACGCCGGCATCGCGCGCGGTGCTCGCCATGAAATCCTGCAGTGGCCCCTGACCGAGCGCTTCGGCGTGCTGCAGTTTGTCCTGATCGGTACGGCCCAAAAGAGGCCAGTACTCCGGCAACAACACCAGTGAAGCACCGGCATCTGCCGCCTCGCGGACCAGGCGCGTAACAGTGCGCATGTTATCTGCCGGCTCCGGCGTGGACACCATCTGAACTGCGGCAACGATGATTTTCTCTGACACGGCTTCCTCTGCCTTCTTTACTAGGGTGTGGTCGTTTTTTCAGTATCTGTTACAGGAATGTCGATTTTGCGTTTACTGGTGGATTTTTTAACCACCGGATCTTTCCACGGACCCGTTACGACGTACTCTTGGGTAAGCACCTGCGATATCGGGTTACGCAGAAACAGTTGCGCCAGGAAAGAACCCAGACCCACGACGGGATTGACCGCCAGCCCGTAAATCACTGAGGCACCGCCCGCATTGATTTCAGGGATAACGACCACATTCAGGTTCTGCGTCTCTTCGTTCAGTTCGACGGTGCCGTCCATCAGGACCACGGCATTCACACCGCGCATCTTGAAGGTATCTGTCTTGAGCACGCCGCGTGTGATCACGGCAGTACTCGCAATGCTATCGAAAGCGAAGCCGTCGGAAAACAGATCACGAAAATCCAGCGTCAGGCGCCTTGGCAGGGATTGCAGACTCATCACGCTCAGCAATTTGGCAACGCCCGGATCTGCTTTAAGAAACTGGCCAGAGTTGATCCGCAAATTCACATTGCCGGACAAGGTAGGAAAGTCGAAAGCCGTCGGCGAACCTTTCCATTGCAAATTGCCTTCCATGCGCCCTTTACCACCCTTGAGTGATTTTTCAAAACCCACTCGGTCCAGCAGATGGCCGGCATCGTTAATGTCCATGTCGTAATTCAGACTGGACTGCCCATCGCTGGCATTCAACAGCCAGCGACCGGTGGCACGCAGTGTCGCATCGGGATTAACAAGGGTCAGCTTGCTGATCCGCCATTCTCTACCAGGGGTCATGATCGCCGAATTGGTGGCAGCCAGTTCGAGCCGGCCCAGTTTCATGCCACGCAGCTCAAAACTGTCGGCAACAATATCCAGACCCGGCAGTTCGGCAGTCGATTTTTCCCCGCTCAACAGCTCGGTCACTTCGGTATCCGCAGAACGTTCTATTTTCAGTGAAGACAGACGCGCAGTAATTTTTCCAGCACCACGCTCGGAGGAAGGATCTTCCCAGCTTGCCTGACCGACGACCTCATCCGATTGAATGTTGAACTTCCAGCCGCTACGCTGGCGAGTGGCGCCCAGCACCATGTTATCCAACGTTCGATCAAAAATAGTCAGCTGAGTCGCCCGCAGATTGATCGCATCCGGTGTGACAAAGGCTGCGTAGTCTGAGTCCGGTGCCGTGCCTTTCCCGGCACCGGGCACGTTCGCTACCGTGTTGTCGTTACTGATGCCGATCTCGGTGGTCAGATCAGTCATCGTCGAGCGCCAGGCATCGGCATTCAGTGAGGGCAGATTC
Organism: uncultured Bifidobacterium sp.; assembly: GCA_964639465.1. GTDB lineage: Bacteria > Pseudomonadota > Gammaproteobacteria > Burkholderiales > Burkholderiaceae_D > Pernthalerella. The sequence goes on along the minus strand of CAZXDB010000019.1, from coordinate 30,595 downwards.
AGATGAAGCGCCAGGCCGTTATCGGGCTGGGGTGTCACCGTGTTCACACCAATGCCGCCGCGTACCATTCGCCAGGCAGCACGCGGGTTGGGCCGCTGGCGCTGGTAGCGCGCGTTCAGATTGCGGCCCAGACTGACCCGAATCTCTTCCGTTTGGGTACCTGCACTATCGGTGGATGGCATCGGCTGCACCATCACGCGCAAAGGCCAGATTTCAGTGGCAGACTTTTGCAGCGGCGCGGGGAAATCAAGTGCGACGCCTGCCAGCGTAGATTCGATGGTCAACTCAGGACGCTGATTCCTGAGTCTGAAGTTGGCGGTATAGCGTGTGCTGCCGCTAATTTTTTTCATCACGCGCCTCGCTGCAGGCGTTGTCACTGCACGCGATGCCGCCTCGGTATTGAGCGCACCGTCGAGTCTGATTTGCGTTGTGCCATCGCGTTGTGTGCCACCGCTCAAGGCCAGCGGACCACCTAAAAAAAAGCCCTGAATCGACGGTAACTGAAAGCCTTGCTCGGAAAAGTTCAAGTCGCCCGCCACCTGCTGCACTGCGGGCCACGCGCGCCACAACTGCACTTCATTACCGGAAAAACGGACATTACCCTGCACAGTTGCGACTCCGGCAGAGGTTAATGGGATTTGCAGCTTCAAACCCAACCTGGCATTGCCGCTGGCTCTGGCCTCCTCCGTCAGCCCATCAATCCAGCCCAGCACCGGCGTTGTGTTCACATAAGCCAGCATTCCCTGTAACGAGCCGAGCGCAACACCGTCCACCTCCAGCACCGGTTTGCTGCTCATGTAGTCCGGAATCACAGCGTCGACCTCGGTGAGTGACACGCCTGCCGTTTTTGCGCTGTCGGCATGAATGTGCAAACGCGCACGGTCGAGCGTCAGGTGCCCTTGTATGGCATCAAGCTTGGGCCAAAGGGGCGTGCGCCGATCCTGGGCCAGCTCTTTCGGTGCAGGATTGAGCACGGCATTTTCAATTTTTGCGGTCAGCTTGAAAATGTCCGATGATTTGTCCGTACTGGGTTTTTGGTGAAACGGGAATTTGTCGAGATCTCCACGGATCACAAGCGACACATCTCTCGCGCGACCTTCCTGCAGCGCCCGGCCCAACCATTCACGCGTATCGGCATCCACGACAGCGGGTAGATAGCGTGACACGCTGTTTAATTCGATGACCGGAAGCTGCAACTTCATATCCAATTCACCCGGCCGACTGGCCGACAGTGGTAACTCTACAGTGTGGCTACCGCTCAGGGTACCTGACAAACCCGCTTGGGAAAAACGCAGGATATCGATACGCGTGGTTAGATAATTTTTTTCACGCAGCGACCAGCTGCCTTCCAGCGAGACATCATCGAGCTTCATGCGAGGCATCGTCAACCAATCGCCGGTATGTATTTTCACCTGCTCTCCGCGCAGTTTCACCCGACCACCCTCCTGATTGGCATCGATCTCACCGGACATGCCCTCAAAACCGGGCTGTGCTTCACGACCCGCATCCTGCCTTACAGCGAGGTCATTGAATTTGCCACTCATGCGGTAGTTTCCTGCCCCTGGCACATCGCCGTCCCATGAGGCAGAGAAGTCGCGCAATTGTCCCCGGGGCGCCCAGTCCGACAGTGCGCTTCTGAGGTCGTTTGACAAAGGCAAATGCCCGGCAAATCGCACCAATGCACCGAGATCCATTTCGGTGATTTTCAGATCATGACGTTCGGGCTTGTTGCCACTGGCCGCGCTGTAGCCATGGCTGACGGTAGTTTTCGGCAGCACCGCACCCTGCTCAGTGCGCAAAGAAAAATTAGTGAGCGTCAACTGATGGCCACCGGCGCCATAGGACACTATTTTTTGCTTCAGCCCTGACACCACTTCGCCGGCGGAAATACGTCCACTGAGATCAATGAGCTTCAGGGGTTCGAGTCCCTGAGCGAGTTGGACCGACAGGTCAGACAAGGCCAGATCCGCCATTATGTTGACGACGCTGCCACGATTAAAACTGATCCACGCGCGCACTGATCCGTCGCCACCGGTCAGCTGGTAAGGCATGTCGATGTAGGGCTTCCATGCCTCAAGATGCGTTTTTTGCCAGTTGATATAAAACTCGCCAATCCACTGGCTGTAGTCGGCACGGGTTTGTGAGAAGGGAGGATGCGTAAATTCAACCCGCAGATCAATCGGTGCAGCGAGCGAATCAGGCGGCTTGGCCTTGAGTGCTGCACGATGCGTGCGCCAGCGGTTCTGCAGCACAAAACTGATGTCGGTGAGCACCAGATCAGGCGCTGCCCGCAGCTGATCACGCCAGCGAAGCTCGCCATGACGGATGACAATTTCATGTTGCGCCAGCAGCCAATCGAGCCCTCGTCCGTCATCCGGCTTGGCTGGGTCAATACGCAAGCCACCCACAAAAAACCGGCCATCGCTGTCTCGCTCGATGTCGAGATCGGGATGTGACAACTCCAAGGCCAGCAATCGTAAATCACCGAGCACCGACCACCATGACAGAGTGACGTTGACTTCCGGTAGCACGAGCGCACTCTCCCCCTCATCGTTGTGAATGACGACGCTCTCAAGCCTGAGACGTGGGTTGAGGCCATGCCAGCTGGCCTCGATACCGGCGATGCGCACCGACCGGTTGACGAAATGACTGGCGAGCTGCTCTACCTCGGCTTTGTAGGCATCGATATGGGGCAAGACCACATAACGCAGCGACAGAAAAGCAGCACAAAACGCGAAGTAGGCAATGACCAGCACCAGCATGACCCAGCCGAGCGCATGATGCGTGATGCGGTTGACCATGTCATAGCCGGCGCGAACCTTGCGCCATCCGAGCTGCAGGTTTTGCTTGATACGATTTGCTTTGTTTGGTTGGCTCGACATCAAGTGACGTTGTTGTAATCAATGCCGCGCCCAAAGATTTCAGGGCCGTGGCGGGAGAGTGGCTGGCAACGAGTAACCCAGCGGAGGTTCATTGATCACATCCACCGCGCCCCGGGTTGCTATCATAGCTGCAAGACCGCCGCTGTCGCAGCCTGACTCCATAAACGCCTTGCCAACCCGATGAGCATAAACCTGCCTCCCACCAGTCCGGCACTTTCCCGCTTCGTCAGACGCTGGCTGGATGCGAATCCGACCCGTCATGCCGAGCTGGAGCGGCTGTCGGGATTATCGCTTGCCACGTTGGACTTTGGCCAGTTACTTGACGCCCAGCTGGCGCAGGCGCCTTCCCTGCCCGCCGCCATGCGACGCCTCCGGAATGCCCTGGTTTCTGCCATTGCCGAGCGCGATCTGAGCGGGCGTGCTGATCTGGATGAGGTTCTGACCACGATTTCCGCGTTTGCGGCGTTTGTAGTCAATCGCCATCTGGCCGAGCTCTACGATAGCCAGTGCGCATTGCACGGTGTGCCGGTAGGCGAGGATTCAGGCACACCCCAGGAAATGATCGTGGTGGGCATGGGCAAACTGGGAGGACACGAACTAAACGTGTCCTCGGACATTGATCTGATTTTCCTGTACCCGGAAGACGGCGAGACCCGGGTATCTGCCGAGGGCCAGCGACAACTGTCCAATCATGAGTTCTTCGTACGTCTTGGCAAAAAACTGATTGCCGATATTGCCGAGATCACGGAAGACGGGTTCAGTTTTCGCGTGGACATGGCGCTACGCCCGAACGGCAGCTCGGGGCCGCTCGCCGCCAGCTTTGGCATGCTCGAAGAGTATCTGATGGTGCAGGGGCGCGAGTGGGAGCGCTATGCCTGGGTCAAGGCACGCGCGCTGACCGGGCGCGCAGAAGACATCGCTGCACTGGAAGCGATTGTGCGGCCCTTTGTTTACCGGCGCTATCTGGACTTCGGTTCGATTCGCGCGCTACGGGACATGCATGCGCAAATACGCGCGGAAGTCGTGCGGCAGGAAACCCGGCATCCGGATCGCAATATCAACGTCAAACTCGGTCGCGGCGGTATACGCGAGATCGAATTTCTGGCACAGGTATTTCAGCTGATCCGTGGCGGACGCGATCCTGCACTGCGTGATCGCTCGACCCGCGCCACTTTGCGCATACTTGCGGACAAGAAGCTGCTGCCGCCGCAGGTGACCGACCAGCTGCTAGACGCGTATGGTTTTCTGCGCAATCTGGAACACCGGGTGCAATACCTCGACGATGCGCAAACCCATGTCCTGCCGGCATCGGAAGCAGATCGGCACTTACTAGCGAAGGCCATGGGATTCGACGACACGCCGGCCTTGCTGAACGCGCTGCGTGCGCATTGCGATTGGGTTGCAGCGCGCTTCGATGAGATTTTCGATGACAAAGCTTCCCCGGCTCCGAGCGACGACGATGAAGCGCAAAATATGTCCTTCGACGACGCCACCGAAGAGACGGTGTCGGCTTACCTGGGCCGTCTGGGATTTGATGACGCCACCGCCTCGGCTCAGCGCCTGATGTCGAGCTGGCGCAGCACTCGCATTCAGTCGCTGCCCGAACAGCGCAAGGGACAACTACAGACTTTACTGCGCGCTTCACTGCCCATGATCAGCCGTCAGCCCGATGCGGGTTCCTGTTCAGCGACGCTGGCTCGCTTACTGGATTTTTTCGATACCATCGCGCGCCGTTCAGCTTATCTGGCCTTGCTGACCGAATATCCTCACACACTCGTACGCGTAATTCGCATGATGGCGGCCAGCGACTGGGCCGCCAAGTATCTGACCCGACATCCGGTGTTGATGGATGAATTCCTCGATGACAGCATCCTGCACGCCGAACCCGACTGGAAGGAATTCGCGCTGGAATGCCATCAGCGACTCGAGGCCTTCAGCGGCGACACGGAACGACAGATGGATGTGCTGCGCGAGCAGCATCATGCACAGCTGTTTCGTTTGCTGGCGCAGGATCTGGACGGCGTACTGAGTGTCGAGCGCCTAGCCGACCATTTGTCTGCGCTGGCCGATGTTCTGATCGCAGCGACACTGAATGCTGTCTGGCAGACGCTCTCGGGCAGACATCGACCTGAGCCACGATTTGCCATCATTGCCTATGGCAAGCTGGGCGGCAAGGAATTGGGATACGCGTCGGATCTGGATGTTATTTTTCTGTACGACGACGATGATCCGGATGCGCCTGGCATTTATGCAAAACTCGCACAACGCTTTATCACCTGGATGACCAGCCACACCCCGGCGGGCATCCTGTTTGATATCGATATCGCGCTCAGGCCGGATGGCGCCAGCGGTTTGCTGGTTTCTTCGCTCCCGGCATTCGACAAGTACCAGCATCAGTCGGCCTGGTTGTGGGAGCATCAGGCACTGACGAGAGCTCGCTTTTGTGCGGGCGATGCCGAAATCGGTGCGCGTTTCGAAACATTGCGCAACCGGCTGCTGTGTCAGACACGTGACCCGGCGCAACTGCGCACCGAAATCCTGACCATGCGCAAGCGCATGCATGACGCACACCCGAATCATTCAGCGCTCTTTGATCTCAAACATGATGCCGGTGGCATGATTGATATCGAGTTCATCGTTCAGTTTCTTGTCCTGCGGCATGCAGCAGAACATCCGGCCATGACGGATGACATCGGCAATATCGCGCTGCTGAAACTGGCCGGCGATTTGCAGCTGATTGATGCCTCGCTCTCGGTGGCGGTCGGCGATGCCTACCGACTTTTCCGCAAGCTGCAGCACCAGATCCGCCTCACTGGCCATGACCGTGCACGTGTCGACCTGGCGCGGGTGGCCGAGCCCCGCCAGGCAGTGGAGCAACTGTGGCAACAGGTGTTGCTCGGGACCTGAAATCCCGTTATTCCTCTGTTTTCTGCCTCCTCTTCCCTGCCTTCTGGCTTATTCCCCCTGCCCTACGCTTTCTTCTCAAGCCCGGACCGACTAGGTCAGCGCTAATCCGTAGCGGTCGTACAACAGTACAAAAATTTTCAAATAAATAACTTCGACGTTGCATACAATTATTGCAACATATGCAGCCGCCCTCAGGCGCCTTTCAGCCGGCCCTATCTCTCACCCCATTTAGGATGAACTCATGAACAGACACAGGCTTTTTTGCATCGCTTTGGCCGTTCTGCTCTCAGGCTGCGCAACCCAGCGCGCCATCGAGAGCGAGAAAATGTCCAAAAGTAATCTGACCGCCGGCCAGGTCAGTCTGACCCTGAAGAAAAACAGCACCACACAGCAGGAAGTTGTCGAGACCTTTGGCGCACCTAATCTGGTCACGCAAAACGCCGAAGGTGAAGAGTCCTGGACTTACCAGAAACAGGCAACGATCTCGAATGCCAGTTCCAGTTCTGCCTTCGCCACCATCATTCTGGCGGGCGCATCGAGCAACAGCTCAGGTCTCGAACAGTCCAGCCGCACGATGACACTGATTATCAAATTCAAAGAAATCAATGGCGTAAAAACCGTCACTGATTTTTCTTCTCGCTACTCTTCTTTCTGAGGCCAAACCATGCACACAGCAAGCTCGCTGCGTAAAAAACGTAACGCCCTCGGCAGTTTCATCATGGGTACCGTGCTATTCATGACGGGCTGTGCCATGAACGATGCCCCGCAGAGCAAGACCTCGCTGGAAATTCAGGCATATCAATCCAAACAGTTCGATGTGGACAAGAAAACTGCTTTCAATTCCGCGATGTCCGTATTTCAGGATCTGGGTTACATCGTGAATTCGGCCAATCTCGATACCGGCTTTATTACAGCGGAATCGCCGACACAAGGCACAAAAGGCGGTGAAGCTCTCTTGTCGTTCCTTGCAGGGATGCGCGTCGAGGGGAGAACGGCAGTCACCGCATTTGTCGAGGAGTTGTCACCAAAATCCACAAAAATCCGTCTGAATTTCGTTGACCGGCGAAAGTCCTCCAGCGAGTACGGCCAGCAATCGAATCGTGATAACCCAATACAAGATCCAAAGATTTACCAGTCTGCCTTCGACAAAATCAGCGATGCTGTTTTTATCCGCTCGGCGCAAAAATAAGCGACCAACGGTGTCACCTGCATAAAAAAAGCCCCGCAGAAATGAACTGCGGGGCTTTTGCTTTAGCGAGGCAGAAATCCTGCTTACTTTGCCGTCATTAAAGCGACGGTGGTATCCAGCATGCGATTGCTAAAACCCCA
>CAZXDB010000019.1:0-23377 GCA_964639465.1 uncultured Bifidobacterium sp. | reverse complement strand
ACTTTGCCGTCATTAAAGCGACGGTGGTATCCAGCATGCGATTGCTAAAACCCCACTCGTTGTCATACCAAGAGGAGACTTTAACGAGACGACCAGAGACTTTGGTCAGGGTTGCATCGAAATTGCTTGATGCCGGATTGTGGTTGAAGTCCACCGATACCAGTGGCTCGGTGTTGTAAGTCAGGATACCTTTGAGCGGTCCTTCCGCGGCGGCTTTCATGATGCCGTTGATTTCCTCGACCGTGGTATCGCGTGCAGCCACGAAAGACAGGTCGACGATGGACACGTTAATCGTCGGCACACGAATTGCATAACCATCCAGCTTGCCATTCAGCTCGGGCAGGACCAGACCAACGGCGGCAGCCGCACCGGTCTTGGTGGGAATCATGGACTGAGTCGCCGAACGTGCACGACGCAGATCTTCGTGCATTACGTCAGTGAGCACCTGATCGTTGGTGTACGCATGGACGGTGGTCATCAGGCCATTCAGCAGACCGATGTTGTCATTGAGCGGCTTGACCAGCGGCGCCAGGCAATTGGTCGTGCAGGAGGCATTCGAAATCACGGTGTCCGAGGATTTCAGCACGCTCTGGTTCACCCCGAACACCACGGTTGCATCAACGTCTTTGCCACCGGGCGCGGAGATGATCACTTTTTTCGCGCCACCCTTGAGGTGCGCCGATGCTTTTTCCTTGGTCGTGAAAAAGCCGGTGCATTCGAGGACCACATCGACACCCAGCTCACCCCAAGGGATATCCGCCGGATTGCGCTGCGCGAACACGCGAATTTTGTCGCCATTGACGATCATGTGGTCACCATCGACAACGACGGTTCCAGGGAATTTGCCATGGGCGGTGTCGTAGCGGGTCAGATGCGCGTTGGATTCCGCGTTGCCCAGATCGTTGATGGCAACGATCTGAATGTCATTTTTTTTGCCGCCTTCATAATGAGCGCGCAGTATATTGCGTCCGATGCGGCCGTAGCCATTGATCGCAACTTTGATAGTCATGCTGATCTCCTGAGTGATATTTGCCGTGAAATCTGTTGGGACAAGATTAGTGCAATACTGATTTAACTGCTGCGACAACCTTGTCGGTCGTGAATCCGAAATGTTTGAACAGTGCGCCAGCGGGTGCAGATTCGCCGAAGGTGTCAATGCCAACGACAGCGCCATCCAATCCAACATACCTGAACCAGAAGCCCGTCACGCCCGCCTCAACCGCAACGCGGGGCAGATGACGTGGCAACACCTCCGCCTTGTAGCTCGCTTCCTGGCGCTCGAACAAATCCGTGCAAGGCATCGACACCACGCGTACGGCGACACCTTCAGCGGCCAGTGCATCGGCAGATTTCAGTGCCAGCTCGATTTCGGAGCCGGTCGCAATCAGTATCGCAACGGCATCTTTGGCATCCCTGAGCACATAGCCTCCGCGTTGAATATTGGCGATTTGCGCTGGACTGCGCTCGACATACGGCAAATTCTGACGAGAGAAAATCAGCGTACTCGGGCCGTCCTTGCGGCGTACCGCCTCTGCCCAGGCGACTGCCGACTCGACCGTGTCGCAAGGACGCCAGTTATCGAGATTCGGTATCAGACGCATGCTGGAAATATGCTCAACCGACTGGTGCGTCGGACCATCCTCGCCCAGACCGATGGAGTCATGTGTGAACACAAAAATCGAACGCAATTTCATCAGCGCAGCCATGCGCAAGGCATTACGACTGTAGTCGGAGAACGTCAGGAAAGTCGCGCCAAAAGGAATGTAGCCGCCGTGCAGCGCGATACCGTTCATGATCGCGCTCATGCCGAATTCACGCACACCATAGTTGATGTGGTTGCCGGGCTGACCGGCTCGTACAGCAACGCATTCTTTCCAGTTGGTCAGGTTGGATCCGGTCAGATCGGCTGATCCACCGAGGAATTCAGGCAAAGTCGGCGCTAGTGCCTGAATCGCATTCTGGCTGGCCTTGCGCGTGGCAATCGTTTCTTTTTTCTGCACACAGGCATCAATCATCGCGGCAACGGACTGATCGAATTGCGCGGGCAATTCGCCCTGCATGCGGCGCAGCAGTTCGCTGGCTTCTTTAGGGAATTTCTCTTGGTAAGCGTTAAACTTTTTTGTCCATTCAGCTTGCTGTGACGCGCCCTGCTGCTTCGCATCCCAGGCTGCATAAACATCAGCGGGAATCTCAAACGGCGGCGCGTCCCAGCCAATGGCCGCACGGGTGGCAGCGATCTCGGTATCACCCAGCGCGGCGCCGTGTACTTTGTCACTGCCCTCCATAGTCGGCGCGCCCTTGCCAATCACTGTCTTGCAGCAGATCAGCGTCGGACGATCGGATTGACGCGCGGCGGCGATAGCGGCATCGACTGCCTCCACGTTGTGACCATCGACCTTCGGGATCACGTTCCAACCGTAGCTCTCAAAGCGCTTCGGCGTGTCATCTTTGAACCAGCCCTCGACCTTGCCATCAATGGAAATGCCATTATCGTCATAGAGCACGATCAGCTTGGACAAGCGCAGGGTACCCGCCAGTGAACAAGCCTCATGACTGATGCCTTCCATCAGACAGCCGTCACCGAGAAAAACGTAGGTGTAATGATTGACGATGTCAAAACCGGGCCGGTTGAACTCGGCCGCCAGCAGTTGCTCGGCGAGTGCCATGCCAACGGCATTGGTCACGCCCTGACCGAGCGGGCCAGTGGTCGTTTCAACACCGGGGGTGATATCAACCTCAGGGTGGCCGGGTGTCAGCGAATGCAGCTGGCGGAAGTTACGGATCTCGTCCATCGACAGCGCGTAACCGGATAAGTGCAGCAACGCGTACAGCAGCATCGAGCCGTGACCATTGGAGACAACGAAACGATCGCGGTCCATCCATTTGGGATCAGCGGGGTTATGGCGCAAATGCCTGCCCCACAAGGCCACAGCGATTTCAGCCATGCCCATGGGCATGCCGGGATGTCCCGAGTTGGCTTTTTGTACAGCGTCCATCGCCAGTGCGCGAATCGCATTGGCCATTTTGCGGGTGTCCGCACCTGAGTCCAGAGTGGAAGTCATATTACCAAGATTGAATGAGGAGACATTCGCGGCACGAAGACCTGGCGCCTGCGGAAAAGCGTAGGATTTTACCAGAGCATGCTGCCCCGCTTACAATCAGCGAACCTTCTCACTCCAATAGGCGGCCAGCGCCGAGCCCCTCTGATGCCCCGTTTCTTCTGTGACCTACCCTTAGAAAATGAGCTACTGCTGAACTTGCCCGATCCCATCGCACGCCATGTGCAGGTGCTGCGCCTGAAAACCGGTGACATGATCACCCTGTTCAATGGTCTGGGTGGCGAATACACGGGCACGCTGACGACCGTCGGGAAAAAAAATGTGGAGGTCGTACTCAAGACGTTTTCTGCACGGGAAGCTGAGCCGGCTCATGCCATCACCCTCGTACAAGGCTTGCCCGAGGGCGCGAAAATGGACTGGATCGTTGAGAAGGCAGTCGAGCTGGGCGTCACGGGCATACAGCCACTGATGTGCAGCCGCTCGGTGATTCGGCTGGATGAGGAACGCGCCGGGAAAAAAATGCTGCACTGGCGTGCCATCATGGCCGCCGCTGCGGAGCAATGCGGCCGCAACCGTCTGCCTGTGCTCGGAACCCCTTTGCGTTTTGACCAATGGATTTTCCAGCAGAGCATGCATCGTCGTGTGTTGTTGTCCCCCCGCGCCAACGAAAATCTGTCAGCCTGGGCGCACCACCAACCACCGCAAGCCATCGCCCTGATGGTCGGGCCAGAGGGTGGCTGGTCCGAGGAGGAGGAGCGCTTTGCCCTGAGTCATGGCGCACTCTGCCTCGGCATGGGTAAGCGCATACTGCGCACAGAAACCGCGGGATTGGCGGCGCTGGCAGCACTCCAGGCGCTGTGGGGCGGTATGTAAATCATGGGCGTTTTCTGGCGGCGGTTCAGGCACTGGCCCGGGCTGATGAAATTTCGCGAGGTCGTTCTTCCGCCACCGATACGTATTCCCTTGCCGTTATGGGATTCCGCAGTTCGGCACCTCGGCTTTCTTTCCTCCCTGACGCCTGCACAGCTGGTCTGCCTCAGGCACACCAGTGAGCAGCTGCTCGACCGCAAACCCATCGTCGGCGCGCAAGGACTGGACGTCACCGACGACATGGCGGTGCTGGTCGCAGCGCAGGCGGCCTTGCTGGTGCTTGAGCTGAGCCTCGACTTGTATGAGGACATGTCGGCCATCGTGCTCTACCCCGGCGCTTTTTCTGTCAGACAGCAGCAAATGGACGAAGCCGGTGTGGTTCATGAGTGGCAAGAAACGCTGGCGGGTGAGGCCGTCGGCCAGGGCGGCGCGGTGGTGCTCTCGTGGGATGACCTGGCCTGGCAGCAGCAATCCGGCGCACCGCACAATATCGTGATCCATGAATTTGCGCACAAGATCGACATGGGCCGCGGTGACGCGAACGGTTTCCCACCCTTCCTCGCCGGGCTGCATGACCGTGACGCTTTGTCCGACTGGACCGCCGAATTTTCCGACGCTTACGCGGACTTTTGTGCTCGGGTTGAGGCCTTCGAAAACTTTCTGCCGGTGGACTTTAACGACGAGAATCCGGCCCATGCCGCCCGCTACGACGAACTCGCCGCAGCATTGCCGCTCGATCCCTATGCTGGGCGCGATCCGGCCGAGTTTTTTGCCGTCGCCTCCGAGGCTTTTTTCGTCGCGCCTGCGCCGCTGGCGGCTGCCTACCCCCGGGTTTATGCGCTACTGGCCGCCTACTACCGCCAAGACCCGCTCACAGCGGGTTGATCCAGACGGAAAACAGGAGGAAAGCCTCTATAATCGAGGGCTTTCGCACTGCTGCACCCCACACCCTGCCCATGAAGGTATTTCGCGGACTCCCCAAGCCGGCTGATCGACGCGCCTGCGCACTGACCATCGGTAATTTCGATGGCGTGCATCTGGGCCATCGGACGCTGCTCGCGCGCGTGTCGGAGGCAGCCAAACGGCTGGACGTTGAAACCGCTGTCATGACCTTCGAGCCCCACCCGAGGGAGTTTTTCGCACGGATGGCGGGCGATGAAAGCCGTGCACCCAGCCGGATCGCGAATTTACGCGACAAACTCCAAGCGCTGGCGCTGGCGGGTGTCGATCGCGTGATCGTTCAGCATTTCAATGCCCACTTCGCCGCCCTTTCGCCGGAGGCCTTCATCCGTGACGTGCTGGTCGAAGGTTTGCAAGTCAAATGGCTGATCGTCGGCGATGATTTTTGCTTCGGTGCCAAACGTGCTGGTAATTTCGCCTTGCTGGCCAGGGCCGGGAAAAAATACGGCTTCGAGGTTGTCGCTCTGCCCACCATCGCACATGAAGGATCACGGATCTCTTCCTCGGCAGTGCGCACCGCACTGATTGCCGGTGATTTTGCGCACACCCAGGAATTACTCGGCCATCCATACTCGATCTCGGGCCGCGTGCTGCATGGTCGCAAGCTGGGTCGCACGATCGGCTTTCCGACCGCGAATCTGCGCATCGCGCACCGGCGTCCTGCACTGAGCGGCATTTTCATCGTGCAGGTGCATGGCCTTGCAGATCATCCGCTGCCCGCAGTGGCCAGCTTGGGCGTGCGCCCGACGGTGGAAGACAATGGACGGGTGCTGCTGGAAGTGCATATGTTTGATTATGCGGGTACTTGTTATGGCGAACTGATACGCGTGGAATTTCTTGACAAACTGCGCGACGAAGCCAAATACGACGACCTTGACGCCCTGACCCGGGCCATCGCTACCGATGCCCGCGCTGCGCGCGATTTTTTCTCTGCACGAGACCGCCTGACGACGACCGAATACCCATCCTGATCGCAACTCATGTCCGACAACAGCAAAAAACCTGAAAGTAAATATCCGGTCAATATGACCGAAACGCCCTTCCCGATGCGAGGTGATCTCGCCAAGCGCGAACCGCAATGGGTCGCGCAGTGGCAGCAGAAAAAACGCTATCAGCGCATACGCGAGGCTTCTGCAGAACGACCGAAATTCATTCTGCATGACGGCCCGCCTTACGCGAATGGTGACATTCACATTGGCCATGCCGTCAACAAGATCCTCAAAGACATGATCGTCAAGACGCGTCAGCTGGAAGGCTTTGACGCGCAGTATGTGCCGGGCTGGGATTGTCACGGTATGCCGATCGAAATTCAGATCGAAAAACAGTACGGTAAAAATCTGCCGACTGCCGAGGTACTACAAAAATCACGAACGTATGCCGCGGAACAAGTCGAGCGCCAGAAAAAAGATTTCATCCGTTTGGGCGTGCTCGGTGATTGGGATAACCCCTACCTGACGATGAATTACCGCAATGAGGCCGATGAAATTCGCGCACTCGGCAGCATTCTCGACAAAGGTTTCGTGTACCGCGGGCTCAAGCCGGTGAATTGGTGTTTCGATTGCGGATCGGCTCTGGCCGAGGCGGAAGTGGAATATCAGGACAAGCGCGATCCGGCGATTGATGTCGGCTTTCCGTTTGCCGAACCGGAGCGCATAGCCAAAGCATTTGGTCTGGCATCGCTGCCTGCGCAAAAAGGTTATGTGGTGATCTGGACCACCACACCCTGGACGATCCCGTCCAATCAGGCGCTCAACATGCATCCCGAATTCAGCTACGCATTGGTACAAACAGTGCGCAATGATGAAACGATACTGCTGATCCTTGCTGAAGATCTGGTGGAAAGCTGCCTGTCCCGCTATGGCATGGAAGGAAAAATCATTGCCGCCTGCACCGGCGAGGCTTTGTCCGGCGTGAATTTCCATCACCCAATGGCGTCTGCCGATGCAGGTTATGCGCGTTTATCACCTGTCTACCTCGGCGACTATGTCACCAAGGATGCAGGTACAGGTATCGTGCATTCGGCACCAGCCTATGGCGTGGAAGACTATGCATCCTGCAAGGCGCATGGCATGAAAGACGATGACATCATCAATCCGGTGATGGGCGACGGACGTTATGCATCCACGCTACCGCTGTTCGGTGGCATGACTATCTGGGAAGCTTCCAAACCGATTTGCAGCACCCTGGAGACTGCCGGTACGCTGTTCAAGCTGGTGATGTTTGATCACAGCTACATGCACTGCTGGCGCCACAAGACACCCATCATTTATCGCGCGACCTCGCAGTGGTTTGCCAGCATGGATCGCACACCGAAAGATGGTGGTGCGTCCTTGCGCGCCACAGCGCTGGCAGCGGTGGATGCCACTCGTTTTTATCCTGGCTGGGGGAAGGCCCGTCTGCACGGAATGATTGCAAATCGTCCGGACTGGACCCTGTCACGCCAGCGCCAGTGGGGTGTGCCTATGGCGTTTTTCGTGCACAAGGAAACGGGCGATCTGCATCCGAACACACCCGCTCTGCTGGAAAAAGTCGCGCAACTGGTCGAGCAGCAGGGCATTGAAGCCTGGCACACGCTGGACCTGAACGCCTTTCTCGGTGCTGATGCCGCGCACTACGAAAAAAATCGCGACACGCTGGATGTCTGGTTTGACTCAGGCACGACGCATCAGACTGTGCTGCGGGGTTCGCACGCCGCAGAGTCTCAATTCCCGGCAGATCTTTACCTCGAAGGCTCGGATCAGCATCGCGGCTGGTTCCATTCTTCGCTGCTGACCTCGGCGATGCTGAATGGCTGTGCGCCCTACAAGGCACTGCTGACGCATGGCTTTGTGGTGGATGGCGAGGGCAAAAAAATGTCCAAGTCCAAAGGCAATGTCGTCGCACCGCAAAAAGTGTCTGACACCTTGGGTGCGGAAATCCTGCGTCTGTGGGTTGCCTCCACCGACTACTCGGGTGAATTGTCGATCTCGGATGAGATCCTCAAGCGTGTCGTGGAGAGCTATCGTCGCATTCGCAACACCGTGCGCTTCCTGCTGGCCAATACCTCCGACTTTGATCCGCAGCGCAATGCGATAACGATCAATGAGTTGCTCGAGATTGACCGCCATGCGATCGCGCGCGCCGCCCAACTGCAGCAGGAAATTCGCACGCATTTTAGTGAATACGAGTTCCACCCAGTGGTCGCGAAATTGCAGATGTACTGCTCGGAAGATCTGGGCGGCTTCTATCTGGATATTCTCAAAGATCGGCTTTACACCAGCGGCGTCGATTCCGCTGCACGGCGTTCTGCACAGACCGCGATCTGGCACATCACCCAGACGTTATTGCGTCTGATGGCCCCGGTACTGTCCTTCACTGTCGAGGAAGCTTGGTCAGTTTTTGCTGACAAGTCCACCTACGACGCATCGGATGAAACGATTTTCACGCAGACTTTCTACGAGCTGCCTGCGATCGCGAATGCTGATGCCCTGCTCGACAAATATGCAAGCCTGCGCGAGATTCGTACCGCTGTACAAAAAGAACTAGAAGCCTTGCGGGTCTCGGGCGCGATCGGGTCTTCGCTGCAAGCTGACGTCACGATTCACGCCAGTGGCGAGAAACTGGCTTTACTGCAGAGTCTGGGGGACGATTTGAAATTTGTACTGATCACCTCCGCAGCGCAAGTGATTCCGGCCGCCTCCGCCGACGCAGAAAAAATTCAGGTCACTGCGTCGGCGCATAAAAAATGCGAGCGTTGCTGGCATTATCGGGCGGACGTGGGCGAACATGCGGCGCACGCAGGTTTGTGCGGACGCTGTGTTTCGAATCTGTTTGGTCAGGGCGAGCAGCGCCACGCTGCCTGACCTGACGCTGAGAGCGATCAATGGCAAAAAGAAATTCAGGTTTAATGCTGTGGCTGGGGATTGCGCTGGTCGTGGTCTTGCTGGATCAGGCGAGCAAAATCATGATGAGCCAATTCCTGCTTTACGGTCAGTCCGAAACCATCACCAGCTACTTCAATCTGGTGATGGTCTACAACAAGGGGGCGGCATTCAGTTTCCTTTCGGATCAGCCGGGCTGGCAGCGTTATTTTTTCACGGCGGTCTCGGTGATAGCGTCACTGTTCATTCTCTGGATGCTAAGGCGTAATCCGACACAGCGCTTGTTCTGCTGGTCGCTTGCTTTGATTCTGGGTGGCGCTATTGGCAACCTGATTGACCGAATCGCCTATGGTCATGTGATTGACTTTCTGGATTTTCATGTCGGCGGCTGGCACTGGCCTGCCTTCAACGTCGCTGACAGCGCCATTACGGTGGGCGCCATATTGTTCGTGCTGGATGAATTCCGGCGCGTTAATCGCTAGAGGGCTGTATGAACCTTGCCGGCAAAAAAATTGTGCTGGGTCTGACCGGTGGCATTGCCTGCTACAAGGCAGCCGAGCTGGTGCGCGCACTGGTGAAATCCGGTGCAAGCGTACAGGTGGTGATGACCCAAGCCGCATGCCAGTTCATCACACCGGTGACGATGCAGGCCTTGTCCGGCCGTACGGTATACACCGATCAGTGGGACAGCCGTATCCACAACAACATGGCTCACATTGATCTGTCGAGAGAAGCGGATGCGATCATGATTGCGCCCTGCTCGGCAGATTTCATGCGCAAACTGGTACATGGCGCGGCGGATGATTTGTTATCCACCTTGTGTCTTGCGCGACCAGCGAGCGTACCTCTACTGGTTGCACCGGCGATGAATGTGGAGATGTGGGAGAAACCTGCGACCCAGCGCAACGTCGGGCAGCTCATCGACGATGGCGTCACCTTGATGGGTCCGGCAAACGGCGACCAGGCCTGCGGCGAAACCGGCCCCGGTCGCATGCTCGAACCCGAGCAATTGATGGAAACACTGCATGCATTTTTTCAGCCCAAGATCTTGTCAGGCAAACGGGTGCTGATCACGGCAGGCCCAACCTTTGAACCGATCGATCCGGTGCGCGGCATTACCAATCTCTCCTCGGGAAAGATGGGCTATGCACTGGCACGTGCGGCGCAAGCTGCGGGAGCCATCGTCACGCTGGTGTCCGGCCCAACAGCGCTCGCGGTACCTCTCGGTGTTCGCTGCATTGCCGTAACAACTGCGCGCGAGATGCATGAGGCCGTGATGGCCCATGTCAAAGGACAGGCGGTGTTCATTGCGGTGGCAGCAGTGGCAGACTGGCGTGTCGCCGAGATCAGTACGCAAAAGATCAAAAAGCAGGATGCAACACCACCTGCACTTCAATTCGAAACCAACCCCGACATTCTGGCCTCGGTTGCGGCACTGCCCGCGCCACCGTTTTGCGTCGGCTTCGCCGCCGAGTCCGATGATCTGCTGGCACACGGTGCCGCAAAGCGGGAGCGAAAAAACATTCCTCTGCTGGTCGGAAATATTGGTCACCAGACTTTCGGCAAGGATGACAATGAGATTGTGCTGTTCGATACGCACGGTCATCATGCGCTTCCGCGCGCCAGTAAAGACAGTCTTGCCGTGGCGCTGATCGCAGAAATCGCCCGTCGCCTCTAATCGGTCCGGTCATCTGCTTGCAAATTTTCAGCGCTCACTCGTTATATTTTTCGGTTTGTTTTTTATCTTGCCTGTTCTTTTCACTTTTCCTTTTCGTTTTCTGACACCATGAAAAAAATCGCGGTCAAAATTCTCGATCCCCGCCTGCATGAACAAATGCCTGCCTACGCCACGCCCGGCAGCGCCGGACTGGATCTGCGCGCTTGCCTGAAAGAGCCCATCACGATCGAGCCGGGCAGCACGCATCTGGTGCCGACCGGGCTGGCCATTCACATTGGTGACCCGGCCTATGCCGCCATGATTCTGCCCAGAAGCGGACTCGGTCACAAACACGGTATCGTGCTCGGCAATCTCGTGGGGTTGATTGATTCGGATTATCAGGGCGAACTGATGGTCTCCACCTGGAATCGCGGCAGCACAAGCTTTGTGTTAAACCCGATGGAACGTCTGGCCCAGCTGGTCATTGTGCCCGTGATGCAGGTAGCATTCGATATCGTTGACGCCTTCGAAAGCAGCGAGCGTGGGGAAGGCGGCTTTGGCAGCACAGGAAAAAAATAGGCTGAGGAATGCAAGGGAGGCGGGATGATATTTTCCGGAGTCAGCAGCACGGTGACAGAAGCGAAGTTGATCCTGCGTCTGCTGGCAGTCTGTACGCTGCTTGCGGCCTGCGGCACCGTCCCTGTCAGCAAACCCGCGCCGACTGAACCGGACAAATCAATCCGATCGACCGAACCAGACAAACCAGTTCGACCCACCGAAAACAGTTCGGCTCTGTCCTTGCTGGTCGCGCGACAAGAGCGGATTTATCGCGTCGCCGCACCGCTGATGGTCAAAAATGCCCCGCTCTGCCGATCTCAGGCGCGACCCCTGCTCGGATTCACTGCAAAAAACCGACACTCCTATCCTGCCGAACTCGCACCCGCTGCCGAGTCCCTGCTCAGACTGGATGAGCGACTGCGCATCATGCAGGTGCTGGACGGGAGTGGTGCGATGCGTTCCGGTATACGACCCGGTGACGTTCTTGTCGCCATACAAGAGCAGCCGCTGCCGCTGGGTGCACAAGCAGAAACCGAGGCAGCACGACTGATCGCACCCCTGCTGAAGAACGCGGTCGATGTTACGGTTTCGGTCTTGCGTCAGGGCCAACCGCTCAAGCTGAACGTTCCGCTGACCACCGCCTGTGCGTTTTCACTGGAGATCGGTCATACGTCTCAGGTGAATGCTTATGCGGATGGCCGTCGGATTATGGTCACCCGTGGCATGCTCGATTTTCTCGGCAATGATGAAGCGTTGGCGGTGATCCTCGCCCGCGAGATCGCCCACAATGTTTTGCAGCACGCGGCAGCGCTGCAAATGACGGCCACTACCGCCAGTGTGATCGATGCGCTGCTGCCACTGCAGCCAGACCCGGCCGCACTATCGGGTCGTGGCGGTTTGCGTCCGCTACCCGCGAAGCTGGATTTGGAGGCTGATCGACTAGCGATGTATCTGCTTGTGCGGGCAGGCTATGAGCCCGCCACGGCTGAACGAACGATGGAGAAAATCGCGCAGGCTTTTCCGGCATCTCAGACCAATGCCTACACTGCGCTGCATCCGTGGACGCCAGAACGCCGGCTGCTGATACAAAGCACACTGACCGAAATTCGTCAAAAGCAGGCAGCCAAAAAAGCGCTGGTGCCATGAACGATGGCGGTCCGCAATATCTCGGCGGTTGACCGAAAAAATCGCGCAACAAATAACCAGCACCCAAATGAAACAGGGCCCCGGCGAAAGCGGGGCCCTGTTTCATTTACTGCAGCCGCATTTACTCGACCTCAGCAGCCTCTTGCGGCGGAGCAGCCGGTGGTGGCGTGTCGCCCTCGACGAACTCAAGACGGATGTGCTCCCCGTCGTCGAGATCCACATTAACCCGACCACCTGTGACGAGCCTACCAAACAACAGCTCATCGGCCAGCGCCTTGCGAATCATGTCTTGAATCAGACGTGACATCGGGCGCGCACCCATCAACGGATCAAAGCCCTTCTTGCCGAGGAACTGGCGCAGCTTTTCGCTGAATACAGCCTCCACTTTCTTCTCGTGCAATTGCTCTTCGAGTTGCATCAGGAACTTGTCGACCACACGCAGGATGATGTCCTCGTCCAGCGCACGGAAACTGATGATCGAATCCAGACGGTTGCGGAACTCCGGCGTGAACATGCGCTTGATGTCGGCCATTTCGTCGCCCGCCTGCTTGGTCTCGGTGAAACCCATCGAGCGCTTTTGCAGACTTTCCGCACCGGCATTGGTCGTCATGATGATGATCACATTACGGAAGTCCGCCTTGCGACCATTGTTGTCAGTCAGCGTGCCGTGATCCATCACCTGCAACAGAATGTTGAACACATCCGGATGCGCTTTTTCGATTTCGTCGAGCAGCAGCACGGCATGTGGCTTCTTCGTAATCGCTTCGGTCAGCAAACCACCCTGATCAAAACCCACATAACCTGGTGGCGCACCAATCAGGCGGCTTACTGCATGCCGCTCCATATACTCGGACATATCGAAGCGAATCAGCTCGATGCCGAGGATAAATGCCAGCTGCTTGGCGACCTCGGTCTTGCCCACGCCGGTCGGACCGGAGAAAAGGAAAGAGCCGATGGGCTTGTCTGTTTTACCGAGACCGGCGCGCGCCATCTTGATCGCAGCCGCCAGTGCTTCAATTGCAGGATCCTGTCCGAATACGACATTTTTGAGGTCACGATCGATGGTCTGCAACTTCGTACGGTCATCTTGATTAACCGACTGCGGCGGGATACGCGCGATCTTGGAAATGATGTCCTCGATCTCGGGCTTGCCGATGGTTTTTTTCTGTTTGGATTTTGGCAGAATGCGTTGCGCTGCGCCCGCCTCGTCAATCACATCAATCGCCTTGTCAGGCAGATGACGATCATTGATGAACCGCGCAGCGAGCTCGGCCGCTGTAGTCAGCGCCAGCGCTGAATATTTAACGCCGTGGTGTTCTTCAAATCGTGATTTCAGCCCGCGCAAAATCTGCACGGTCTGCTCGACGGTCGGCTCATTGACATCGATCTTCTGGAAGCGACGCGACAGCGCATGGTCTTTTTCGAAGACGCCGCGGAATTCGTTGAACGTGGTTGCACCAATGCATTTCAGCTGACCGCTCGACAAGGCAGGCTTGAGCAAGTTCGATGCATCCAGCGTGCCGCCCGATGCCGAACCGGCACCAATGATGGTGTGGATTTCATCGATAAACAAAATCCCGTTCGGGTTGTTCTTCATCTGCTTGAGCACCGCTTTCAGACGCTGCTCGAAATCGCCGCGATACTTGGTGCCGGCCAGCAGCGCGCCCATGTCAAGCGAGTAGACCACGGCGTTTTGCAAAATCTCCGGGACATCGCCCTGCGTCACACGCCAGGCCAGACCTTCGGCAATCGCGGTCTTGCCAACACCAGCTTCGCCAACCAGCAGAGGATTGTTCTTGCGGCGGCGGCATAGCGTCTGAATCACGCGCTCGACTTCGGCCTCTCGACCAATCAGCGGATCGATCTTGCCTTCGGCGGCGAGCTTGTTCAGATTTTGCGTGAACTGATCAAGCGCACTTTCTTTCTGTTGAGTTTCGGCGGCACCTTCCTCCACGCCCTCGGACGCTTTTTGAGGCTCGGACTGCTGATCTTTGCGCACGCCGTGCGAGATGAAGTTCACGACATCCAGACGTGTGACACCCTGCTGATGCAGGTAATACACAGCGTGAGAATCCTTCTCGCCAAAGATGGCCACCAGCACATTCGCACCGGTGACTTCTTTCTTGCCGTTGGATGCAGACTGCACGTGCATGATTGCGCGCTGAATCACGCGCTGGAAACCCAGTGTCGGCTGCGTGTCCACTTCGCTGGTGCCCGGCACCGTCGGTGTATTGTCATTGATGAAGTTGGTCAGTGTCTTTCGCAGGTCATCAATATTGACTGCGCAAGCTCTGAGCACTTCTGCTGCGGATGGATTGTCCAGCAGCGCGAGCAGCAGATGCTCAACGGTAATGAACTCATGTCGAGCCTGTCTCGCCTCGACAAAAGCCATATGCAAACTAACTTCGAGTTCCTGAGCAATCATGCTTCCTCCATCACGCACTGAAGCGGGTGTCCCGCCTTCCGAGCGTGGGTTAATACGAGTTCAACTTTAGTACTGGCTATATCTTTAGGATACACCCCGCACATGCCTTTACCATCGCGATGCACTTTCAACATTATCTGGGTCGCGGTTTCCCGGTCCTTGTTGAAATATTCCTGAATGATGGCCACGACAAACTCCATCGGGGTGTAATCATCATTGAGCAGCAAAACCTGATACATCGACGGCGGTTTAACCGCCGCCTTTTTCTCCTTGGGAATCAGGAGTGTGCCATTCTCGTCGTTAGTTGCCATGCTTCTATTCTATTGCCCCTATGCTGGTGCGTAACCGGTTATGCCAAGGATATCCGCGCCAGTCATTGATATTACGCCGAATCCTGATGCCGCGCAGGTGGGGGCTTTCCCACCCGAGATGGAGTCCGCTGAATATCCTCGCCAGCGGTCACAATCTAGTCGTTTTGGCAATTAACTTGACTTTTCTATTTTTTGCGCGAACAATGCAAAAGATCAATATGTGCTCTTTTGCACCGGTTGATTATGGAGGAGCAATATGAGAGGGGGCAGCATTATGCGAGCTTCTTGCTTCTAGGGCTCGTGTGATTGGTCAAATTTGGGAAAACGCTTTTATGGCAACAGGTACAGTGAAGTGGTTTAACGATGCCAAGGGCTTCGGTTTTATCACTCCGGATGATGGTGGCGAAGATCTGTTCGCACACTTCTCGGCGATTCAAATGAATGGCTTCAAAACCCTCAAAGAGGGACAGAAAGTTCAGTTTGAAGTAACGCAAGGCCCTAAAGGCAAGCAAGCTTCCAACATCCAAAACGCCTGATTACCGTTAGGCTCCTCAAAACCCCCGACAAAACCGGGGGTTTTTTATTGCCCACTGGCTTCATAGGCTCTAAGGATCAGGATAGATTCAGGTCACTGTCTGTTTGTTAAGGCTTGAGCCATAAAAAAGCCGGATCGCTCCGGCTTTTTTATCAGGCTCAAAGCCTTACATGTGGGCAATCATGACATCGCCAAAGCCTGAGCACGACATCTGGGTCGCGCCGTCCATCAGCCGCGCAAAGTCGTAGGTAACTTGCTTGGATGAAATCGACTTTTCCATCGATGTAATCACCAGATCTGCCGCCTCAAACCAACCCATGTGACGCAGCATCATTTCTGCTGACAGAATCAGGGACCCGGGGTTTACATAATCTTTGCCGGCGTACTTCGGTGCTGTGCCATGAGTGGCTTCGAACATGGCCACCGAATCGGACAGGTTGGCGCCCGGGGCAATACCAATGCCGCCCACCTGCGCTGCCAGTGCGTCTGAAATATAGTCGCCATTGAGGTTCAGCGTCGCGATCACGCTGTACTCGTTCGGACGCAACAAGATTTGCTGCAGGAAGGCATCCGCGATCGAGTCCTTGACGATAATGTCTTTACCGGTCTTGGGATTCTTGAAGGTGCACCACGGACCGCCATCAATGAGCTGCGCACCAAATTCTTTTTGTGCCAGCTCATAAGCCCAATCACGGAATCCACCTTCGGTGTATTTCATGATGTTGCCTTTGTGGACGATCGTCACGGAAGGCTTGTCATTGTCGATCGCGTACTGAATAGCTTTGCGAACCAGACGCTCTGTACCTTCGCGGGAGACCGGCTTGATGCCGATGCCTGAAGTTTGCGGGAAGCGAATCTTTTTCACACCCATTTCCTTGACCAGGAAATCAATGACTTTCTTTACGCCCTCAGTACCCTCTTGCCACTCGATACCGGCGTAAATATCTTCCGAGTTTTCACGGAAAATCACCATGTCGGTCTTCTCGGGCTCGCGCAACGGTGACGGCACGCCCTTGAAATAACGCACGGGACGCAAACAAACATAAAGATCGAGCTCCTGACGGAGCGCCACGTTCAGCGAGCGGATACCGCCGCCGACGGGTGTCGTCAGCGGACCCTTGATCGACACCACGTAATCTTTTAGGACCTTGAGCGTTTCCTCAGGCAGCCAGACATCGGGGCCGTAGACCATGGTCGACTTCTCACCCGCATAAATTTCCATCCAGCTAATCTTGCGTTTGCCGCCGTAGGCCTTCTTTACCGCCGCATCAATGACCTTGATCATCACCGGGCTGATGTCCACTCCCGTACCATCACCCTCGATGTAAGGAATGATCGGATTGTCAGGTACGTTCAGAGAATAATCAGGATTGACCGAAATTTTCTGACCATCGGCGGGTACTTTGATATGTTGGTACATCGTTATCTCCGAAATTGGGCGGACGAAAAAGATTGTAGTTGGGGTTTTGTTCAGAACAAAGCACCTTGATGCAATGACTATGCAGCTTTGACAAAAAGCCGCGAAGTCTTATATAAGACATAAGACTAGATTTCGTATTATGCACTAGAATTTCGCTTCGTGCCACAGAAATACGGGCCCAGAAAGGCCTCGGAGACCCCGGATGTCCCTTATTCTTTTTAACAAACCGCATGGTGTGATGAGCCAATTCTCGGCACATGCATCACGCCCCACGTTGGCAGACTATCTTAATCAGCCCGACATTTATCCAGCAGGTCGGCTGGATGCGGACAGCGAGGGGCTGATGTTACTGACGGACAATGGCAGCCTGCAGCATGACATCAGCCACCCGGACAGCAAAAAAGAGAAGACTTATCTGGCGCAAGTCGAGGGAGTCGCCACCCCGGAACAGCTGCAACAACTGAGAACGCCGCTTGACCTCGGCGATTTCATTACCTTGGGTTGCCGCGCCTCGCGCATCGAGCCGCCCCACTGGCTTTGGGAGCGCAATCCCCCGGTCCGAGAGCGGGCGCATATTCCAACCTCTTGGCTGGCGATTACCCTTATCGAGGGGAAAAACCGTCAGGTGCGGCGCATGACTGCATCAGTCGGTCTGCCAACGCTGAGGCTGGTGCGCAGCGGAATGGGCCCTTTTTCTTTGGCGACACACCCGCTGTTACCTGGCGAATGGCGGGATGTCGGCGAAACTGCGTGGCAAGCGGCTCGCTGAGTTCCGGGCGCAGTTTACAATCGCGCTGCCATCGCAATCTGCAACTCACCATGAAAAGCCTTTTTCTCTGTATTACCGTCTGGACCGCTACTGCCCTTGCCCCGTTGAGCCATGCGCAACAGGCATTTCCTGTGACGACACTCAGCATTGGCATTCACCTTATCAAGGCAGAAGTCGCTGTCAGCGATGTACAGCGTGCGCAGGGCCTGATGTTCCGCGAAAAAATGCCCCCCGGCGAAGGCATGGTGTTCCGCTTTCCGGAAACACGACATATCTGCATGTGGATGAAGAACACACTGCTTCCGCTGTCTGTCGCTTTCATCGATGAAAAAGGGCGCATCATCAACATCGAAGATATGCAGCCCCAAACGCTCAATGCGCACTGCGCAAAAAAACCTGCGCGTTATGCGCTCGAAATGAATCAGGGATGGTTCAGACAGAAGAACATCCGCCCGGGCATACAGGTCACGGGCTTGCCGCCATAAAAAAACCCGCCTGAATTGCATCAGACGGGCTTCGGGTTACGGCTTCGGTTTTGGGACCTGCGTCGCAGACGCCCGTTGCAGCAGTCGCTGGAGGTTCGCAGGCCTTACGGCTTTCACACTCGGTGGTCGGACTGCCTAAACAGTCGGGGATCGCACAACACAGACCTCAAGCCAGTGCTTTGATCGCAGCAGACAGGCGGCTCTTGTGGCGGGCGGCCTTGTTTTTGTGAACGATCTTCTTGTCAGCAATACGATCGATCACGGACACGGATGCCTTAAAGACTGCGGAGGCCGCTGCCTTGTCGCCGGCTTCGATCGCCTTGCGGACCGCCTTGATGGCAGTGCGCAGCGTAGAGCGCTGGCTGGAATTGTGCTCGTTCAGTTTAACTGCTTGCCGGGCACGCTTGCGCGCCTGTGCTGTATTGGCCATGACTAATTTCCTGACAATGGGGCTCGAGGGCTTGCCCCGGGCGGAATTCGAAAGACCGCGATTATAGCGGGTTTTTGCCTCTGCGACAAACTCTGTATGTACCCGCCTGCACCGCGAGTCTGCAGAAAAATCATGCCGGGATTATTTTCAATAAAGCAATTTTCTATCCGATATGCGCTGAACCTCCAGCTATAATCGTTCGCCATGAACTTGCATAAAACGCTGGCCACCGTTTCTGGCATGACGATGCTCTCACGCATCACCGGGCTGATCCGCGAGTTCCTGATCGCGCGAACCTTTGGCGCGTCAGTTTATACCGATGCCTTTTTCGTCGCCTTCCGCATTCCCAATCTCCTGCGCCGGCTCTTCGCTGAGGGCGCATTCTCCCAGGCGTTCGTGCCGATTCTGGCCGAATACAAGAACCAGCAAGGTAACCGGGCCACGCGCACCCTCACCGATCACGTTGCCACCGTGATGTTCTGGGCCCTGCTTGTCGTTACCGTACTGGGCGTCATTGGCGCACCGGCGATTGTTTTGCTGATGGCCAGCGGCTTCAGTGCAGACCCGCTCGCGATGTCGCTGTCGGTCACAATGACGCAGATCATGTTTCCCTACATCCTATTCATGTCGCTGGTCGCACTGGCAGGCGGCATCCTGAATACATGGCAGGAGTTTCGTATTCCTGCGTTCACACCAGTGCTCCTGAATCTGACCTTTATCGCGGGCGCGCTCTTTCTCGCACCATATCTGCCGCAACCCGTATATGCGCTGGCGATCGCTGTTTTCATCGGCGGTGCGTTGCAGTTATGGTTTCAAATACCCGCCTTGCGCAAAGTCGGCATGCTGCCACGCATCGGGATCAACCCGATAGCAGCACTCAGAGACCCGGGCGTGCGCCGGGTACTGAAACAAATGCTGCCAGCAACCTTCGCCGTGTCTGCCGCACAGATCAGCCTGATCATCAACACCAATATCGCCTCTCATTTGCAGGACGGCAGCGTGTCCTGGCTGTCCTATGCAGATCGCCTGATGGAACTGCCGACTGGGCTGCTCGGTGTGGCGTTGGGCACTATTCTTTTACCCAGCTTGTCAAAAGCGCATGCCTGTGGCGACAACGGAGAATATTCCTCCTTGCTGGATTGGGGTCTCAGGCTCACTATTTTGCTTGCCACACCCGCCGCTATTGCGCTCATGGTTTTATCTGAACCCATAACGACAACGCTTTTTCATTACGGGAAATTTGACGCCCTGTCAGTCACCATGACTTCCAGAGCCCTAGTTGCTTATGGTGTCGGCCTGATGGGTCTGATACTGGTCAAAATACTTGCACCCGGCTTTTACGCAAAACAGGATATCCGTACGCCCGTCAAGATCGGTATCGGCGTACTGATCGTCACACAACTGATGAACATTGTCTTCGTGCCCTTGATTGCCCATGCGGGTCTCGCACTGTCGATAGGATTGGGGGCAACGCTGAATGCACTCTTTTTATACATTGGCCTTCGCCGCAAAGGCATCTATATGCCGCGCGCGGGTTGGCCTGCGTTCCTTGTTCGCGTCACCGGCGCGCTGTTCCTGCTGGCAGGCATTGGCCTGTGGATCACTGCGCGTTTTGACTGGATCGCATTGCAGTCCACACCGATGGTACGTGTCGGCGCCTTACTGCTGGTCATGATCGTTTGCGCGGGCAGTTATTTCGCTGCGTTGGCATTGATGGGTTTCCGGTTTGCTGATTTCAAACGTGAATCGGGCTGAATGGGCTGGCGATGATCAAATCCAATGACTACTTCGCTTCGCTGGTACAGGAAGATGCGCATATCCCGCTGTTCGAGGCCGCGCTGTGTATCGCGCAGGATGATGATCACCCGCTCGATCTCATTGCCTGCGTGACCGATATCGACAAATTTGCTATTAGACTCAAACGTCGTCTGCCGGCAGATATCGCACCCATACCCAAACTTCGTCTGCTGAATAATTTTTTTTACCAGGAGCTGGGCTTCTCTGGAAACTTCAACGACTACTACAATCCCGACAACAGCTATCTGCACAAAGTCATCTCGACGCGTCGCGGGATTCCAATCTCGCTGGCGGTGATCTACATGGAGCTGGCCCAGCAGATCGGCCTGGATGTGAAAGGTATTTCATTCCCCGGACATTTTCTGATGAAGTTAACCGTCAAAAGCGGTGACATCATTCTTGACCCTTTTAACGGCGCAAGTTTATCGCGAGAGGAAATCGAAGAACGACTGGAACCCTATTTCGTCAATGGCCGCAACCCCGATGATCCGCCACTGGCTAGCTACCTTGCCAGCACCAGCGAGCGCAGCATTCTGGTTCGCATGCTGCGTAATCTCAAAGCAGTGTACGCAGAGCATCCGCACTGGAAAGAATTCCTGAATGTGCAGCAAAAACTGGTCATTCTTTTGCCGGATGAAATCGAAGAGCGACGTGACCGCGGCCTTGCTTACGCCAATCTCGATTGCCCACAGGCTGCATTGCAGGATATTGAAGCCTATCTTGCTGAATGTCCGCAAGCGACGGATGCAGAGTTGTTACGAATGCGTCTGCCGCAATTGCGTGCCGCTAGCCGAAAACTCAATTAAACGACATTTCAGGGACGCGAGTGCGTACAATTCCCGCCACGACGGGCAGTTTACCGCTCATGTCTTCGTGCGAAGTTCCATCGCCTCCCAGCGCTCCAGTGCCGACATCAGTTGCTCATCAATTTCGGCGAAACGCTGATTCAGCTTTTGTGCCTGCTCAGGTTGGGTACGGTACAAGTCGGCATCAGCGAGCTTCGCTGAAATTTCAGTCTGCTCAGCCTCCAGCTTCGCAATCAATTCCGGCAGCTGATCCAGCTCCCTTTGTTCTTTGAAGCTGAGCTTTTTAGGCTTTTCTTTGGTGACAGCAGACGCGTCCGGACTTGCAGCGGCTGGTGTAGCGGCGGATTTGAGCGCAGGTCGGGACGTCTCAGCAGCAGACTGGCGACCACGTACACGCTCCCAATCGGAATAACCACCGATGTACTCGCGCCATACGCCCTCACCTTCAGCGACGATCACCTGCGTGACCACATTGTCGAGAAAAGTACGGTCGTGACTGACCAGGAAAACGGTACCTGTATATTCCTCAAGTAACTGCTCCAGCAATTCCAGCGTGTCGATATCCAGATCATTGGTCGGTTCATCCAGTACCAGCACGTTCGCCGGCTTTGCGAACAGCCTCGCCAGCAGCAAACGATTGCGCTCACCACCGGAGAGGCTGGAAACCGGTGAGCGCGCACGCTCAGGCGCAAACAGAAAATCACCCAGATAAGTCATCACGTGCTTGCGCTGACCATTGACATCAACCCAGTCACTGCCGGGCGCAATCGTGTCAGCCAGACTGGCCTGGTCATTTAGTTGCTCACGCATCTGGTCAAAATAGGCAATCTGCAGCTTGCTGCCTTGCTTCACAGTCCCGGTGTCGGGTTGCTCCTGACCGAGGATCAACTTGAGCAAGGTTGTCTTGCCAGCTCCGTTAACCCCGATCAGTCCAACCTTATCACCCCGAAGAATCGTCGCCTCCAGGTGACGCACAATGATTTTTTCGCCATAAGCTTTGCTCACATCCGTCAGCTCAGCGACAATTTTTCCGGAGCGCTCGGTCGCTGCCACATCCATACGAACCTGACCCTGCTGATCACGTCGGCTGGCACGCTCCAGACGTAACTGCTCAAGCCGTCGTACCCGACCTTCGTTGCGCGTGCGTCGTGCTTCAACCCCTTTGCGTATCCAGACTTCTTCCTGCGCCAGCACCTTGTCGAACTTCGCGTTCTCAATCGCTTCAATCGCCAGCTGCTCGGACTTGCGCAGTTGATACGCGGTGAAATTTCCGGGATAAGAACGCAGACGACCGCGATCAAGCTCGACAATTCTCGTCGCCACGTTATCGAGAAAGCTGCGGTCGTGGGTAATGAACAGTACGCTGCCACGAAAATCGCGCAGCAGTGCCTCCAGCCAGGCAATCGAAGAAAAATCCAGATGGTTCGTGGGCTCATCCAGTATCAGCACGTCAGGCGCTGACACCAGCGCGCGCGCCAGTGCCACCCGCTTTTTCATGCCACCGGAAAGTGTATGGATCTGCCGCTCACCGTCCAGACTGAGTTTTTGCAGCGTCGTTTGCACCCGGTTCGAGAAATTCCAGCCATCGACCAGATCGAGTTGCATCTGCACCTGCTGCATGCGATCCATCAGTATCTGATCGTCACCCGAACCCATACCAGCGACTAACTGATCGTATTCCTCAAGCAAATTCCGGGTCTCGGCCATTCCATCAGCGACCGAATCAAATACCGAGCCGCTCGGATCAAATACCGGTTCCTGCTCGACATAGGCAATGCGCAAGCCCTGCTGAAACGTCAGCAAGCCGTCATCCAGCCGCGCGATCCCTGCGAAGATTTTGAGAAGCGACGATTTACCAGTACCGTTTCGGCCAATCAGACCGACACGCTCACCTGCCTCCAGAGAAAACTCGGTATTGTCGAGTAACGCAACATGCCCGAATGCGAGCTGCGCATTGCTCAGAGAAATCACTGCCATGATGATGGGCAGCCCGGAAAGGGCGCCTGAAAACTGAAGAAGCCATCATTTTACCGATCATCTGCCCGTGACATGAAACTACAACGTTCATAGGCGCAGGAACGGCTATGGTTGAACGACACGCTTTGAATGTCAGGTTGAACTATTGGCTGACGATCGGTTGATCTCGACACAGTGTGTTACCGCCTGTTGCTTCTCTGGTCCAACGCACTGGGGCGTCCAACGCGGCAACGGCTGTCGGCTATAATCCTGCCGAGTCACGCCCCGTCTCGCCGTAGTTCAATGGATAGAACGAGTGCCTCCTAAGGGACG